>NZ_UHFH01000003.1:717500-1030000 GCF_900459225.1 Streptococcus dysgalactiae subsp. dysgalactiae
TCCAAAAACATTGAATTTAAACACGCTTGACAGTTTAATTGATTATCTTAAATCAGATATGAACAATATTAATTCCAAGCGTCTTATGGTCATTGTAGAAGGCCCTCGTGAAGTTATTGTTTGCGAAGAAGATGATGATGACCTTAATCGAAATGTGTTAGTAACTGTGGAGGCAATTATTCCAAATGTTCAATTTGGCCGCTATGATTCACCTTCTGATTTTAATATTAGTCTGCAATCATTATTTGTTAACGCTGACGATCGTAACACAGTTATTGAATTCGCTAGTGCATTAAAAATCGAAAATGGCTCAGAAATTGTTGATGATGGCATTGGTCAAACTGCCACAATTAAACAAGGTGTGGCAAGCCTTGCAAAAGCTAAGGCGCCAAACCCAGTTACATTACGTCCATACCGCACATTTTCTGAAGTAGAACAACCTTCAAGTGAGTTCATTTTCCGCATTAATCAACTTGCTAATATGGCTTTGTTTGAAGCAGACGGTGGAAAGTGGCGCTTAGATGCTATCAATAATATTGCTAACTACTTAAAAGAAGAACTTGCTGATCAAACTAACATTACAATTTTAGCTTAATAGAAAATAGGAGAAATAAAAATGACTGAATACAATAACAACTTTGACCGTGAATTGGGATGGGATGATGAAATTACACAAGACAGTGTAGGTTTTGTTCAATTAGCGCCTGGTGATTATCAATTTACAGTAACTAATATGGAGCGTGCTCGTCACACACCTAATCCGCAGAGTCCAGGAAAATTACCAGCGTGTAACAAGGCGGTCGTTACGATTCAAATCGAAACATCAGAAGGAATCGCGCAATTAACTCATAACTTATTCCTACATACTACAACAGAAGGTATGCTATCAGCTTTCTTTGGTGCTATTGGTCAAAAGAAACATGGGGAACCACTTAAAATGAACTGGAATACCGTCATCGGAGCTAAGGGTGTTGCTCGTATTAATAAACGTAAAGGCACCGGCGATTATGCTGATCGCGAATACGATAACATCAAATCTATGATTTACGCTGATGAAGTTGATTGGACAAAAGTCTTAAATAAAGATGTCGCGCAACCACAGCAAATGACACCTCAACAATCTGCTCAACCTACATATCAGGGACAACAGGCACAAGGCACTAATTTTGCACCTCAACAACAACCAGCAACGCAGTCATATCAACAAGGTCAAATGCAAACACCTCAACAACCTCAAGGCGGATGGGGAGGATTCTAATGCAGCTTAGACCTTACCAAGAAGAGGCAAGGTCAGCAGTGCAACACGAGTGGGAAGACGGCAAGAAGAGAACTCTTCTTGTCCTTCCAACTGGTTGCGGTAAAACTATTGTCTTTTCGAAAATTATCGAAGACCGTGTAAGGCTCGGAGAGAGAGTTTTGGTTCTGGCTCATAGGTCTGAACTTTTAGAACAGGCTAGTGATAAATTGATGACAGCAACTGGATTAGGGACAGCATTAGAAAAAGCAGAGAATACTTCTTTAGGGTCATGGTTCAGGGTTGTAGTTGGATCAGTTCAAACGATGCAGAGAGAGAAGCGTTTGAGTAAGTTTCCTACAAATCATTTTGACACAATTATTATTGATGAAGCCCATCATGCTATCTCTGACGGTTACCAAAGAGTTTTGCAACATTTTGATAGTAGCAATGTTTTGGGGGTTACAGCGACACCAGATCGTGGTGACAAACAAAATCTAGGTAAATATTTCGATAGTTTAGCTTATGAATATTCTTTGGTAGATGCCATCAAATCTGGTTATCTATCTAAAATTACCGCGGTTACTATCCCGTTGACTTTGGACCTATCCACAGTTAGTCAGCAAGCTGGAGATTTTAAAGCAAGTGAGATCGGGACGGCGCTTGACCCGTACCTAGAACAAATTGCCGATGAAATGGTGAAGCAATGTGCAAACCGTAAAACAGTTGTATTTCTTCCACTTGTTAAAACTTCCCAAAAATTCCGTGATATTCTAAACCAAAAAGGATTCAAAGCAGCAGAGGTCAATGGAGAATCGAAAGACCGTGCTGAAGTCCTAGAAGACTTTGATAATGATAAATATAATGTACTATGCAATTCAATGCTTTTAACTGAAGGATGGGATTGCCCGACAGTCGATTGCGTAGTTGTACTAAGACCAACCAAAGTTAGAGCTCTATATAGTCAAATGGTAGGACGTGGCACGCGATTAGCGCCGGGGAAAGAAAATCTACTGTTATTAGATTTTTTATGGCATACCGAACGCCATGAACTTTGTCGTCCTGCTCATCTAATTGCAAAGACACCAGAAGTTGCTCAAAAAATGGTCGATAACATGACCGAGGAAACTGAAGTAGCCTTTGAATTGTTAGAAGCTGAAGAAGTAGCTAGCAAAGATGTTGTCGCAGAACGAGAAGAAGCACTCGCCAAGCAGTTAGCAGAAATGCGTAAGCGTAAACGTGCATTAGTTGATCCGTTGCAATTTGAAATGTCTATCAATGCTGAGGACTTAGTAGACTATGTGCCAGAATTCGGATGGGAAATGGCTCCTGTTTCTGATAAACAAAAGAACGCTTTAGAAAAATTTGGTATTTTTACCGACGACATTGGAAATGCCGGTAAAGCTACTAAGTTATTGGAGCGATTGGCCAAGAGGAGAGAAACTGGCCTAACAACACCTAAACAAATCAGAATGCTAGAACGATACGGATTTAAAAACGTTGGAATGTGGAAATTTGAAGTAGCATCAAACATGATTAACCGCATTGCTGCTAGCGGATGGCGCTTACCAAAAGGCATCAATGCTCGAGAATACCAACCTGAGTAATGAAAGGATAACATGGCAGAGAATGATTTTAATTTGCTACCGTTGCTGGATTATATCAATCCTGCCACGGTGGATTATCATACATGGGTCCAAGTAGGAATGGCCCTAAAACACGAAGGATATACTGCTATGGATTGGGACATTTGGTCACAGTCTGACAGTAGATACAAAAAGGGTGAATGTTTCGCTAAATGGGATAGTTTTCAAGGCAATGGACTTGGGACTGTCACTGGTGCAACTATCACACAGTTAGCGAAAGAAAACGGGTGGACATCTGACTACCGTACGAGTGATGAAGCCCACGAGCTTGATTGGGATAGCACTATTGATCGTGACTATAAAATTATTGACAAGAACTGGATCGAAGCAAAAGAAATTAGAGAACCTACTAACTGGTCACCTGTTCACGATTTGATTACTTACATCAACACTCTTTTTGAATCGACTGACAAAGTCGGATATGTGACAGAAACATACCCGATTGAAACAGATAAGGGCATTATCTATAAACCAACAAAAGGAGCCTATGACAGGACAGCTGGTCAGCTTATCCAAGAATTACAAAAAAATCCTAATGACATTGGTGCTGTCCTCGGTGACTATAAAGAAGAAGCTGGGGCATGGATACGA
This sequence comes from Streptococcus dysgalactiae subsp. dysgalactiae, assembly GCF_900459225.1. Classification (NCBI taxonomy): domain Bacteria; kingdom Bacillati; phylum Bacillota; class Bacilli; order Lactobacillales; family Streptococcaceae; genus Streptococcus; species Streptococcus dysgalactiae. The sequence continues at coordinate 720,972 of NZ_UHFH01000003.1, forward strand.
TTTAACCCTTTAGATGGCAATGGCGTCAAGAACGACAATGTAACAGACTTTAGGTATGCCTTGGTTGAATCCGACAGCATGGAACTTGGTAAGCAGTATGCTTTATTTAAAGAACTAGAATTGCCGATAGCGGCATTGGTCCATAGCGGTAAAAAATCATTACATGCTATTGTCAAAGTAGATGCTCGTGATTATCAGGAGTACCGCAAACGTGTTGATTACATCTATCAAATCTGTAAGAAAAACGGTCTTGATATTGACACACAGAATCGTAATCCAAGTCGTCTATCACGAATGCCAGGTATTATGCGAAACGGTCACAAGCAATTTTTGATTGATACAAATATTGGTAAAACCAATTATGAAGAATGGTATCAATGGATTGAAGATTTAAATGATGATTTACCAGAGCCTGAAACGCTAGCTGATGAATGGGATAATTTGCCAGAGCTGGCTCCTGAATTAATTAAAGGAGTGTTACGCCAAGGACATAAAATGCTAATTGCAGGACCATCAAAAGCCGGTAAGTCATTTGCATTGATTGAGTTATCTATTGCTTTGGCTGAGGGGCAGAAATGGCTGGGTTGGCAATGTGAACAAGGGAAAGTCCTCTATGTCAATTTGGAACTGGACAGACCATCAGCTTTGCATCGCTTCAAAGATGTTTATGATGCGATGGGATTACCTCCTACTAATGTGGCAAATATTGACATTTGGAACCTCCGTGGGAAAACAGTACCAATGGATAAGTTAGCACCTAAACTTATCAGACGCTCACTGAAGAAAAATTACCAAGCGGTTATTATCGACCCTATTTATAAAGTGCTCACTGGTGATGAAAACAGTGCTGATCAGATGGCCCATTTTACAAATCAATTTGATAAGGTAGCCACGGAACTTGGATGTAGCGTAATTTACTGCCACCACCATTCTAAAGGAAGTCAAGGTGGTAAAAAGTCCATGGACAGGGCAAGTGGTTCTGGAGTATTTGCTCGTGATCCTGATGCATTGATTGATTTAGTAGAGCTTGAGCTTAGCGATGATTTGATTAAGGTTCGTGCTGATAAGGCTGCCAATAAAATCTATCAACGTGCTTTGCAAGAGCGAAATCTAGGCTACTACCAACAATATGTTAGCCTTGACGATTTGGAAAGTAATGCACAGATGAGACAACACTTTGAAAAAGCGATTAGTGATGTCCTAGTACGTAAAATTTACACAGACGAAATCAAGCAGGCTGTCCACGCTATCAACATTAGCACAGGCTGGCGAGTTGAAGGAACTTTACGTGAATTTGCTAAATTTCAGCCGGTCAACATGTGGTTTAGTTATCCAGTGCACGAAGTTGATACAACTGGTGTGTTGGCAGATATACAACTGGAGGAAAGTAAGCCGAACTGGCAGAAAGCTAAGGAAGGTAGAAAGTCAAAAAAAGAAAAGGCAGAGGAACGTAAGCAAAAAATAGATACAGCCTACAGTGCTCTATTTGATGGCTTCACACCCGTTTCATTATCAGAGTTGCAAGAGTATCTGGATTCTACCGAAAAAACAGTTCGAAATCATCTCAAAGAGCATGGTGGTTTTGATATTAAAAACGGAATTGTCTATCAGAAAAAAACAGAATAGGGAAAGAAAATAACAGAAAATTTTCCCTGTAAAAAACAGAGAATTTTATGTTATTTTCCCTTCCTAAATCCTGTAAAAAACATAAATTTTCCCTTTTTCTAAATCCTGTAAAAAACAGAGAATTTTATGTTATTTTCCGGAAAAAGACACGCTATAACTCTTATCAGAGTTATTAAAAGTGTTTTTCCTTCGTCAAAAGTCAAAGAAAAAGGAAGGTTTGGCGTTAGACTTCGCCAAAACCATTCCTTTCTCATCTTTGACAAAGCGCGTAGATTAAGAAAGGAATAAAAAATGCAAATTGAATTTTTTAAAAATGGTAAAAGTGATATTGAGTTGGAATATTTAAAAAATGAAGTTAACGGTTTTATAAACGACCTGCGAGAAGATGGTATTAAATGTTTAGATATCCAATTCATTTTTGATGAAGATGAGATCATCGTATTTGTTAAATATGAGGGCTTAATCGATGATTGATTTCTTTATCCCGATGAAGAAAATCCCAACTACTACACACCAACAAAAGAAGGTCCGTGTGGTAAACGGTAAACCACAATTCTACGAACCGGATTCGCTGAAGGAAGCTCGTGCCATGTTTATGAGTAAATTTGCACCCCATGCTCCTGAGAAAAAAATGACCGGTCCATTACGACTCACTGTCAAATGGTTATTCCCGAAAATCAAAAAATCAGTAGACGGACAATATAAAGATACTAAACCCGACACAGATAATTTGAACAAGTTACCTAAAGATTGTATGACTGCATTGGGATTTTGGAATGATGATGCGCAGGTTGCTTCGGAAATTATTGAGAAGTTCTGGGCTGATACAGTAGGAATATACGTAAAGGTGGAAGAGTTATGAAAATTGATTATATTAATTTTTTTGAACGAGTGGTTCCTGACTGGATGAGAGAGAGTAATGTCAAAATGCAAGAAGTTGGATTTAATACTGAAGCTTATTGGATATGGGCCAACCAGTCAATTGTTACGATTTGCGAAACTTATGGTAACGACTCATTAATTAATGGTCAATTTCATCTTATTTGGGAGTGGCTTGAAAGTAAAACAAAAGAAAGTAGTTAAAAATGGTAAAACACGTTGTTAGAGTTTACAACAAAGGTATTACAGCGACTTACGCGATCTATGACAAAAACCTGTTTCAGGAGCATGAGTTTGTAACAAAAATAGAAGCAATGCAGTTTATTAGACGGCTAGAGTTAGCTAATGATAAGCGAGCGACAGAATATTTTATGAGAGAGGTAGACGAATGATACCAAAATTTAGAGCGTATTTTGAGCAGTATAAGAGAATGATTTATTCCATAGGAATAGTAAACCAAAACATGATATTGGTAGACTTCCATGATACAGGTGACACAGAGTCATTATTTATTACAGATAGAATTCATGTTATGCAATCAACAGGCTTGTTTGATAAAAACGGCGTTGAAATTTTTGAGGGAGACGTCGTGAAATTACAATATACAATTACTAGTGATTTTGAACTTTTTGAAGTACGTCAATTTAGAGGAGGGATGTGGCGAATTGACAATAGACGACGCGGATCAGATTTGTGGTTAAGAAACGAGGACTGCGAAGTTATCGGGAATATATATCAGAACAGCGACCTGCTAGAAAGTGTGGAAGAATGACAGAAGAACAGATGATTGATTGCTTGCTTTATGAGTTAGCAAAAAAAGACAAAGCAATCGAGAAGAAAGACATCATTATTGCTGTACTGAAAGTCATGCTGTGTCTCGTGTTTGTTTTTGGCATCGCACTACAAAACCACCACAAACCGCAAATCACTGGTTTGCAGTCGCAATTACGCAGGACACAAAAGCAGCTTAAACGTGCTAGCGAGCAAAATCAGAGACAGACAAAGCGGATTGCGGAATTGACTGGGAATTGGGGATAAGGGATGAACTGGAAACATGCTTATTTAAAACCAAACAAAAATGGATTATTACAATGGCACGGGGATATACCTGAATATGATAAAGAACTAGTAATTTATACGCAAGGGTACTTTTCTATTGATATTTTTATTTTTGAAGATGACGGTAATGCTGAATTAGAAGAAAATTTTTCAGCTGACGATTTCTATTGGTGTGAACTTGAAAAACCTGATACTGGAAATGGGGGGTAAAATATGCCAGACATCAAGATTTTAGATGCTTGTTGTGGAAGTCGCCTATTTTGGTTTGATAAAAACGAACCTCACACAACTTTTATGGACGTCAGACAAGAAAAATTTGAGATACACGGCAAAAAAATCAATGTCAACCCTGATGTAATTGGTGATTTTCGTGATATGCCTTTTGAAAGTAATAGCTTTAACCTTGTTGTCTTCGACCCACCACACTTAAAATATGTTGGACAAAACTCAATTATGAAAGCTCAGTATGGCCAACTTGATAAAGAAAACTGGAAAGAAGATATTTCAAAAGGTTTCGAAGAGTGTATGAGAGTTCTAAAAGTAGGAGGAACTTTAGTTTTTAAATGGTCTGATTGTCAGATAAATGTAAAGGAAGTTTTATCAGCAATACCATTTAAGCCATTATTTGGCCAGCAACGAGGAACAACTCACTGGATGACGTTTATGAAATTTGAATTGACTGGAAATGGGGGATGAGTATGTCGCTAATTGATGAAGTGAAACAATGTGGTTTAGAATCACATAAAAAATGGTTCGATAGATTTTTTAATGATTTAAAAATCGAGGATAAGATTAAACAATCTGCAATGAAAGGGTTCTCTGGTTATAGAATCCCTATCTCCAAAAACGATGAATACTTAGCTAGACGCCTTAACAGTCAAAAAACAATAGATTTACTAAAACAGCGGTTGGGAGGCGGCTTTGATGTTGAAATAAAAACGCTTGAATCATCATATAAATTGCTTGGTAAACCAGTTGTATTTAGCAGAGATTTATGTATTTTTTGGAGGATAGGAGATGAGGATGGACAATAACACAGCAGTTGTTTTGACACTATTAATACTATTTTTACCTTTTATTATTGGAAGTTTTAGAGATTAACAGAGGTACAAAATGACAGAGCAAGAAATTAAAAATCTGCTTAATGACAGCAGAAAACTAGTATCAGAAGCAATTAACAAGTGCTATTTAGCGACAAGCAAAATTCCTCTATCTGTTGATAATAGCTTGATTTTTAGTGCTTACGATTATATTATTCACGACATCGGTGACGTTGATAAAATAGCTAAAGAAATAAGTAAGGCAGGGGAAAATGAACATTAACGACAAATCCATAAAAACTATTAACAGTATATACACATACGGTGATAGAGTAGAAATGTGCGAAAACATGCAATCATACGTTGCAGAGAGAGACGCGTTAATAAAAGATTTGCTGAGACTAAAAAATCCTATCGACAGAGACAGGGTGTCCGCAAAATTAGATAGAGTGCAAAATAATATTAGCGAGCTTATCTTAAGAGTGACAGATGTATGGCGAGGCAGTGAGCAAGTCATTGCTGAGCAGTGTTTTTTAAAGGTATTAGAGGAGGTGACGGAATGAATGAAAGCGAAATCAAAAATCTAGTAAATAGGCTAAGTGATTTAATTGATAAATGCGATAATGACTTTGAAGCAATGGTGTTTAATCCAGATGCAACATTTGATTTATTACTCGACAGTCATTCTGTACTATCAAGAGTTTTAAGGGAAGAGGTAGATTAATGATCTTTCTTTATTAATATTCGCTGGATGTTGTCTAGTAGTAAAAATCATAGAGTATTTAATTGATTTATAACCCCACGCAAGCGCCAAAGAGCCTGCAATGGCTCTGTGGGGTTACGTGCCAGGAACCACGTTAAAAGCGACTTAGACACCTTTTATTTTTATCAGCTGCATAGCGTGGAATAATCGTTATGCAGTCATAGACCGAAATTAATTAAAAAAGGATGTGACAAGAATCTCCTTAACCAAAAAAACAAAAATCTAACGCCGATTATCGGTCACTGGCTATTATTCAAGGCGCTAACGCTGACATCCTGCGCCTGTGTCAAATAAAAAGGAAAGAGAGGGCTTTTCTCCACAAAACAAAAAGACGTCCATGCGAACGCCTCCTTGGTTAAATTAAGCTTAAATAAATTATACCATACTGGGGGCTTTCATGACGTTTTTTCCAGAGATTGACATCCAAAAAACAAAATCTAATGCCAAGCGTAAATTGAGAGAGTATCCACGCTGGCGGAGGATAGCTAATGACGTAGATACTCAAAAAGTTACAGCTACTTACTCATTTGAGCCAAGGCAACCACATGGAATCCCTAGTAAACCTGTGGAAAGACTAGCACTTAATCGTGTGTCGGCAGAACAGGAGTTGGATGCGATTGAGAGAGCAGTCAACGGGATATTCGATCCAGAGTATAGATTGATACTGATTGACAAGTATTTGCTGACATATCCAAAGACTGATTGTGATATTTATACAAAACTTGGCTACGAAAAAAGTCAGTATTACAACATGCTAGATAACGCCTTGATATCGTTTTCTGAACTGTATAAAGAGGGAGTGTTGCTTGTTGAGAAATTGGAAAAAAGCTGGAATTAATATGGAATAATTATGTGCTTTATATATAAATATTCATGTTATTATAGTACTATCAAAATAACAAGAAGAGATAACCATTTTACCAACTGACTATTTATTTAGTCGCCAACTTTAACTACAATCAAACTTGTTATTTTGTAGCCTGATGGCGGTACAGCGAGTTGAGACGACAACTGGGTATGCAGGTTCGAATCCTGCCGTCTCAATCAGCGTCGGGGAGACGCGACCCCACATCCCTTTTAAGGCAGATACGTTCTGATGTGTGGGTTTTTATGATTAACCGCAAGTTCAAAAACAAGGGTCGCAACCTTGCTTGTGGTTAGTGGGGACAACGGTTGTAAGTCGGTTCGATTCCGACTGTTCCTGTACTAGTCATCACATAGTGGTGGCTTTTTATTATTTCAAAACAAATAAAAGCAGGAGGTTTAGGCTTGGGTAGAGCAAGAGACCCCAACCGAGACAAAGCATTTGAAATCTATTCAGAACACAATGGAGACATTGAACTGGTTGAGATTGCTGAGTGTTTGGGTGTTTCAGCTGGCACTGTCCGAGGTTGGAAAAGTAAAGACAAATGGGAACCTAAAATAAAAGGAACGTCCCAAAAGAAAAATACGGAACGCTCCAAAAAGCCAAGGGGTGCTCCTAAGGGTAGCAAGAACGCTCTAGGACACGGAGCGCCTAAAGGAAACACCAACGCTCTCAAACATGGATTGTTTGCTAAGTACCTCCCTCAAGAGGTTTATGAGATAGCTCAAGAGCTATCAAACAAGCATCCTATAGATATACTTTGGGAAAACATCACGCTGACCTATGCTAATCTACTGCACGCTCAGCGTATTTTATTCGTTCAAGATGTCGATGATAGGAATGCCTTTGTCACAAGCGAGGGTAAGGCTGGTGTGGGCTATGAACATCACACAGCATGGGATAAGCAAGGCAAGGCTCTAGCTGCAATAGCAAGGGCACAATCAGAGCTTAAAAGCATGATTAAGACCTATGACGAGTTAACACGTAGCGAGCTTGTCACTGACGAGCAGCGAACACGTATTGAACTACTTAAAGTCAAGCTCGATGCTGAAAAAGGCTCTAAGCCTGATACTAGCTTAATGAGAGCTTTGTTAGATGCTGTTGAGGGAGATGATTAGAATGCAGATTGTATTTTCAAACAAGCAAAAAGACATCATTAGACGCCCTTTTAACTACGAATTAGAGGTCAATGAGGGGACACCCAGAAGTGGAAAGACCACAGCGGGTCATTTTCGTTACGCTCGATATCTAATTGAGTCAGATGATGAAAACCACCTTGTGGCGGCTTACAATCAAGAACAAGCTTATCGTTTGTTTATCGACGGCGACGGTACGGGTTTGATGCATATATTTGATGGTAGCTGCGAAATAAAACACGACGAGCGTGGAGATCACTTGTTAATCATGACACCAAAAGGTAATAAGCACGTCTATTACAAAGGTGGCGGTAAAGTTAATAGCGTTGGTGCTATTACAGGTATGTCTCTAGGCTCAGTGGTCTTTTGTGAGATTAATCTACTGCATATGGATTTTATTCAGGAGTGTTTTAGGCGTACTTGGGCGGCTAAGCTACGTTATCACCTAGCAGATTTAAACCCGCCTGCACCACAGCACCCTGTGATTAAAGATGTCTTTGACGTTCAAAACACGAGGTGGACTCATTGGACCATGGATGATAACCCAATCCTGTCCGAGGAGCGTAAACAAAACATTATCAACAGTCTTAAGAAGAATCCATATCTTTACAAACGAGACGTACTCGGTCAACGGGTCATGCCTCAAGGGGTTATTTATGGCCTTTTTGACATGGAAAAAAATGTTCTAGATACTTTGATTGGCGCACCAGTAGAGATGTATTTCTGTGCAGATGGGGGTCAATCTGACGCCACCTCTATGTCTTGTAACATCGTAACAAGGGTTAGAGATAATGGCAAAATAAGCTTTAGACTTAACCGAGTGGCTCACTACTACCACAGCGGAGCTGACACTGGTCAAGTAAAAGCTATGTCAACCTACGCTTTAGAGTTAAAAGTTTTTATGGACTGGTGCGTTAAAAAGTATCAGATGCACTATACAGAGGTATTTGTAGATCCCGCCTGTAAATCTTTAAGGGAGGAGTTGCACAAGCTAGGAGTATTTACTCTGGGAGCTCCGAACAATTCTAAAGATGTATCTAGCAAAGCCAAGGGCATCGAGGTTGGTATCGAGCGTGGTCAAAATATAATCTCAGATGGCGCTTTTTATCTTGTTAATCATAGTGAAGAAGAGTATGACCACTACCACTTTTTAAAAGAGATAGGGCTGTACAGTCGTGACGACAATGGCAAACCTATTGATAAAGATAACCATGCCATGGACGAGTTTAGATACAGCGTTAACGTGTTCGTGCATCGATATTACAACTAAAGGAGCTGCTTAAATGGGGGTAATCCAAAAAATAAAAAATCTTGTTACAAGGAGTAAATACGTGATGACAACGCAGAGTCTTACAAATATAACTGATCATCCTAAAATAGCTATCAGTCAGCTAGAGTACGACCGTATAACAACCAATCTAAAGTACTATAAGAGTGATTGGGATAGTGTTTTATACTTAAACACGGATGGCGAGGCTAAAAAAAGAGATCTTAACCATCTGCCAATTGCACGGACAGCTGCTAAAAAGATTGCTAGCCTTGTCTTTAATGAGCAAGCAGAGATTAAGGTTGATGATGATGCGGCTAATAAATTTATTAGTGAGACACTAAAAAACGACCGTTTTAATAAAAACTTCGAGCGGTATCTGGAGAGTTGTTTAGCGTTAGGCGGATTAGCTATGAGGCCTTATGTGGATGGTGATAAAGTTAGGGTAGCATTTGTTCAAGCGCCTGTTTTTTTGCCACTGCAGAGTAACACGCAAGACGTTTCGAGTGCCGCCATCGTCATTAAGTCCGTTAAGACAATTAACGGCAAAGAGGTCTATTATACTTTGATAGAGTTCCATGAATGGCGCAGCTCTGATGATTATGTTATCTCAAATGAGCTATATCGCTCAGATGATAAAACTAAGGTAGGTAGCCGAGCGCCGTTATCTGAGGTATACGAGGACTTAAAAGACGAGGCTAAAGTTACAGATGTGACTAGGCCTATCTTCACTTATCTCAAGACCCCTGGAATGAATAACAAGGATATTAATAGCCCACTTGGGTTATCTATCTTTGATAATGCTAAGACAACGATTGACTTTATCAATACGACCTATGACGAATTTATGTGGGAAGTTAAGATGGGTCAACGTCGAGTTGCTGTGCCAGAGAGCTTGACTGCTTTAACTATTCGTACCAATGATGGCGATGTTGTTCCAAGGCCTCGCTTCGAGTCTGATCAAAACGTTTATATCCGTATGGGCGGCAGAGATTTAGACTCAAGCGCAATACAGGACCTAACAACACCTATTAGAGCGGATGACTATATCAAGGCTATCAACGAGGGGTTGTCGTTATTTGAGATGCAAATAGGCGTATCTGCTGGATTATTTAGTTTTGATGGCAAGAGCATGAAGACTGCAACAGAAATCGTCTCCGAAAACTCAGACACCTACCAAATGCGTAACAGTATTGTTGCTTTAGTAGAGCAATCGCTAAAAGAGTTAGTTATCTCTATATTTGAGATTGCTAAAGCTTATGATTTGTACCAAGGCGAAGCTCCCGGCATGGATAACATCAACATAAGTCTTGATGATGGTGTTTTTACAGATCGAGACGCTGAGTTAGACTACTGGATAAAAGTTGTTAATGCTGGCTTTGGCACTCGTGAGATGGCAATCCAAAAAGTGCTAAACGTGACAGAGGAAAAAGCTCAAGAAATAGCTGCAGAAATTAATACTGGAATCGTTGACAAAATCAACCAACAGCGTACTGATACACATTTATACGGAGAGTGATTAGATGAAAAAGAAGCCTATTAAGTTAAATGACGAACAGCTTCTTTTGGAAGCTAGTCAGTTATCTGATATGTATCATCAGCTGACTCTTGATTTATTTGACCAAGTGATTGAGAGGATAAAAGCCAGAGGCCCAGCGAGCTTAGCCGATAATCCTTATCTTTGGCAAGCTAATAAGTTACACGAAGCTGGACTGCTTAATGCAGATAATATTAAGCTCATTGCAAAGTATTCTGGCATTGCGGAAGCTCAACTTCGCTATATCATTGAGAATGAAGGATTCAAAATTTATAAAAATACATCTGAGCAGCTAGAAGAGGCTTTAGGTAGAGAGTCTGGGGTAAACAGTACTATCCAAGACGACCTATCTAACTATGCTAGACAAGCTATTGATGATGTGCATAATTTGATTAATACCACTTTGCCAATTAGTGTCATAGGGGCTTATCAAGGGATCATCCAAGACGCTGTTGCCGGTGTGGTGACAGGCTTAAAAACACCTGACAAAGCTATCAATCAAACTGTGATGAAGTGGTTTAAAAAGGGTTTTTACGGCTTTACAGATAAAGCTGGGAGAAAGTGGAGAGCAGACTCTTATGCTCGTACCGTTATCAATACTACGACTTGGCGAGTCTTTAACGAAGCCAAAGAAGCCCCTGCTAGGGAGTTTGGCATTGATACCTTCTATTACTCAAAAAAAGCTACAGCTAGAGAGATGTGTGCACCTTTGCAGCATCAAATTGTCACCACTGGCGAAGCGAGAGAAGAAGGAGGAATAAAAATCTTAGCTTTATCTGATTACGGGCATGGTGAGCCTGATGGATGCTTGGGAATCAACTGCAAGCACACTAAAACGCCGTTTGTCGTCGGTGTGAATAGTAAGCCAGAATTGCCAGAACATCTAAAAAATATCACTTCTGCACAAGCTAAAGCTAATGCGAATGCGCAAGCTAAGAAGAGGGCAATTGAGAGATCAATCCGTAAAAGCAAAGAGCTACTGCATGTTGCAAAGCAATTGGGTGATAAAGAGTTGATTAGGCAATATCAATCGGATGTTAGAAGTAAACAAGATGCACTTAATCATCTGATAAACAACAATGCCTTTTTACATCGCAATCAAGCTAGAGAAAAGCGTTACAATAATCCTTATACCAAAACTCAAAGTGAAGTCGAAGTTAGAAAAGAAAAAGCTAAATTAGATAAACGTAGGGATGTTGAAAGTGCTATAATAGGAGTAGAAACTAGTGAGGGGATACCGCTAAAAATAACAAAGCATTTAGCCGAAAGGGCGGTGCTGAGAAATGTAGCACCTATTGATATTGTCGATTCTATAAAAGAACCGTTGAAGATAGCTCCTATTAAGTACGATAACCTTGATAGACCTTCCCAAAAATACATTGGTAAGCGTGTATCAACAGTAATAAACCCTATAGACGGAAATATTGTTACAGTTCATGCTACTAGCACGAGAATCCGCAAAAAATATGGAGGAAATTGATGAAATTAAAAAGTATTTTAAATGATAGTCAAATAGATTTTGTCAAAAATGAACTTCCGGGATTACCTGTGGATATAGATGTTAATTCCGAAAAGTATGATGTTTTTTGTGAAGGTATAGAGACTTACTACCAGACAGAAAGCTTTGATGAGAAGTACAATATAACAGCTAAAGGTAAACTAGCTGAGAGTATTATTGATTTACTGACTGATAAAGGTTATTGGTGACACGACTTATTAAATCTAGAGCATTTAGCTAAAGGCTAGGTGCTTTTTTTGTACCTAAAAACAGGAGGAAGACATGAATAAACGCATCAAGAAAAAACGTAAATTGGAAACAGCTATTGTGTTGCTTGTTGCAGAGAATGCCATGCAAGCAGAAGCTATTAAAAATCAGAACCGACAAATTGCAGAGCTGAGAGCGGTTGTACAACAAAACGCCCAAGCTACCAATGAAGAGTTTGCGTCTGTTAAAGCTGCTACTTTAGATAACCAATCAGCCATCAAGGCAATTGGTGACACGGTTAACTACGTCAAGAAAAACTACAAACGTAAGTGGGGCAAATAAAGTTTAACCGTGTCGAATTCGACCCCTTTTACAAATCAAATCTAAACCAAGTCGTAGCAATACGGCTTTTTATTGTGCCTTTATCCGCAGGCGTTAAAGAACGGAAATCAGCGACCTATCGCTTTTATAGGAGGAAATGCACATGGAAAATGTGACAAACGAAAACGTCGACCAAGAGACTACTGGCTTGGAAAGTAATCAACAAGAAGATAAAGCATTTACACAAGATGATTTGAATCGAGTGGGAACTAAAGAGCATTCTAAAGGCTATAACAAAGCGGTTAAAGACTTAGGTTTTGATGACGTGGAGTCAGCCAAGGATGCACTAAAAGCCTTCAAAGAGTGGCAAGAGTCACAAAAAAGCGAGTCAGAAAAACAGACAGAAATCTTGAATGCTAAAGACAAAGAGCTTGAGGAAGCTCGGGCAAACAATAAGGCTCTTAATGCAAAGCTAGCGGCAATGTCTTTAGGTGTGAACGCTGAATCTATTGATGATGTGATTGCACTATCTGAGCGTCTTGTCACTGACGAGACAAGCATAGAGGATGCAATCAAAACGGTTTTGGGTAAGTATCCTCACTTTGGCCAAACAAAGGATAAAGCTCCTAAAATCACAGTGGCAGGCAATCCGTCTGCTGATAACGGACAAGGTTCGGTGTCTAAGGAAGACTTCGCGAAGATGTCTTACCAAGAAAAACTGGACCTAAAACTAAAAAATAAGAATCTTTATGACCAATTGAAAGGAAATTAAAACATGGCAGTAGGAACAACTAAAATGGCACAAATGCTAGACCCTGAGGTTCTAGCGGATATGATTGACGCAGAGGTAGGGAAAGCGATTCGCTTTGCTCCTCTCGCTGAAGTAGACACAACTTTAGAAGGACAACCAGGTACAACTTTAACAGTGCCTAAATGGGATTACATCGGTGACGCAGAAGATGTCGCTGAGGGAGAAGCTATCCCAATGACCCAACTTGGATTTAAAAAGACCACAATGAAAATCAAAAAAGCGGGTAAAGGTGTAGAAATTACTGACGAAGCTATTTTATCTGGGTACGGCGATCCAGTAGGCCAGGCAGCAAAGCAAATCGTAGAAGCTATTGACCACAAAGTTGATGCGGATGTATTGACTGCCCTTAGTGGTTCTACTCAAACTGTTAGCGCTCCTGCTTCTGTTGAGGGAGTATCTCAAGCGCTCGACATCTTTAATGATGAGGACGATGCTGAGACAGTTATTGTCATGAACCCAGCAGATGCATCTACTCTACGTTTAAATGCTGCGAAGGAGTGGTTAGGCGCTACCGAGGTTGGAGCAAATCGTGTTGTCTCTGGTGTTTATGGTGAAGTTTTAGGGGTACAAATTGTGCGTTCTCGCAAATGCCCTAAAGGAACCGCTTATATGGTCCGCAAAGGTGCACTACGTATCATGCTTAAACGAAACACAATGGTTGAGACAGACCGTGATATTACAAAAGCGATTAATCAAATTGTAGCCAATAAGCATTATGGTGTTTATCTTTATAAAGCCGAAAAAGCAGTTAAAATTACAATCACAGAGGCCAAGAAGAAAGAGAAAAGCTTTGAAATGTAGAGGTGGCATATGAACAAATACAGATCAACGGTAGACTTTACAAGCAGGGCTGAGGGAGTCTCATGCTCAGAGGGGCAAATCGTGGAATTAGATGGAGCTGTTGCTAATCAAATCAATGATAAAGCATCCGAAAAATTCCCTGATTATGCTCCTTTTTTGGAGCTTGTCGAACGCAAAAAACAGACAGTTGCTGACATCAAAAAAGCTTTAGGAGAAAGAGGTATTGATTACCCGCCCAAGGCTACAAAAGAGGAGTTGTTAGCGTTACTAGTGGAATAGATAGCCACTTTATTCGGGGGAGGTGGTTATTATCGCTTTTTTAACGCAAAAAGAATTTGAAGATTTGGGTTTTGCTACAGTCGAAGAGTTTGAGAAACTGGAAAAGCGTGCAGGTCACGCAGTTAACCTTTATTGTCGCAATCGCTACGATTATAAGCCCTTTGAAAAAGAACTAATCTTTATCCAAAAGGCTGTAAAGCGGGCAATCGCTTATCAGATAGCATATTTCAATGACTCAGGAGTAATGACAGCAGAGGATAAGCAATCCTTTGCTGGAATATCTCTAGGACGGACAAGTATTAGCTACACTGTCGGGCATGGCCAAGGCAGCCAACAAAAAACTCTGGCAGACAGGTTTAATCTCTGTCTAGATGCAGAGAATGAGTTACTAGCTGTTGGGTTAGGATATACAGGTATTAGCTATGATCGATAAAAGACTACTTATTGACGAACTGCAGGTAAGACTTGTTAAAGATAAAGGGGATTATGGAGGGTTTGTCTATGATGAGCCCTTTACACTCTCTCCCGTTAGGTTTGACCGTAATCTTGCAACCGCAGGTAAAGATAATGCAAGGCAAGAGACTAAGCCGTCGGTTATCTTTATTTATCCTAAATACTGTAAGACAGTAGCCGATAGGTCATGGGTTGATGCTGTTGTCGCTGATGGTGATACTGAGTACACCGTTGATAAAGTGATACCAGTCTACCACCCACTCACAAACAAAGTTTTTTGTTACGAAGTGGAGGTTATTTAATGGCTAAGATAGTGGTAGAGTTGGGAGGCATTAAGCGTAAAGTATCTCCTCGAGCGCTAGCTAAAGGAAAACTTATCATGAACAACCAAGTCATGATGTCCATGAACCCTTATGTTCCGTACAGAGACGGAGCTTTGAGAGGAAGCTCGAGAGCTAATAGCGTAGGCGTAACGTGGAGTGGACCACATGCTAGAGCCCAGTTTTATGGTGGTGCTTACAACAAGTACAAGTCCTTTAAATTTAAAAAGTACACAACACCAGGTACAGGCAAACGTTGGGATAAACGTGCGTTAGCTAATGCAACAATTGTCAAGGATTGGGAAAAATCCTTACTGAGAGGAATGGGATTTAAATGACAAATGACTTTGCAACTGTTTTGAGGCAATTTGTCGAAGGATTAGACTTAGGTATAAAGCCTAGACTTGACTATCTAACAAGACAAGAAGACCTAGCCATTTATCCAATGCCAGGCGGGAAGGTAAATAACGAGTACATGGATGGTACTCGTGAGATAAGCCTGCCTTTTGAGATTGCAATCAAAACTAAAAATCAGGAGTTGGCAAACACTGTGATGTGGACTATTAACAGCGCTTTGTCTAACTTTGACTTAAAATTACCAAGTCTTAATAATTCGTACACATTTACTAGCCTTGATGTCGAAAAGCCATTTTTAAATGACTTAAGCGACCAAGGCTTTTATATTTATGTGCTGGATATTACAGCACACCTAGAAATAGAAGGGAAAAACTAATGGCAAGACAAAAGAACGCCTTACGCGGGCATTTTATCGCACCATATAAAACAGGAAAATCAGAAACAGAGGTTACTGATGAGACCGTTATGGAATTAGCAAAATGGATTAAGGATATTTCCGATGATACCGACGAAAAGACAGAAGATGAGGCATACTATGACGGAGACGGGACAGAAGAAACAACCGTTGTAGGAGTTAAGGGGGCGTATACTTTCGAGGGGACCTAT
Source organism: Streptococcus dysgalactiae subsp. dysgalactiae (assembly GCF_900459225.1). Taxonomy (NCBI): domain Bacteria; kingdom Bacillati; phylum Bacillota; class Bacilli; order Lactobacillales; family Streptococcaceae; genus Streptococcus; species Streptococcus dysgalactiae. The sequence goes on from NZ_UHFH01000003.1 coordinate 736,797, forward strand.
GACCCAGAAGACAAAGCCCAAGCCCACATTGCAAGTCTTAAGTATAAGCTAGGAGATGAGCGAAAAGTGTGGCATTTAATTGTAGCAGCAGACGGTAAAAAACAATGGTTGGGCGTAGCAACAGTAACAGAAATTATTGCTGGGTCTGGAGCTGCGGCAGATTTTGAAGCTTTTGGTTGTAAAATTACCTACAACACTTTACCAAAAGAAAGTTCAGAAATGACGCTAAAGAAAAAAGAGAAGAATTTCGAGATGTAATAGAGTCAGCGTAAGCTGGCTCTTATTTAATAAGGAGATGACATGTCAATAATTAATATTGATCTTAAACGTACAGGCTTCCCTGTAAAAATTGGAGTAGTTGAACTTTGGTTCGACACCAGTCAGGAGCGGCTACTTGAGTTTTTTGATATAGAGGCCGAGGTTTCACGTCGTTTTAACGAGTACGAAAAACAGATTATTGAAGCAAATCTCAGCAAGAGAATTGAAGACGAAGGGATCACCAAAGAAGTCGCCAAGGGCGCTTTAGATTTAGAAACAAAATACCTAGAAATTAATTACGACCTGCTGTTTGGAGACGGAACTTTTAATAAGCTTTATGAAACTTACCCTGATAAAGATGCGCTCGAGAGCACTCTTGAAGTTGTCTCTAGGGAAATTGAGCAAAAGCTGAATGAATTAAGAATCAAACGCCAAAAAATAGTCGAAGAAAAGGTGAAAAAATACAAAAAGAAGTGAGGTAGCTTATGAAACTAAACGATCCATTAGTAAAGTCGTTTGAGTTTAGGGGCGAAACTTACTCCATTAATTTGAGTTTTAACAAGGTTTTAGATGTCTTTGACGTCATTGATGATGATTTTTTAAACGAAACAGAAAAGTGTTTTTTGTGTCTTGATATTTTGCTAGATAGGACAGATTTACCTTTTACTTACGCGGTGGATCTTTGGATTCATATCAAAAAAAAATATATTGATATGAAAAAGCCTGAGAAACCTCAGCTTGACATCAAAGGGAATCCGATGCCTGTAGTAAAAGAAAAAGATGATAACGAAAAAGTAATCGATTTTAGGTTGGACGCTGAGTTTATCTATGCGAGCTTTATGCAAGCCTACAAAATCAATCTTTTAAAAGAGCAAAACAAATTGTCTTGGATTGAATTTAAGGCACTTTTAAATGCTCTACCCGATGACACTATTATGCAACGCATTATAGCTATCAGACAGTGGAAAGATGATGGTAAAGGGGATAAAGATTACAGAGATAACATGCGTAAACTAAAGGCCAAGTACAGCTTAGATGACGGAGAGGAGGAAGATGATGGCAGCTGATGGTAAGGTAACGATACTTGTTGACGTTGATGGTAAGCAGGTAAAGGTACTCAATAATGAGTTAGATAAAGTTGCCAAGCACGGTGATAAAGGCAGCTCCTCTCTTAAAAAATTTGCGGTTGGTGCAGGAGTCTTTAAATTAGCTTCGGCTGCAGTTGATTTGGTTAGCCAATCTCTTGGTAAGGCCATCACAAGATTTGACACTCTGGAAAAATATCCAAGAGTCATGAAAGCTATGGGGCATAGTGCTGAGGATGTTGCAAGGTCAACAGATAAGCTGGCTAATGGGATTGATGGTTTACCGACTACTCTAGACGAGGTTGTCGGAACTGCTCAACGGTTGACCTCTATCACGAAAGATATCAACAAATCAACAAATCTCACACTGGCTTTAAATAACGCCTTCTTAGCTTCTGGGGCCTCCTCTGAAGCTGCAAGCCGAGGATTAGAACAATATGCTCAAATGTTATCAGCTGGCAAGGTTGATATGCAAGCTTGGAAAACTCTTCAAGAAACAATGCCTTATGCCTTGCAACAGACTGCGGAAGCGTTTGGCTTCGCGGGTGCCTCAGCCCAAAAGGATTTTTATGAGGCATTAAAAAACGGCCAAATAACATTTGACCAATTTTCTAATAAACTCATCGAGCTGAATGATGGTGTCGGTGGTTTTGCAGAGCTTGCCAAAGAAAACAGCAAAGGGATTGAAACCTCTTTTAACAATATTAAGAATGCCATTGCAAAAGGTGTAGCCAATAGCATTAAGGCTTTAGATGATTTATCTAAGGCCGCAACAGGCAAGAGTATAGCTGATCATTTTGATAGTTTGAAAGCTGTTATCAATGCCTCTTTTAGCGCCATCAATGCAAGTATTAAAGCTAGTACACCGCTATTTAAACTTTTGTTTAGTGTTATTGGGGCTGGAATATCAGTCGTCAAAGCTCTGTCACCAGCCCTGGTTGGTGTAGCATCTGGTCTAGCCGCCATGAGGGCAGTTAATGAGACCATAACAATGATTAAAGCGCTAAATAGAGCTTGGGTTATGGCATCTGCATCAATGAGTATTGGAGCAACAACCATTAAGACTGTGACTGCGGTACAAGCGGTAAGTACCACGATGACTAAAGCTGATATGGTCGCAAGGCTGTCTCAGTTAGGTGTCTTAAAAGCCAGTACAGTTATTTATGGCGTTATGACAGGAGCTATTAGCTTATCTACTGCTGCAACCATAGCCAGTACCGCTGCGGTAACTGCTCTTAAAGCGGCACTTGTAGCCTTAACAGGTCCCGTTGGTTGGGTAGTAGGTGCGATTGGTGCGTTAGTTGCTGTCGGTGTAAGTTTGTGGTCATGGCTAACTAAAGAGTCAGACGAGACCAAAAAGCTGAAAAAAGAGCAGGAGGGGCTAGTCGAAAGCAACAAACAGCTAAGAGATTCTGTCCGTGAGGGCGTGCAAGAGCGTAAGAAGAGCCTTGAGTCCGTCAAAGAGAGCACTGCAGCTCATCAAAAATTAGCTGACGAAATCATTAAGTTAGCCGCCAAAGAAAACAAAACTGCAGGTGAAAAACAAAACTTAAAAAATAAGATTGATCAGCTTAATGGGTCTATTGATGGCTTAAACTTAGCCTATGACAAAAACTCCAATTCTCTTTCTCACAATGCAGATCAAATTAAGTCACGCATTAGTGCCATGGAAGCAGAAAGCACATGGCAGACAGCACAACAAAACCTGTTAAATATTGAACAGAAACGTAGTGAGGTTAGTAAAAAGCTAGCTGAAAATGCCGAGCTACGTAAAAAGTGGAATGAAGAAGCTAACGTCTCTGATTCCGTCCGAAAAGAAAAGATTGCCGAACTCACAGAAGAAGAGGGCAAGCTTAAAAACATGCAGACTCAACTGCAGGAGGAATATAACAAGACATCAGCTACTCAACAAGCTGCTGCAGATGCTATGGCTGCCGCTGAAGAATCAGGATCAGCAAGACAGGTTTTGGCCTACGAAAATATGTCAGAAGCTCAACGAACTGCCATAGACAATATGCGCACTAAGTATTCTGAACTTTTAGAGACAACGACATCTATTTTTGATGCTATCGAGCAAAAGACAGCTCTGTCAGTGGAGCAAATGAATGCCAATCTCGAACAAAATAGATTAGCTACTGAACAATGGGCTACGAATCTGGAAATTTTAGCTCAGCGTGGTGTGGATCAAGGTATTTTGGAGCAACTAAGACGCATGGGTCCTGAAGGAGCCACACAGACGCAAGTTTTTGTGGATGCAACAGACGCAGAATTAGCACCTTTGCAGGAAAACTTTAGAGCAGCCACAGAAACTGCTAAAAATGCGATGGGGAGCGTTTTAGACTCAGCAGGCGTGGAAATGCCAGAAAAAGTCAAAGGGATGGTCACTAATGTTTCTACGGGATTACAGGCTGAACTGCAAGCTGCTAACTTTGCTCAACTTGGCCAAGAAATCCCTAATGGGGTTTCTCAAGGTATAAGCCAAGGGACAGGTAAAGCAAGTGACGCAAGTATCAAAATGGGACAAGAAGTCAAGCGCTCTTTCCAAGGAGAGCTTGGCATTCACTCGCCATCTAGAGTGTTTACTGAGTATGGCGGCCATATCACAGATGGTTTGAGCAATGGCGTGACAAATGGGACGTCAAAAGTTATGCAAACCATGCAGAGTATGGCTCAACAGATGTCTCAAAAAGGACAGCAGATTGTTAATGACATGCGTACCAAATCAAACCAAATAACAGATGCCTTTAGTACAATGAGGGGTCCAATGCACTCTCACGGTGTTAATGCCATGCAAGGTTTGGCCAATGGTATTTATGCAGGGTCAGGGGCGGCTTTAGCAGCAGCTCAAAGTATTGCAGCGCGTATCACCGCAACAATACAGAGTGCCCTAGATATCAACTCGCCATCTCGTGTTATGAGAGATGAGGTTGGACGTTTTATCCCCCAAGGTATCGCTGTTGGTATTGACGCGGATAGAAAAGTCATTGACTCATCTATGCAAAAGCTAAAAGAGTCAATGACGATTAATGCAACCCCAGAACTAGCCTCTGGATTTAGCGGAGGAGTTGCTGGTGTTGCTAATCAGACCACAAATAACTCAAATAACAGTTTCACCCTTAATGTCAAGGTTGATGAATCCGACGGTAATAGCCGCGAGAAATATCACCGCTTATTCAGAGAATTTAGCTGGTATATTCAACAACAACAAGGAAGGTTAGGTGATGTTAAATGACAGCTTTTATCAAGTTTGATGGTAAAAAATCTTCAGATTTTGGTTTGAGAATTATTAATGACGTTGAGCATGACTCGACCTTTTACGATGTTGACCCGGTTAAAGTACCTGGTCGTGATGGGGTTGTTTTAAAGAATAACCAAAGGCTCGAAGCTGTCGAACGCTCTTATCCTTTGCGCTTGTACAGCAAGAGGAGATTGACAGAAGCAGAGACTGACATAAGTAATTGGCTTAATGTAACAGGCTGGAAAGATTTAGAGTTATCTTGGGAACCTGACTATGTCTATAAAGCAACACATATCACTCCATTTAGTATAAAAGAGGTCTTACGTAACTTTGGAAGTTTAAGAGCTAACTTTTTAATCCACCCTGTCAAATATTTAAAAACAGGTAAGCAAGAGGTGTCTCTTGTTAATGGTGGCACTTTACAAAATCCTGGTAATGTGCAAGCTAAACCAATCCTAAAAATCAAAGGCACAGGCAACGGTGTTTTAACCATTAATGGTTTTGAGACGGGGCTGGAAAATGTACAGGGCGAGCTTGTTATAGATATGGAGAGACATCTTGTCTATAAAGACGTCTTGTCTGCTTGGGATAACATCGTGCGGACAGAACGCCACCGCATGCCGTTATTTGACGTTGGACAAAATAACATCTCGTGGACTGGTAATTTTACGATTACTACTATACCTAATTGGGGGGTTAAAGTATGATACCAGTTTTGTACGAAGCTAGGGAGACTAAATTTAGGACTTTTGGTCTTGGAGAGATCGCAGACGCTTATGAGGTAAGAGTTACTCGTGAGCGCAATGGTAATTACTCACTATATATCAAATATCCTTTAGATGGTGTCTTTGCCTCTGTCTTTAAAGAGGAGATGAAGATTAAGTCTGACGCTGGTCGTAGGACCAAGTGGCAAACTTTTGAGATTGATCGGGTACTGCGAAATAGCAAAGACCACATCGAGATTTTTGCGCGTCACATCTCAATGCGCACACAGGATATTGCTTTAAAACCGTTTGTAAGCGGTGCGAGCGTAGGTGCTGAATCAGCTTTAGAAATCTGGAAGGAAAACCTTGTCGGTGATGATAAGTTTGATGTTAAAAGCGACATCCTAACGCTTGGTAGTTTTAACTGGGAAGTGGATAAAATTGGCAATGCCAGAGGTGCTCTAGGAGGTGTTGCTGGCTCAATCTTGGATGTTTATGGTGGTGAGTACGAGTTCGACAATCGCACTATCATTTTGCATAAGCAAATGGGGCGTAAAGCTCCTACGGTATTGGAGTATGGTCGTAATATCGTCAGCGTAGAGGAGGAGCGATTGCTAGATGGCAATTACACCTCTATCTATCCTTACGTAAGATATACGCCACAACCAAAACCGCAAGAAGAAGCCTCTGGTAAGCCGCACGTAGGCGAGCATGAGCAACCCGAAGAACAATTGGTGACGCTGCCCGAGTTTATCCTAGATGGTCAGTATCTTGACTTATATGCTCAACGCAGAATCCAGATGGTTGATTTGTCAAGCCATTTTAACGATGACAAAAATAAAAAAGAGCCAACAGTTGAAGAAATCAGAAAGCTGGCTCAGAAGTACCTTAAGGATAATAACATTGGTGCACCAAAAGTCAGTATCGAGGTTGATTATATCGACTTGTCACAAACGCTTGACTATCAAGATTTCAGGGTCATGGAAGAGGTGGAGCTTTGCGATATTGTACCGCTCTACTATCCAAAGTTTGGCATCACAACTGAGTCTGAAAAAGTCGTTGAGATTGTCTATGACGTCTATACCGATAGTAATCACACTATCAAGTTGGGCACGATTGGCCAGTCCATCTCTAAGAGTTTGACGGGCGGGGTCTCAGAGCGTATCAATGCGTTGGAAAATAACCAAAAGGTTATCACCAACAGCCAAAAACAGTTTGAGCTTAATCTACCTAAATACCTCAATGACATCAATGGTAACCGAGTCTGGTACGAAAAACCAGATGACAACATTGAGCATAAGATAGGCGACTACTGGTTTGAGAAAAATGGGAAGTATCAGCGTACTTGGATTTGGGATGGCAATCAATGGGTAAAAGTACTGGATACAGAGGATTTAAACCCTAATCAACGGGCTTTTGACGAGGCAATGGCTGAAATCGAAAAGCTCAAACAACATCAGCAAGAACTCGACGAACGCAACCAAAAAGAACTCGATGAATTCCGAGCCACCCTCAAAAACCTAGCTTTGCCAGAGGAAGCGATCAAGAAAATCACAGATGCTATCAAGGTTGATGACATCCCATCGATTAAACAGTCGTTTGATGACCTAAAAAACAAAGTCAGCGAGACGAGCGAGACTGCACGTCTAAACGCTGAAATTATTGGGACAGATGGCAAGACCCGCTACAACAAAAACTTATTGGTTGGCGAACCTAATCGCACGAAAACCTATGACCAAGACTATATCGAGGTCGAGGCCAACGATGGTGGCTTCAGGCGTGGCGAGACCTACACGATTAGCTTTAGTCAAACGTGCGAACTACTCAAAAAAGTGGCTATCACGCTGACACAGGCTAACAACAAAGGAGTTAAACTGGTACTGACCCCAACCAAAGCCAAAACGGAGCCGCAGACCTTTGACCTGACTAAAGATAAAGAGGTCATCAGCGTTTATCCTTTGAGCTACACGGCTGTTTTAACTGGCGATTGGTATAAATCTAAGCAAATAGATTTAAATGCGTCAGACGTGCAAAATTTAGCTCTGGAGATGGCCTATAAAGATGTGGTTGATGCTAAAGGTGCAACTATCATAGCTAAACAATCAAGCAATCCAAAAATTATTTTAGACGGAAGGAGGGACAGATGACATCAGTTGAAACAATACCAATAAAAATCGTCTTTGACCGCAAAGATGCCTCAGAATGGCAGTCTACTAACCCTGTTATTGATGATGGCGAACTAGTCGTTGAGTTAGACACTCACAGGCTAAAGGTCGGAGATGGCAAATTGACCTATAACGACTTGCCTTACTACGAAGGTCCACGAGGAGAATCCATAACAAAGGTACAGCTATCCGAAAATGGAGACTTATCTGTATGGATTGGCGACAAAGAGACTAAGCTCGGCAATATCAAAGGTCAAAAAGGTGATAAAGGGACAAGTATTACCGACATCACAAAAGATGGTGAGACACTGACAATCAAACTATCTGACGATACCCAAAAGACCTTTAACATCCCCAATGGCCAAAAAGGGGATAGAGGTAAGAGCGTGGAGAGCGCTAGAGTTGATGAGGCTGGCCACTTAAAGCTCAAAATTGAAGAGGAGCAAGAAAAAGACCTCGGTAATGTTAAAGGAGATAAAGGGGATAGTATTACCATCACAGACCAACAGCGTGTCTCAGAGGGCGTACAGTTAACCTTTAGCGACAAAACCAAAGTAGTCATCCCAAAAGGTGAAAAAGGTGATACTGGTGATGTCAACGGCATCAATCTGGATGACTATGTCAAAAAGTCAGATCTAAAAACCGTGGGGGCGCCAGATGTTAAAGCTATTAATGACTTTTTAGGGCTATCTCAAAAGGTATTTACGAGCAACTATAGATACTCTGATAGTCTTTTAAAAAGCTATAGTAACCCTAGTTACTCTGCTAGCTGGTATGTCAACGAATCAACCAAAGACGTCAATGTCAAAGACAAAGTATTGATTACTATAAGTAACACGACAACTCGAGCGGATAACTACTTGGAGGTATCAGTTACTTATGTTGGTTCTAACTACGTGACCGCTACCTCCACAGGGAAATTGTTAACTACTCCTGGCGAAGTTAATGTCCTAACGAAAGAACAAATCGCAGCTGCTTATGCTAAAAAAGAGCACAAACACACTGTAAGCGATATTGCTGATTTGAATTTAGATCAGTATGCTACAAAAGCTGAGCTAAAAAGAATTGAGTTAACTCCCGGTCCTAAAGGAGAGCAGGGTCCGCCTGGAATGGATGGACCACGGGGACCATCAGGACCGCCAGGACCACCAGGGAAAGATGCAGTGTTGCCAGATGGACTAGAAAGCGATGTTAGGCTGTTACAATCTCAGATAGTTTCAAAACTAGATAAAGCTACAGCTGATGCTGCGTACCTGCAAAAAGATGGCGTATCGGGTATTGCGGTAGCTAAAGTCATTACAGATGCTAGTCAAGCGACTGACAGTAATGTGCTTTATTTGGTCAAGGAGTAATTAAATGGTACAAAAATCATTATATACATCGTCTTATACGTCGCTTGGCGTCAAAGAGGTTACAAAAAGCAATACGCTTACGTCAAGTTGGACAACCCTTGCAAAAATGCAAGAAGGGAAGCTTTACATAAAGCAATATAGCGTTACTGCTTATAACAGCAATGCCTTACTGGACTTTTATTACACTGACGGAGATGATATCTGGTATTTTAGCTCACGAAAATCTCAGGCTTGGGATGATTATGGTTCCCTGGCGGGGACAAGCTCGTCATCTTCTGGCACCTCATCAGGCCTAAAACTTTCCAAAAACGGCGAAAAGGCAGAAGGTTATTTACAGAGTAGATGGACCGTCTGGCACATTAATAGTGACGGCTCGACGGATGACAGTAGAGTTTCGGCGTCGGAAATGATAACTTTTGAGCCTTATGTCAAAAATACTGATATTAGCGACTACCAAAATGGCAATGTCGTCAATATTTTTTATAAGGATACGGATGGCACTATTTGGACGTTTAATGCAAACAAAAAAAACGTCATAAAAAAATGAGTTACTTCGTACCAGAGCAGGAAAAAGATAATGTTGCTGATTTTAGAGGAGTGACTGATGTTATCTACAATAGTCAACACATCAAACAGATTATTTACAATCACGATGTTATTTGGAGGCTTAAATCACTTTATCAAAAAACAGTCACAACAAGCGCTGTAATGGATATTTATACAAGAGCCAAAACCATTTATATTTATGTCCCATTGTCAGATATAGACAATGTGATAAATGACATTAACTCTTTTAAATTAGTTGCAATTAATAATGTCAGTCTGTCATCTAGTGCAAAAGTTTACATCAGTAAAACACCCAGTAAATACAGCATATCTATATTGCAATTAGATAATGTTAGCGATATACAAAATATAACCGAAAATAAGTTGTTATTTGAAAAATAGGAGGTAACAATTGAGCAGAGACCCAACACTTATTTTAGACGAGACAAATCTCGTCATAGGAACAGATGGACGTATGCATTACACGTTTGTAGCGCAAGATGATAATCAAAAAGTCAGGCTAGCTAGTGATTGTTTAGGCACAGCGCATTTTAATCAGGTTATGATTGAGCGAGGAGATAAAGCGACTGGATACGTTGCACCAGTTGTCGTTGAGGGTAGCGGTGAGTCGACAGGTGTGTTTAAAAGTCTTGAGGAGATGCTTAGTGGTCTACAGTCTATTAATTTAGAGCTGACAGACACCGAAAACTCTAACTTGTGGTCAAAAATCAAGCTCACGACAAACGGCATGTTACGTGAGTATCATCGTGATCATATTAAAACAGAGATTGTTGAGAGTGCAAGTGGTATTGCCGCACGGATTAGTGAGGATACTGATAAAAAACTTGCGCTTATTAATGAGACAGTCTCAGGTATCAGACGTGACTATCAAGACGCTGATAGGCAATTATCATCAAGCTATCAAGCTGGTATCGAGGGATTAAAAGCCACCATGGCTAGCGATAAACTTGGTTTACAAGCTGAGATTAAAGCATCTGCACAAGGACTATCGCAAAAATACGACGATGAGATACGTAAGCTATCGGCTAAGATTACCACAACCTCAAGCGGCACGACCGAGGCTTACGAAAACAAGCTCGAGGGCTTACGTGCTGAGTTTACTCGCTCAAATCAAGGCATGCGTGTGGAGCTAGAGTCGCAAATCAGCGGACTAAGGTCAGCACAACAATCAACTGCCAGTCAAATCTCACAAGAGATTAGAGACAGGACAGGAGCTGTTAGTCGCGTGCAACAGGATTTGAACAGCTATCAAAGGCGGTTGCAGAGTGCGGAAGGCAATTACTCTAGCTTACAACAGACTGTCCGAGGTTTGCAAAGTGATGTGGGGTCCCCGACTGGTAAAATCCAATCACGCTTTACGCAGCTAGAAGGACAAATTGAGCAGCGGGTTACTAGAGATGGTGTCATGAGTATTATTAGTGGCGCTGGAGACAGCATTAAATTAGCTATCCAAAAATCTGGTGGTATTGATGCTAAGATGTCCGCAAGCGAGATTGTCTCAGCTATTAATTTAAATGGCTACGGTGTACGCATATCTGGCGAGCGTATTGCTTTAGACGGCAATACGACAGTTAATGGGGCGTTTGGTGCAAAACTTGGTGAGTTTATCAAGCTAAGAGCCGACCAGATTATCGGTGGGACAATTGATGCAAATAAAATCAATGTAATCAATCTCAACGCTAGCAGTATCGTTGGTTTAGATGCCAATTTTATCAAGGCTAAAATCGAGTATGCGATTACTAGTTTGCTTGAGGGTAAAGTCATCAGAGCACGAAATGGTGCTATGAGCATTGACTTACAAAACTCTAACATTGACTTTAACAGCAATGCAGCTATCAATTTTAATAGCAGAAATAATGCCTTGGTCCGCAAAGACGGCACACACACTGCCTTTGTCCACTTTAGCAATGCCACACCAAAAGGGTATACTGGCTCGGCACTTTATGCGTCGATTGGTATCACCTCATCTGGTGACGGGGTTAACAGTGCATCATCTGGACGTTTCTGTGGCGCTAGATTTTTCCGTGGCGCTAGCGGATATGAGCACACAGCTTATGTGGACCAAGCAGAATTTTATGGGGATACCATGCTTTTTTCGGACTCTTTTGACATCAAAAGAGGATTCGAAATGACTCCCACAGAGATGCCTAAAGTTGTCAGCCTTAATAAAATGTATCAAGCTATCTTAGCACTTGGACGGTGTTGGCTACACGCTAATAACACTGCCTGGACATTTAACTCTGACACAACAAGCGCCATTATCAGAGAGTATAACGCTCATATCAACGGATTATAGGAGATAATATGCAAGAAAAATTACTAGGAAAAATTATTAATGATTTAACAATTAAAGTTGCTAATTTAACGCTGGAAAATGCTCAATTAAAAGCACAGCATGAAGTTGAATTGGAAGAATTGAACTCTCAATTAGATGAAGCAACAGCACCAAAGAAAGAAGGTAAATAATTATGGCACGTAATTGGAAAGTAACAGGAAAATATCCTCAATTTGACAGCACAGGAGCAGTCGCAAGTACACACGTTATTATCGCAGCAGAAGACGGAGCTGTTATTCCGCAGCTTGTCAAAAAAGATTTAACAGGAACAAACGACAAAGATATCATCACAGCAGTCCTCGAAGAGTTTAAAAAATCGGAATACGTGGAAATCGCCATGGGCGAAGCCGTGCAAAAAGTGGACGATTTAGAAAAAATCTCACAGGAAACTGCTAAGACTGCAAAAACAGCTCAAGCAGCTGCTGGACTAGCTAAAGTGTCCGCAGAGCGTACGCAAAAGATGATTAACTTACAGACTATCCACGTTTTGACTACTAGCGATAAAGTAGAGCCTGATATTTACAAAGGTATGCTTGAGCTCATTGAGCCTGTCAAAAAAGGTGAATATCAAGCGTATGATGTATTTACTATTGTCGACGAGTCGCATGAAGACCAAGCTGGCGAAGGCAACCTTGTCTTTGTGCATGTCAACGAGCCGTTTACTTATGAGGCACAGACCTTAGAGGAGCTTGATTCAGAGGATAAAGTCACGGTTATTAAATATGCGGACTTAGTAAAGCAGGATTAGAGGTGGTTAGATGCACTTTGATTTACTACAGGCAGGAGCTGCAGCGGCAGCCCTCATGTCTGTTTTTGGCCTTTGGAAGGCAGTTGTAACGCCTTTTAAAAAAGCTATGGAAGCTAATGAGTTTGCCATGGGGCAACTTAAGGACTCTCTCAAAGAGTTGGCTTATGAGCTTAAAAATCTTGATCGTGACCGTGAGATTACCAAAAAAATTATCGATCGCCACGAAGAACGAATTGGACGTGTCGAAGACGAAGTCATTATCAATAAGGAGCGTATTATCACGCTATTTAAAAAAGGAGAAGAAAAATGAACAAATGGTTTAAAAAAGTAGCAATCAAAACAATCAAAACAATGGCACAAACTGCTGTGGGTCTTATCGGGTCAAGTGTGTTGATTACGGATATTAACTGGCCTACCATGCTATCAGCAGTGCTGTTGTCAGGACTTACTTGTGTCCTCATGAACGTGTCACAAATTAAAGACGAGGAATAAAGACATGCGAGCAATCACACGATTAGCATTAATACTAGCAATCGCAATAATGTATGTTCCGCTGTCTGTGATTGCTCTTATCTTTTATCCGTTTTTAGATAAGGAGGACAGATGACCTTTTTAGATAACATTAAGCAAGGCTGCTTAGATGGATGGGTTAAATATAAAATTCTACCATCTTTGACCGCAGCTCAGGCTATTTTAGAGAGCGGTTGGGGCAAACATGCACCACACAACGCTCTATTTGGTATTAAAGCTGATGCGAGCTGGACAGGTAAGTCTTTTGACACCAAGACGCAAGAGGAGTATCAGCCTGGTGTCGTCACAGATATCGTAGATAGGTTTCGTGCATATGATAGCTGGACTGATAGTATAATCGATCACGGTAAATTTTTAAACGATAATCCACGCTATCAGGCTGTTATCGGCGAGACTGACTATAAAAAAGCTTGTCACGCTATTAAAGATGCAGGTTATGCGACTGCTAGCGGATATGCGGAGTTGCTTAGCCAACTGATTGAGGAAAATGACCTGCAGGAATGGGATAAGGAAGTCTTAACAAATCAAAAGGAGGTAACGATGACAACCGCAAATGAGATTGTAAAATACTGTGTCGACCTTGCCAATTCAGGCATGGGAGTAGATAAAGATGGTATGTATGGCACACAATGTGCTGACTTGCCATGTTTTGTCGCTAAAAATTGGTTCGGAGTCGATTTATGGGGTAACGCGATTGATTTATTAGACAGCGCAAGTGCTCAAGGTTGGGAAGTCCATCGTATGCCAACAGAGGCAAATCCACGAGCGGGGGCTACGTTTGTAATGGCTGTTTCTGGGCACCAATTTGGACATACGGGAATTGTCATTGAAGACAGCGACGGTTATACCATGCGCACAATCGAGCAAAATATTGATGGCAATGCAGACGCCTTATATGTCGGTGCACCAGCTCGTTTTAACACTCGTGATTTTTCTGGTGTGACAGGATGGTTTTACCCTCCTTACCAAGGGAATGCAGTCACACAAACCGTCAGCACAGAGCCGCAAACGTCTGACACCATCGTAGAGACACCAAAATCTGGTACCTTTACGCTTGATGTTGCAGAGATTAATATTAGGCGGTGGCCAAGTTTGGCCAGCGAAGTAGTAGGTAGCTACAAGCAAGGCGATAATGTCAGCTTTGACAGCGAGGGTTACGCCAATGGCTACTACTGGATTAGCTATCTTGGCGGCTCAGGCAAGCGTAATTACCTAGCTATTGGACAGACTGATAAAGATGGCAATCGCATCAGCCTTTGGGGGAAATTAAATTAGATAAGACAAACGCCCTCGCTTTTGCGGGGGCTGTTTTTTCGCAAAAAACTTCGCATTTATTGACAAAAAGTTCAAGGCGTGTCATAATGAGGGTGAGGAGTAGCTGGAGTGCTACTCCTGAAATACATTATAAGGGAGGTTGTCAGTATGGCTACAAAAACATTTACTAGAGATTTTAGTTTTACAGCTGAAAGTGCTGATAGTTTGATTAAGGCACTAAACCGAAACGTAACCCCCAAGACGGTCGATGTGAGCCACATCAAAGAATTGACAGCAGAAGCAGAAATTAAGGCGTTTTTTGGTAAAAAATAATGAACTATAGAACAATTTCACTCGATGAAATAATGAAATATTTAGAAAAAGAAGAAATTCAGCAACTTCTAAAATCATTCAAAGGGTTCAATGACGGAACTTCTACACCACATGATGTAGAAGTCTTTTTGCATCAAAAAGCAGTAGAGTTTGAACGCTCAGCGATAGCATCAACTTATCTTGTTTTTTCTACAGATTCCCGTGAGCTGGTTGGTTTTTTCTCGCTAGCTAATCGACCTCTTTATTTTTCAAAACAAAATTATCAAACTCTGACTAAAAGTCAACGCAAAAAAATAAGCCGTTCAGGTCGTACCTTAAAGGGAAGCGGTAGTTTTTTAATGAATAGTTTTTTGATTGGTCAATTGGGTAAAAACTATAAATCAAATACCTCTATATCAGGAAAAGAGCTACTTACATTAGCTTGTGATAAAGTTAAGAAGGCTTCAAAAATTATCAATACTAAGTATATTTGGCTAGAATGCGATAATAATCCAAAGCTTATACAGTTCTACCAAAATTTCGGATTTACCCCAATTGATAACTTCGAATCCGAAAATGGGCTTAAAGTTTTTGTAATGAAGATACAAAAATAACAAATTGGATTTCTCTTACCTTCATTGACACTCCCGCACAATCATGAACAAATTACCGTAGTAAGAATTAGCCGAAATAAAAAACCAACCGCTCTCTTGATTGAGGGCGGTTTTTTTGTGTGTCTAAAAATTTTTTGAAATCTTAGTTTTCTTCTTCTTCTTCGGTAATAGTATCGTTATAAACGTTTTCTTCTGAATCATCCACAGAATTCTCTATTTCGTCTGTTGTAGAATCTTCAATATTATCAATTTCAGCTGCAGGGCTCTCTGTTACGAGTCCACCTTTTTCGTAATTAATATTAAATCCATCAGCAGTATTGAAAACACGAACAGTTTCGTTAATTACTCCATCGGAAGATAAAGCAGATACTAAAACTGATCTTGCTAATAACTCAGCCCCCTGATATTCAGGGATGGCACTGTAGAATACATAAACATCAGGATTCTTAGTGATATGGCTTAAAACTTTTTTCTCAATATATTGCATTCCACCTTTACGTGTTCCTACATTTTGCATTTGAGTTCCAGTAATAGCGTTTTTCCGTATGGACTTTCCTCCAAGGCTATCGGCAAAGAGATGGCTACGTACAAATAAGTGACTGTTGTATTGTTTACCTTTTAATGTTGTTAACACTACAGGTACATTGTTGGTAACTTTGTATGACTTAGTACGTCTTGAATCATATTCTTTCTCACTAATTTCTTCATTATCGGCTCTATTATAAAATCTGAACCAACCGCTTGGTTCGGGATTTGTTTCCCATTTTTCACGGTATCCTTTAGACATGTCAATCATATCTTTTGTGACAACGCCGTAAGCGCCTGTTGAACGTTTATAGCCATCTAATGGGTTATAAACTACATCAGATACGGTTACTCTTTTTTCGCTTGTACCTTGTCCTTTATAGACTCTCTCGGTTGTTTTATATATCTTAGGAAAAGCAGATTGGTCAATGTTTGACTCACCAATTACAGTATAATAGTCTTTATATTCACCATAAGTCTGATTTACTGAGACTGTTTTAGCTAAGACTGTACTGTGATGATAAGTTGGAATCGCCATCACAGCAAATGATGCGAATGCTGCAACAACTATTCTGGCGAGAGAGTTTCTAAGCTTTTTAGACATATCCATGTCCTCCTTTAATTATTTACAGGTTAAGTATACCACTTTAAATTAAAAAAAATTAAAATTAATAAAATTAATTTGTTGCCAACATTGTACTAAAATTTCTTTTTATTTAATATTCGCTAATAATAAATATTTTAGTTTGTAACAAAAATAGATGTTATTTAATTTTAAATAATCTTTAAATTTTATTATGTTATTTCCTGTAAAATACGAATAATAAGATAAGGAGGTGCTTTATGCTAACATACGACGAATTTAAACAGGCAATTGATGACGGATATATCACAGGAGGCACAGTCAAGATCGTGCGCAAAAACGGACAGATTTTTGATTATGTGTTGCCGAATGAGGAGATAAGAGATTGGGAGGTTGTGACAGAGGAGAGGGTGGAAGAGGTGATGATGGAATTGTGGTGAAAGGGTGCAAAAAAGGGGCAAAAAAGATTAAAAATGAAACTATTTTAAACTTTTTACTATAATAATTACCTTTTAAATCAACACTTGAACTATTGTGAACCATTGTGTACAATAGTAGTAGATTCCGGCAGGGGTCATATCGGGTTCAGAGCTTTGAACTGACTACCTGAACCATCTTGTTAGTCATCATGAAAATGAGATCTCTTGGCTGAGATTTGAACTTGCATTCCCTCTTTTTCTAGGTTACAATAGATACTACAGATATCCAGTAGACCCCTTAGTTCAATGGATATAACAACTCCCTCCTAAGGAGTAGTTGCTGGTTCGATTCCGGCAGGGGTCATATCGGGTTCAGAGCTTTGAACTGACTACCTGAACCATCTTGTTAGTCATCATGAACATGAGCAATCTATTATTGAACATTCTAAGCTAATTTTTCCTAAAGAAAAGGTGTTGGTGATAGGCTGTTTTGCCCTTAGATTGGGGCTCTTTTTCATTTTTGGCTAAATGATCTCCAACAACAGTATTTTACCACTATGGTCACTTAAAAAGGAGGTTGCCTCTTGTCTCAAAGGAAATCTATTGAACGTCGTATTGACTATGCCATTGTTTTTCCTGTTTGTTGCTTACTAGTGTTAGGATTGGTTTCTATTTATGTGGCGACAAGTTATGATTTTCCACAGCATGTGACATCCGTTATGGGGCAGCAGGTGCTATGGATTGCTATTGGAGCAGTCTTAGCCTTTATCCTAATGTTTTTCACTACAGCCACTCTATGGAAATTGACGCCCTGGTTGTACCTGCTGGGAATCGGTTTAATGATTTTGCCCTTGATTTTCTTTAGTCCTCAGTTGGTAGCGGCAACAGGAGCTAAAAACTGGATTACGATTGGGTCGGTGACCCTGTTTCAGCCCTCTGAGTTTATGAAGATCGCTTATATCTTACTGATGGCAAGAGCAACAGTCTGGTTTAAAGGAAAAAAAGAGCGTATCCACTTCAAAGACGATTGGATTCTATTGGGGTTTTATGGCATTATAACGTTTCCTGCGCTACTCTTACTTGCTTTGCAAAAAGATTTAGGGACTGCTATGGTTTTTCTTGCCATTTTGGCGGGAATGGTCCTCATGTCTGGGATTTCCTGGTGGCTAATCATTCCTTTAACTTTTGTCGTAGTGGGATTTCTTGTGGCCTTTTTCCTTATCTTTTTATTCCCTGAAGGCAAAGAGTTTCTCTTAAAACTGGGAATGGATACTTACCAATTGAATCGTATTTCAGCGTGGTTAGATCCTTTTGCTTTTTCAGAAACCATCGCTTATCAGCAAACACAAAGTATGATTGCAATCGGCAGTGGGGGACTGTTTGGAAAAGGGTTTAATGTTTTAGAATTACCCGTTCCTGTTAGAGAAAGTGACATGATCTTCACTGTTATTGCTGAAAATTTTGGTTTTATGGGTTCAGCTCTGTTATTAATGCTTTATCTGCTCTTGATTTATAGAATGTTAAAAGTCACTTTTGAGTTTAACAACCTCTTTTACACTTACATTTCAACAGGCTTTATCATGATGATTTTGTTTCATATTTTTGAAAATATTGGAGCAGCGATTGGTATTCTACCCCTTACGGGAATTCCTCTGCCCTTTATTTCACAAGGGGGCTCAGCCTTAATTTCCAACTTGATTGGGGTCGGTCTGATTTTATCGATGACTTATCAACAGGTGCTAGCGCGTGACAAAGAAAGCGAAAAAAACTTAAAGAGACGCCTACGCTATCATTAGAAAATAAGGGACCTAGTGCTTGTGAAACAAGTTGTTACTAGTCCCTTTTTATTTATGGAAATCGCTGTAATATTAAGTGAATTTGTGATATAATGAAAAGCATGGATTATCACGATTATATATGGGATTTGGGTGGTACCTTACTCGATAATTACGAAATTTCGACCCAGGCCTTTGTTCAGACGCTAGCTTTTTTTAACCTTCCAGGTGAACATGATGCTGTTTACCAAAAATTGAAGGAATCTACAGCCATTGCGGTTGCGACCTTTGCTCCATACCAACCTCAATTTTTGCAAGAGTATAAGCAAAATGAAGCGGTGAAGCTGACTCAACCGATTTGGTGTCTGGGAGCTAGGGAAATTTTGGCTAAAATTGTGGCGTCGGGATCACGTAATTTTTTAGTGTCTCATCGTGATCAGCAAGTTAACCAGCTGTTAAAACAAGCTGGACTCTCGGAATATTTTACCGAAGTGGTCACAGCTTCGAATGGTTTCGCTCGTAAGCCTAATCCTGAGAGTTTACTGTATTTAAAAGCAAAATATAACATTGAGAGTGGCTTGGTTATCGGGGATCGTGACCTTGATAGGCAAGCGGGACAGGCAGCAGGTTTTGATACCTTGCTTGTTGATGGTAGAAAAAACCTATTGGAGATAGTAACTTAGATGATTGAAGAAAACAAACAAGTTGAAGAGAAAGCACAAGACTATGATGCCAGTCAGATTCAGGTCTTAGAAGGACTTGAAGCCGTAAGGATGCGTCCAGGAATGTATATCGGATCTACAGCTAAAGAGGGCTTGCACCACTTAGTATGGGAAATCGTCGATAATTCTATTGATGAGGCATTAGCTGGATTTGCTACTCACATCCAGGTGTTTATCGAGGCAGATAATTCAATCACAGTCGTTGATAATGGGCGTGGTATCCCCGTCGATATCCAAGCTAAAACAGGTCGTCCAGCCGTTGAAACTGTCTTTACCGTTTTACATGCCGGAGGGAAATTCGGCGGTGGCGGTTATAAGGTTTCTGGAGGACTACATGGTGTAGGTTCTTCTGTTGTTAATGCCTTGTCGACCCAATTAGATGTTCGTGTTTATAAAAATGGTCAGATACATTACCAAGAATTTAAACGCGGGGCTGTCGTTGCAGATCTTGAGGTCATTGGAACCACTGATGTGACTGGGACAACGGTCCACTTTACACCAGATTCAGAAATTTTTACCGAAACGACTGAATTTGATTATAAGGTTTTAGCAAAACGTATTCAAGAATTAGCCTTTTTGAACCGTGGTTTAAAAATTTCCATTACAGATAAACGCTCAGGTATGGAACAAGAAGAGCATTTTCACTACGAAGGTGGTATAGGTTCTTATGTTGAATTTTTAAATGATAAAAAAGAGGTTATTTTTGACACTCCTATCTACACTGATGGTGAGTTAGAAGGGATTGCCGTAGAAGTTGCCATGCAATACACCACTAGCTACCATGAGGTGGTCATGAGTTTTGCCAACAATATCCACACCCACGAGGGTGGAACTCATGAACAAGGATTTCGAACAGCTCTTACTCGGGTCATTAATGATTACGCTAAGAAAAATAAAATCCTTAAAGAAAATGATGATAATTTGACGGGAGAAGATGTCCGCGAAGGCTTAACAGCAGTGATTTCGGTCAAACATCCAAATCCACAATTTGAGGGACAGACTAAGACAAAACTTGGCAATTCAGAGGTTGTTAAAATTACTAACCGTCTCTTCAGTGAAGCTTTTCAACGTTTTCTTTTAGAAAATCCACAAGTTGCTCGTAAAATTGTGGAAAAAGGCATTTTAGCCTCTAAGGCTAGAATTGCAGCTAAGCGAGCTCGTGAAGTAACTCGGAAAAAATCAGGTTTGGAGATTTCCAACTTGCCTGGTAAATTGGCTGATTGCTCATCAAATGATGCCAGCCAAAACGAACTCTTTATCGTCGAAGGGGATTCAGCAGGGGGGTCAGCTAAATCAGGTCGTAACAGAGAGTTTCAAGCCATTTTGCCTATTCGAGGTAAAATTTTAAATGTGGAAAAAGCAACTATGGATAAGATTCTGGCCAACGAAGAAATTCGAAGTCTCTTTACTGCTATGGGAACAGGTTTTGGTGCAGACTTTGATGTGTCAAAAGCTCGTTACCAAAAGTTGGTGATTATGACTGATGCGGATGTCGATGGTGCCCATATCAGAACTTTACTGCTAACACTCATTTATCGCTTTATGAGACCGGTTTTAGAAGCAGGTTATGTTTACATTGCTCAACCACCTATTTACGGGGTGAAAGTTGGTAGTGAAATCAAAGAATACATTCAGCCTGGTATTGAACAGGAAGAACAACTAAAAACAGCTCTTGAAAAATACAGTGTCGGTCGTTCAAAACCGACCGTTCAGCGTTATAAAGGTCTGGGAGAAATGGACGATCACCAACTTTGGGAAACGACAATGGATCCTGAGAATCGTTTGATGGCACGTGTTACTGTTGATGATGCAGCAGAAGCAGATAAAGTATTTGACATGCTCATGGGAGACCGTGTTGAACCAAGGCGTGAATTTATCGAGGAAAATGCTGTTTATAGTACATTGGATATTTAGTGACCTTGTTAGCCGCACAAGGATTTGTTACCAAAGAAGACGAACTGATTAAAATCTGTGTTGATAGGGTCTGATTTAGCATGTGGCTATCTCTAGGAATAGTGTTAATGAATAGGTGTTGAGGCCGAGCTTCGACACCTATGCTAGTCTCTACTAAGAAAGTCGTGTGAGTCGCTTGTGGGAGATTGTTCAATTAGTCAAATATGTTTTGAAATGCACTTGAAAGTATGTTATAATCGTAACGTTATAGTGTATTTTTGATAAAATTTTAATAAAAGGCGATTAAGGAGTCTCAATTTTTGCTGAGACACACGTTGACAAATCGCATCTAATAATAAGGAGATTCAGATGTCAAGCGGAATTATCTTGCTGATTGTGGCTATAGTCCTACTAGTGATTATCGCCTATCTAGTAGGTGTCATTATACGAAAACGTAATGATTCACTAATTACCAGTCTAGAAGAACGAAAACAGGCCTTGTTTGCCCTACCTGTTAATGATGAAATCGAAGAAGTGAAATCATTGCATTTGATTGGACAAAGTCAAACGTCTTTTCGTGAATGGAACCAAAAGTGGACGGATTTAACCCTCAACTCTTTTGCAGATATTGAAAATCATATCTTTGAAGCTGAGAACTTAAATGACACGTTTAATTTTATTCGTGCCAAACATGAAATTAGTAGTGTTGAAAGTCAACTTAATCTTGTTGAAGAAGATATTACATCTATTCGTGAAGCGCTTGGTATCTTAAAAGAGCAAGAAGAGAAAAATAGTGCACGGGTCACACATGCCCTTGATTTGTATGAAAAATTACAAGCATCTATCTCTGAAAATGAAGACAACTTTGGTTCTACTATGGCTGAAATCGACAAACAGATGAAAAATATTGAAACTGAATTTTCACAATTTGTTGCTCTCAATTCTTCTGGAGATCCTGTTGAAGCGGCTGAGGTACTTGATCGAGCTGAAGAGCATACGATTGCACTGGGACAAATCACTGAGCAAATTCCAGCCATTGTGGCTAAATTAGAAGATGATTTCCCAGATCAACTAGATGATTTGGAATCTGGTTATCGTCGTTTACTTGAAGAAAATTACCATTTCCCAGAGAAAAATATTGAAGCTCGTTTCCAAGAAATTCGCGAATCCATTCGTGCCAACTCTTCAGAATTGGTGACTTTGGATTTAGACCGTGCTAGAGAAGAAAACACTCATATTCAAGGGCGAATCGATTCTTTATATGAGTTATTTGAGCGTGAAATCGCGGCTTATAAGGTAGCTGCTAAAAATAGCAAAATATTACCACGATACTTGGCTCATGCTAAACGCAATAACGAACAACTTAAAACTGAAATTTCTCGTCTATCTCGAAAATACATTTTGAGTGAAAATGAAGGGTTCAATGTTAAAGCTTTTGAGAAGGATATTAATGACGTTGAGGAAAACACCCTTGAAGTTGCAGAGCAGTTTGGTACACAAGAAAAGCCATTCTCAGAACTACAACTTATTTTTGAACGTAGCATCAAAACATTAGGGTCGGTTGAATCTGGTCAAATGGATGTTTTTGAAGCTGTCAAAGATATTGAAAAAATTGAATCGCATGCCCGTCAAAATCTTGAAATTTATGTGACTCAACTTCACATGATCAAACGTTACATGGAGAAGCGTAACTTACCTGGAATCCCTCAAGATTTCCTTAGTGCTTTCTTCACAACTAGTTCTCAATTAGAAGCTTTAATGTATGAACTTAGCAGAGGCCGCATCAATATTGAAGCTGTTTCACGCTTATCTGAGGTTGCTACGGTGGCTATTGCAAACTTAGAAGAATTAACTTACCAAGTCGTTCAAAATGCGACTTTGACAGAGCAATTATTACAATACTCTAACCGTTACCGTTCCTTTGAAGCCGGTGTTCAAAATAGTTTTGAGCACGCCTTGAGATTGTTTGAAGTAGACAATGATTATCAAGCATCATTTGATGAAATATCTTATGCGCTTGAAACAGTAGAGCCTGGAGTAACAGACCGTTTTGTTAACTCCTATGAAAAGACACGCGAGCATATCCGTTTTTAATACATAAAAGCCTGTGATTTATCACGGCTTTTTTGCTAGCTATTAGTTTTAGTTGCTAATGAAAAGAAGCGATTTAGGCGAAAAAATCGTTACTAAAGTGCTTATTGGTTGTGATAATAGAAGGAGAACAATATGAAAACTGTGACAGGGTTTTTGTTATTGGATGTCGATGGGACGCTCATTCAAGAAGAAGTGATTAATTTTCTTGGAAAAGAAGAAGGGCAAAAAGAAGAAATTGTAGCCATAACAGCAGCCATGGCAGGTCAATTAGATTTTAAAACAGCTTTAGTTCAGCGAGTATCTCTTTTAGCTGGTTTACCTACAAGTGTCTTTGAAAAGGTGTCGCAATCTCTTCATTTGCATAAAGGGGCTAAAAAGCTTATTACGGAGATGAAGGAAAGAGGTTATAAAATTGGTTTAGTGTCGGGAGGTTTTCATGAGATTATTGATGACTTGGTGGCTACTCTTGAGATTGATTATGTTAAAGCTAACCACTTAGAAATAAATTGTGGGCGTTTAACAGGAAGTGTCATAGGAGAAGTGGTAAGTCAACAGACAAAGGCCGATTGCCTCAAAAGATGGGCTGATGAGAATGGTTTAAGGTTGTCACGAACCATCGCTGTTGGGGATGGGGCTAACGATCTTTTAATGGTGCAGCAGGCTGGTCTTGGGATAGCCTACTGTGCTAAACCAGTTCTTAAAGAAGTTGCTGATGATCACATTGATCAGCCAGATTTAGGGTTAGTATTAGACTGTCTGGATTCCTATCTTGTCTCTCCACGAAAAAGACAAGCATAATAAACAGATATGCTTGTCTTGTCAGTTTAGTGAAATAATTTTTGCCAGAAGGTTTTAGGTTTGTCAGCCGGTTGATCGATGATATTACTGTCTTCATTTTGTGTCAAAATAACTTCTAGGCGTGTTTCATCTAGGTTTACCATGTGATCTGTGTGAAGAACAAAAGCAAAAGGCGAGGTCATGTGTTTTTCGGTTACGATAGTTGCTGCTAGCTCATATTGTTTGGCTAGTTTCATGAAAAGCATCTGGTAGTTAGGTGCTAACAGTGAAGAAATCTTTAACGTAAGGGGACGGTATTTTAGAGCAAGATTTGGTAATTCGCTTTCTAAATAATCTTTTACCCGATTATCTTTGGCATCTTCCAAAGGTAAACTTAAAACGACTCGCTCAGCATAAGTTCCTAAGTAATGACGTTGTTCGTCAGGGTTGAATCGATTTTCTCCTAGGGCGCCTTGTAGTAGTTTATCGTCTAACCGCTCCATAACTCTCCTCGCTTTTCTCTCTAGTCTCTTTATTATACCGGTTTATCTCCAAAAATACCAATTCAATCAACTGTGGAAGTTTTCTGTAAATCAACGAAAGTTTATGAATGATAAATTGAAAACAAAGTAAGGTTTTCACGAAATTGCTTTTTAAGTTGATTAAAGGCCTAGTTTGTGGTATTATTAACATGTAAAATATTTAAACTCATAAGGAGAGTATTATAATGTCAATTATTACTGATGTTTACGCTCGCGAAGTCCTTGACTCACGCGGTAACCCAACACTTGAAGTAGAAGTTTACACAGAATCAGGTGCATTCGGACGTGGTATGGTTCCTTCAGGAGCTTCAACTGGTGAACATGAAGCCGTTGAACTTCGTGATGGTGACAAATCTCGTTACCTTGGTCTTGGTACTCAAAAAGCTGTTGATAACGTTAACAACATTATCGCTGAGGCAATCATCGGTTACGATGTTCGCGATCAACAAGCTATCGACCGTGCAATGATCGCACTTGACGGTACTCCTAACAAAGGTAAACTTGGTGCTAACGCTATTCTTGGTGTTTCTATCGCTGTTGCTCGTGCAGCTGCTGACTACCTTGAAGTGCCACTTTATACTTACCTTGGTGGATTTAACACTAAAGTTCTTCCAACTCCTATGATGAACATCATCAACGGTGGATCACACTCAGATGCTCCAATTGCATTCCAAGAGTTCATGATTATGCCAGTTGGTGCACCTACTTTCAAAGAAGGTCTTCGTTGGGGTGCTGAAGTTTTCCACGCTCTTAAGAAAATCCTTAAAGAACGCGGACTTGTTACAGCTGTAGGTGACGAAGGTGGATTTGCTCCTAAATTTGAAGGAACTGAAGACGGTGTAGAAACTATCCTTAAAGCTATTGAAGCAGCTGGTTACGAAGCTGGGGAAAACGGCATTATGATCGGTTTCGACTGTGCATCATCAGAATTCTACGACAAAGAGCGTGGTGTTTACGACTACACTAAATTTGAAGGTGAAGGAGCTGCTGTTCGTACATCTGCAGAACAAATCGACTACCTTGAAGAGTTGGTTAACAAATACCCAATTATTACTATCGAAGATGGTATGGACGAAAACGACTGGGATGGTTGGAAAGCTCTTACTGAACGCCTAGGCGGACGTGTTCAATTGGTTGGTGACGACTTCTTCGTTACAAATACTGAATACCTTGCTCGTGGAATCAAAGAAAATGCAGCTAACTCAATCCTTATCAAAGTTAACCAAATCGGTACTTTGACTGAAACTTTTGAAGCTATCGAAATGGCTAAAGAAGCTGGTTACACTGCTGTTGTATCACACCGTTCAGGTGAAACTGAAGATTCAACAATCGCTGACATCGCAGTTGCAACAAACGCTGGCCAAATCAAAACAGGTTCATTGTCACGTACAGACCGTATTGCTAAATACAACCAATTGCTTCGTATCGAAGATCAACTTGGTGAAGTTGCTCAATACAAAGGAATCAAATCATTCTATAACTTAAAAAAATAAATTAGTCTAGTGGACTAATTTATCCTGAGCTAATGTATTAGCGAGGTAAAGTTATTGAGGAAGACTTGGATATGTTATCCAAGTCTTTTTTTGCGGTAAGACAGAAATCGGTCACTCGTAGAATGCGATTTCGTTGTTGCACCCCCGTCAGGCTGACTAGGTTGGTCACGACAAAATGAGTGATTAGAGCGGTATAATGGATAAAGAAAGGAGTCATTTTGAGAGTTAGGTGTTCATTGTCTTGTGATTTTCTCCATTAGAGTTTTTGGGTGTTTCTAAATTATTATTTTATTATTAACTAATTGTTGTTTTTATCTAAAAAAATTCCCAAAACGAGAAAGAAAGGGTTTACATTTAAATCATTTTTACTATATCATAGGTGATAAGAATTGAATAGTTGTTTGGTTACTATAATACAAAAACTAGCCTTGTCATGATATCGCATTTAGGTGTATCTAAAAAACAATTATGTGAACTCTTATCAGTTGTTTATTTGTTGGATAAGGAGGTAATCGTTATGTTACAATTTACTTCAAATATTTTATCTACTAGTGTAGCTGAAACAACTCAAGTTGCTCCTGGAGGCTGCTGCTGTACTACTTGTTGCTTCTCAATTAACGTTTGGGGCGGTAGTACGCAAGATGGTAGCGGAAGCTATACACCAGGTAAATAATCTATTTAATACCTCAATTTAATGGCATATCAACGTGATTAGTTTGCTAGCGACCAGGTTACCTATCGTAACAGTTGGTGAGACTAGTGTTAAATGGAGGTGTTAGGACATGAGGCAGTGGTAATCGTCTTGGTTCTAGTGTCTCGAAGTAATTAGCAGGTACTAAGTGGTACCTGCTAATTACTATATGTTTGGTAGAATAAGATAGAAAGATTACTATGCCATTTTTTACGAAAGATAAACACGTTTTAGACAATCGTCCCCCCTAACGTTGGAAAAGGCAAGACCATTATTTGAATTTAACACCAATCACTTATCCTTATCGGGGTACTATCATTAGACGGTTCTAAAGACATCGAAACAGCTGGTTGCTCAACATTTAATGCCTAATGAGACCGACCGATAATCTTAGTCAGCGATTTTTAATGAATTACAAGTCTAAGCAGTTTTCCATTGCCACTTTGCCAACCTGTTCGCAATCATAGGGCGAAGATTTTCAATAGCTTCGCTGATATTGGGCATAATGCCGCTAAAAACCTTTGGTTCTATGGTTTTAAAGTTCATATGCTGGTCACTTTGTCGGGTTTTATTCTCAACTATGTTGTGACACCAGCCTCTGTTCACGATATCAAAGTTGCTAATGAGTTGCTAGAAGGCTGTAGACAATCTGTTATCCTTGCTGATTTAGGCTATCTCAGCCAAGAACTAAAAGAGACCTTACAACAGGAAGGCTATCACTTATGGACACCTTTACGCCAAAACATGGTCGGTGCAGAATAACATAATCACTGGCAATGACTTGTCATGAGGAGAACAATAGAAAACACGTTTTTCAGAGCTTTGTTCGCTATTTAATATTGAGCACACGTTGACTAGAAGTATCACGGGACTACAATTGAGAATTGAACAAATCATAATGGCTTATCATTTGAGATATTTTTAAATCAACTAGCACCACGAGTATTATTTGTTAAAATACGACGGAAAAAAACAGTTATGTGACCTTTTTTTGTTGCCTATTTTAACAACACTGTTGGCTTTATCTTTGAGCTTTTCAGGAAATAATCAGGCTAAAATTGGAATTTTAGACAAAGATCACAGTCGAATTTCGAAACAATTTGTTGCTCAGCTAAAACAAACGAAAAAGTACGATGTGTTCACCAAAATAGAAGAAAATCATATTGATAATTACCTTTGGGAGAATTATAATATCATGGACGATGTGGCTGCTGGGGATTACAAACGATTTGACCAGTTGTTGCAGAAGAATAAGAGTTTGAATGACCATGTGCAACAAGAGACTTTAGCTGATCGTTCACGTAGCAAATCAGTGTCATCTACCACAACAGGTTTCTTATTAATCTTGATGCTAGGTAGCACGAGTGTGATTTATGGTGGGATTTTAACAGACAAGTCTAGTCAAATTTATAATCGTTTAGTACTATCTCGTTTGTCTCGTTTTCAATACATGCTCAGTTATGTCTGTGTTGGTCTTGTCGCGTTTACAATTCAAATTGCGATTATGTTTAGCCTATTAAAGATTTTTAACGTTAGTTTTTACATTCCGACCCCAATGCTCTTACTGATTTTCTTCCTCTTTAGTTTGTTAGAGATAGGTTTTGGTTTGTTAATTGGTGAGATGACTCAAAATCCCCAACAAAGTAGTCAATTAGCTAACTTAATTGTAATGCCAGCGTCTATGTTGGCAGGGTGTTTATGGCCCTTGTCCATTACCCCTTCTTATATGCAAGCTATTGGGAAACTCTTACCTCAGAATTGGGTTCTTTCAGCTATCGCTGTTTTCCAAAGTGGAGGAAGCCTAGCACAGGTCGGGTCTTATCTTTTGGCAATGCTAGTGACAGCAGTGGCTTTCATAACTTTGTCAAGTTTCTTATTAAAACTTGCTCATTCATAAGATTCAGGTTTAGAAATAGTAGTGTAATGCTCTTTTGATGAGCAATTGGCAAGATAAAAGCATCAATCTGACTGATTAGTGGTAACTAATCTGGTTAGATTGGTGCTTTTTAGGTGAAAGACGATTAACTTTCTGAACAAATGGGTGAATGATAAGAAGCTCTATCCAAAAGTGAGAGTACACCTGGAAAATGTTTGTTTTTTAACATAAATCAAAGAAAAATAAGTTATTGATAACGATTACATTTTTAGTAATGCTAACTTTTTGTAACAAAATATACAAAAATGTATTTCTTTTGCTTGTCAATTTTGTTACAATAGGCGTGTATTAAACGTACTAAATAAAAGGAGTTTTTATGTTAAACAGGAAATTTTTCACTTATGCGTCATTATTAGCATTGGTTGCTGTTCCTACTGTTGTTGAAGAGGTTACTCTGCAACAGCATCCCGTCTATGCTGAAGAGGTGGTTGTCCCTAAATCAGAAGAACCTGTTGCCACTGGTGTGGAAGATAATGGTTCTGCAACAACTCCCCTAGCCCCTGTCGAGACTACTCAACCAGCTCCTACAACACCAGTTGACTCAGTCAATACGACTGTAGCAGCTAAAGAAGAGACCCCAGCGAATCCTGAAGTAATGGCAGATGCTAATGGCAGTCAGCCTATTTCAGACGTTCGAGTAAGCCCTGAAGGAAAACCTTACACGGTTACAGGTAAAATTATCAGCGTCGTGAATGGCTGGGGTGGTAATGGTTTTTACATTCAAGATAGCAATGGCACAGGACTTTACATTTACCCTGAGAAAAATTTGGGTTATGCCAGTGGAGACATTATTCAACTGACAGGTACACTTACTAATTTCAAGGGTGAATTGCAGTTGAAAAAAATTACTGCCCATAAAAAATTAGAAGGGCAGCTTCCTACCCCTGTTAAAGAAACAACCATTCCCGAATTAGAAAAAGCAACTCAATCAACACTAGTTAAGTTATCGAATGTAACTGTAGGAGAAATAGCATCGGATAAATACGAAACCTCTTCTTTTAATGTCACAGATATCGATGGTAAAAGTGTGGCAGTTCGTTTAGACAATCGCACGGGGATTAAAACAAGTGACTTAGTCGCTAAAATTGGTCAGGGGGATGTCATCAATTTGACAGCTATTTTGTCAACTTTTGATGGGAAATTGCAATTAAAACCATTTACCTTGGAACAATTTGAAGTGGTGAAACAGGCTGTCAGAAAAGAAGACACTACGCCAGTTGGCAAGGTTGTGAAAATTGGAGATATCCAAGGGACTCATCATACTTCGCCTCTTTTGAAAAAAGCTGTAACAGTTGAACAAGTTGTTGTCACTTACTTAGATGATTCCACTCATTTTTATGTTCAAGATCTTAACGGCGATGGTAATGTAGCCACTTCAGACGGTATCCGTGTCTTTGCTAAAAGCGCCAAAGTAGCTGTCGGAGATGTATTG
Organism: Streptococcus dysgalactiae subsp. dysgalactiae; assembly: GCF_900459225.1. NCBI lineage: Bacteria > Bacillati > Bacillota > Bacilli > Lactobacillales > Streptococcaceae > Streptococcus > Streptococcus dysgalactiae. Next base: position 766,842 of record NZ_UHFH01000003.1, read on the forward strand.
ACGATTTCCGGAGAGGTTGAAGAATTTTTTGGTCGTGGATATGAGGAACGTAAACAAACTGACCTTACAATTACCCAAATTGTGGCTAAAACTGTTACCAAAACAGGGACAGCTCCAGTACCAGCCCCTCTTGTGTTAGGTAAAGATCGTGTGGCACCTGCTGATATCATTGATAATGATGGCTTACGTGTCTTTGACCCACAAGAAGATGCTATTGACTATTGGGAATCCATGGAAGGCATGTTGGTTGCTGTCGACGATGCGAAAATCCTTGGTCCAATGAAAAATAAAGAAATCTATGTTTTACCTGGTTCTAGCACGAGAGTTTTGAACAATTCAGGTGGTGTATTGTTGCCTGCAACCAGTTACAATACCGATGTGATTCCTGTACTTTTCAAAAAAGGTAAGCAAACTATCAAATCTGGTGATTCTTACAAGGGAAGATTAGCTGGGCCAGTCTCATACAGTTATGGTAATTACAAGGTTTTTGTTGATGATAGCCAAAAGATGCCTGTCTTAATAGATGGTCACCTTGCACCTGAAAAAACACATTTGCAAAAAGACCTAAGCAAATTAAGTATTGCATCTTATAATATTGAGAACTTCTCAGCAAACCCATCTTCAACCAAGGATGAGAAAGTTAAACGTATTGCTGAATCCTTTATTCACGATTTGAATGCACCTGATATCATTGGTCTAATTGAGGTACAAGATAATAACGGCCCAACCGATGATGGTACTACAGATGCTACTCAAAGTGCTCAACGCTTGATTGATGCTATTCAAAAACTTGGGGGCCCAACTTATCGTTATGTTGATATTGCTCCAGAAAATAATGTTGACGGTGGTCAACCTGGTGGGAATATTCGGACAGGTTTCCTCTATCAGCCAGATCGTGTTAGTTTGTCTGATAAACCAAAAGGTGGGGCTAAGGATGCTCTATCATGGGTAAATGGGGAGTTAAACCTCAGTGTTGGTCGAATTGATCCAACTAATCCTGCTTGGAAAGATGTCCGTAAATCACTAGCAGCAGAATTTGTTTTCCAAGGAAATAAAGTTATTGTGGTGGCAAACCATTTGAACTCTAAGCGTGGGGACAATGCTCTTTATGGACGTGTGCAACCTGTTACCTTCAAATCTGAAGAAAGACGCCATGTTTTAGCTAATATGCTGGCTAAATTTGCCAAAGAAGGAGCAACTCATCAGGCAAATATTGTGATGTTAGGTGACTTTAACGATTATGAATTCACAAAAACGATTCAGTTGATTGAAGAAGGGGATATGGCTAACTTGGTCAGCAGACATGATTTAGCAGATCGTTATTCTTATTTCTACCAAGGAAACAACCAAACCCTCGATAACATGCTGGTATCTCGTAATCTGCTTGGTCAGTATGAATTTGACATGGTGCATGTGAATTCACCGTTTATGGAAATTCATGGCCGTGCTTCTGATCACGATCCATTGTTGCTTCAATTATCCTTTAAAAAAGCCGCAGATGCAGTTATAGAGGAAGGTAAACAAGCTCCGACTGCTACTGAGCAGAAAAAGGTAGTAACAGCTAAACCACTTGCGGCAGCTCAAAAAGCATCCTCAGAGAAGGCTTTGCCAAAAGCAGGTGAAAAAGCTGGGATTGTGATGACTATCTTAGGAATGACTAGCCTGTTTGCTTCTGTTAAGTTGTTTAGAAAAGGCCAAGAAAGACAATAAGCACAAAACAATTTTAAAATCCCTAGTGGGGTAAAGGACCTGAGTAAAGTCTGAAGTGACCCCCAAAAGTTGGACATTATATTTTAAGTTAAGGATTGAGTTCTGTATTGCACAGGACTTAGTCCTTTTAATGTAAGTTTGATTCGTTTAGTGTTGTAGTAGTTGATATATTCTGAAATAGCTGTTTTTAATGTTTCGAGGGAAGTAAATTCCTTCTCAAACCCATAAAACATTTCTGTCTTCAATGTTCCAAAAAAAGATTCCATCATGCCGTTATCTAAGCTATTTCCTTTACGCGACATGGACGGTCTCATTCCATGCACCTCAAGAAAATGATGGTAGTAAGTGTGTTGATATTGCCATCCTTGGTCACTATGTAAAATAGTGCCCTGGTAAGTTTGTTCAGGAAAAGCCTCGGAAAGCATCGTTTTAAGTTGTTGTAAGTTTGGCGAGGTAGATAAATGATATGCAATAATCTCACTGTTAAAGCCATCAAGAACTGGTGATAGATACAATTTTTGATCACTAGCAGGAATTGAAAACTCTGTGACATCGGTATAACACTTCTTAAGTGGTTGGGTAGCTTTAAATTGACGCTTAATGAGATTATCAGCTTTCTTGCCAACCTCACCTTTATAAGAGTTATAGCGACGTTTCGCACGGATTCTAGCTTTCAAACCAAGTTCTGTCATCAAACGTTGAACTTTCTTATGATTAACTTTATAGCCTCGATTTTTAAGTTCGAGGTGAATTCTACGGTAACCATATCTCCCTTTGTTCTCAGAATAAATATCTTGAATAGCTTCTTTTAATTCTTTGTTGTTATCTCCCTGAGTTAGACGTTTAACCTGATAATAGTAGGTTGATCGAGACAGCTTCAAAATATTAAGTAGGATTCTTAAATCAAATACATTGATTAGTCCTTGAATGATTTCTGTTGCTCTTTGAGCCTTGCTTCGACCCTCAATCGGAGTTCTCTCAACTTTTTTAGTACGGCATTCTCCGCTCTAAGGTACTCATTATCATATTGAAGACGCTCTAATTCAGTCATTTCTTCAAGTTTTCTCTTTGGTTTGCGTCCCATCTTTACAGGTCTCCCTCTTGATTTCTCAAGAATAGTATACCCGTTTTTCTTGTATTGCGCTATCCAATTAGGAAGCATTCCCTTGTTTGGTAATCCATAATCTAGAGAAACCTCTAGCTGAGACCTACCTTTCATCAGAACTTCGTTTATGATTTCCTGCTTTAGTTCAGGAGAATAATACCTATTTTTCCTTTTACAAACACTTTCCAATCCGTGTATATCAATAAGGCGGACCATGTATTGAAGGTTATACTTACTCATATTAAATGTTTGACTGATTTTAGGCCATGTCCAACCAGATTGTCGTAAGCGATAGATTTCAATTTTATCTTCATAACTTAATTTCATAGAAAAACACCCCAAAAGTTAGATTTGTTGTCTAACTTTTGGGGTGCAGTTCAGTCTCAGGTCCTTTTACTTTTCAGCCAAATAATTTATCTAATAAAAGAGAAAATCATGACACTAAAAGTATTCAGTTAGTCTGTATGAAAGGAATCGAGAAGGTAAACATGTCCCTTTGTTACAAGTCGCAGGAGTATTTAGTATTTTTGTAAAGTTGGCCTTTTTGTGGTACAATGTAACCGTTGTTTAGCAACCCTTGGTGCTTAGTTCCCTTTCACCAAGCATATTAGACACGTAAAGAGTTAGGTTTGACTAACTGCTTTGACGTTAAAGGAGAAAAAATGACAAAATTAACAGTGCGTGACTACGTTCACATTGCTTTAGTGGCTGCTCTCTATGTGGTATTGACCATTACGCCTCCTCTGAATGCCATTTCTTATGGAATGTATCAGTTTAGGGTATCTGAAATGTTGAATTTCCTTGCTTTTTACCATCGCAAGTATATCATTGCAGTGACTCTAGGGTGTATGATTGCAAACTTTTACAGTTTCGGACTTATTGATGTCTTTGTTGGCGGTGGCTCAACCCTTATTTTTGTGACGTTGGGTGTCGTTCTCTTTAGGAAGTACCACAAAGACTATCTATTTAATGGTCTTGTTAACAAGGCGTTATTTTACTTTTCTTTCTTTTTTGCCGCTTCCATGGTGACCGTTGCTATTGAGCTTTCTTTCTTTGGTGCACCCTTCCTATTGACCTGGTTTACAACGGCTATGGGGGAATTGGCATCGCTGCTCATCGGTTCTCTGATTATTGATAAGCTAGCTAAGCGTATGTCTTTTCATTAACGAATATTCATAACCGGAGTGAGAGAGGCTCCTACACTTTTTAGAAAATAGGTACTTGGACAGTTGCTGGATTTTACAGCTGTCCTTTTTATTTTCTTCTGATTAGGAAATAGCTTATTTTTAATCTTTTATGATAAAATAAGAGTATGAAAAAACGCATAAGAGAAGTGACGGAATTGCTTAACCGTTACCGTCAAGAATACTATACCAATGATTCCCCTTCTGTTTCTGATAGTGAGTACGATAAGCTTTATCGTGAGCTAGTGGAGCTTGAAAACCAATACCCTGAGCATGTCTTACAAGATAGCCCAACTCAGAATGTCGGAGGAACCCTTCTCACCGGTTTTGACAAATACCAGCACCAGTATCCACTATTTAGTTTGCAGGATGCTTTTTCGCGTGAGGAATTAGATGCCTTTGACAAGCGGGTTAAATCGGAATTTCCTGATGCCACTTATCTAGCAGAGTTAAAAATCGACGGTTTATCCATCTCTTTAAGTTATGAAAATGGCCAATTACAGGTGGGAGCTACCCGCGGAGATGGTAGTATTGGTGAAAACATTACAGAGAATCTTAAACAGATTAAAGATATCCCTCAAGTATTGCCTCAACCCCTGACCATAACTGTTCGAGGAGAGGCCTACATGTCTCGGCAATCGTTTAAAGCAATTAATGAAGAGAGACAGGAAAACGGTGAAACAGAATTTGCCAATCCTAGAAATGCTGCTGCGGGTACCTTGAGGCAATTAGATACGGCGGTAGTGGCCAAGCGTCAATTGGCTACTTTTCTCTACCAAGAAGCTAGTCCCACAACCAGAAGTCAGCAAGATCATGTCTTGAAAGCATTAGCTGATTTGGGTTTCTCAGTTAATCAGCGTTACCATCTATCATCCTCTATGGATGAGATTTGGAATTTTATTCAAACTGTGGAGGCAGAACGCGAGCAATTGGCTTATGATATTGACGGTATTGTCATCAAAGTGAATAACTTAGCCATGCAAGAAGAGTTGGGATTTACGGTTAAAGCGCCACGTTGGGCGATTGCCTACAAGTTTCCAGCAGAAGAAAAAGAGGCAGAAATCCTTTCGGTTGACTGGACAGTTGGTCGAACAGGTGTGGTTACCCCAACAGCAAACTTGACATCAGTTCAATTAGCTGGAACAACGGTCAGCAGAGCTACCTTGCATAACGTCGATTATATTGCGGAAAAAGATATTCGAATTGGAGATACCGTAATTATCTATAAAGCTGGGGATATCATTCCTGCTGTCTTGCGCGTGGTTTCTGACAAGCGTCAGGAACAGGTGCCTATGTGGATTCCAAGTCAATGCCCATCTTGTCAGAGTGATTTGGTGCATTTTGAGGATGAAGTAGCTCTACGCTGTATCAATCCTTTGTGTCCGAGTTTGATTCAGCGAGGGTTGGAACATTTTGCCAGTCGAAATGCCATGAATATTGCTGGACTTGGGCCTGCTGTTGTGGAAAAACTCTTTTTAGCAGGGCTTGTTCACGATGTGGCAGATATTTACAAGCTCACTAAGGAAGATCTTCTGCATCTAGATGGTATTAAAGAAAAGTCGGCCGAAAAATTGCTAGCAGCTATTGAAACATCCAAATCAAATTCAGCCGAGAAATTGTTATTTGGTTTAGGTATTCGTCACATTGGTGCTAAGGCCAGCCGTTTAATTTTGGAAACTTGCGGAAACATTGAGCATCTTTTAACGGTGAGAGAAGAAGACATTGCGACTATTGATGGTCTGGGCATGGTGATTGCTAAATCATTGGTTCAATATTTTCAACAAGCTTCTGCCATTCTTTTAGTAGAAGAACTAAAGAATGCTGGAGTTAACTTAGCTTATTTAGGACAGAAGATTGATAGTAATGCAGAATTATTTGGCTTAACGGTTGTTTTAACGGGCAAGTTGGAGAAAATGACTCGCAACGATGCAAAAGCAAAATTAGAAACCTTAGGTGCTAAAGTGACTGGCAGTGTGTCTAAGAAAACGGACTTGGTGATTGCTGGAAGTGATGCAGGGTCTAAGTTGGAGAAAGCGCAGGCTTTAGGCATTCGAATCGAAGGTGAAGAGTGGCTAGAGCAGCTTTAGGAGAGGTATTGTATGAAAAAACAAATGAGAGCACGTCTCATTTATAACCCGACATCAGGACAAGAAATGATGAAAAAGAGTGTTCCTGAGGTCTTAGATATTTTGGAAGGGTTTGGGTATGAAACCTCTGCCTTTCAGACGACAGCAGAAAAACATTCTGCTTTAAATGAAGCCAGAAGAGCTGCGAAAGCTGGATTTGATTTACTGATTGCTGCTGGAGGAGACGGTACCATCAATGAGGTAGTCAATGGGATTGCGCCACTGAAAAAGCGTCCCAAGATGGCTATTATCCCAACAGGAACAACCAATGATTTTGCGAGAGCTTTGAAAGTTCCAAGAGGGAACCCTAGTCAGGCGGCCAAACTCATTGGAAAAAACCAAACCATTCAAATGGATATTGGTAGGGCTAAGAAAGATACCTATTTTATCAATATTGCGGCAGCAGGAAGTTTGACTGAATTGACTTATAGCGTTCCTAGTCAGTTAAAAACCATGTTTGGCTATTTAGCCTATCTTGCTAAGGGTGTTGAATTATTGCCACGTGTTAGCAATGTTCCTGTTAAAATTACCCACGATCAGGGCGTTTTTGAAGGTCAAGTGTCCATGATTTTTGCAGCCATTACCAATTCTGTAGGTGGCTTTGAAATGATTGCTCCTGATGCTAAGCTTGATGATGGCATGTTTACTTTGATTTTAATCAAAACGGCTAATCTTTTTGAGATTGTACACCTTTTGCGTTTAGTTCTAGATGGCGGCAAACACATTACGGATCGTCGTGTGGAATACATCAAAACGAGTAAAATAGTAATTGAACCTCAATCAGATAAGCGCATGATGATCAATTTAGATGGAGAATATGGTGGCGATGCCCCAATCACACTTGAAAATCTGAAAAACCATATTACATTCTTTGCAGATACTGATTTGATTTCTGATGATGCCTTGGTACTGGACCAAGAAGAATTGGAAATTGAGGAGATGGTGAAGAAATTTGCGCATGAAGTAGAAGATTTAGAACAAGAACTGGAGGAATAAAGGAAGTGATAGATAATGCCATTACCGTTCATTATCATAGTCGTCAAGGAAACTACTTTAATTTAAGTTTGTGGCAGTGGCAAGATGGGAAATGGGGAAAAGATGCCTACTTCTCTCGATTTGATAGTTTTGGTGCAGTAGCTCAGTTAAGTTATCCGGCTCCTTACTTTTTAAGCCATGCTTATGTGATTGTAAAAGATCAATTGTGGCAGCACAAAACGATTGATTATCGTATTGACCGTGACTATGGTGTTCCAAAAACAGAAGTTTGGCTAGTGGACGGTGATGACACTGTTTATTATTCAAGGCAAGCTGCAGTTGCTAGTCGTTCGTATGGGCGTAGAATGGCTCATTCGTTTGATATGGCAGTTAACAGCAAAGCTTTCGATAAGCGTTGGGGATTTAATGGATGGCTTGGTTTTCGTTACCAGGAGAATCAGACGACCTTTCGCTTATGGGCTCCGACTGCTGAACGAGTTGATCTGATTTTATATGATTCAACGGCTGAACGAGCGAGCGTAGAGAGAGTTGTTCCTATGATTCGCGGCCATGTCAGTAATCCTGAAGATCATTCTAAAAATACTCACGGAGTGTGGGAGTTATGTTTAGAAGGAGACTATAACTATCAGGCCTATCGTTATCGAGTGTATTACCGTAAACGGACCTTTAGAGATACACGAGACCCTTATGCCATTGCAACAACGGCTAATGGTCGTCGCTCCATTGTGATTGCCCCTAACCAGCTAAAGCCAGAAGGTTTTGAAGTCAAACAGGGCAAAGAAGCAACGTGGAGACTAGACAATCCTAATCAAGCTGTTATCTATGAAATGCATGTGCGAGACTTCTCAAAATCTGAGACTTCAGGTGTCAGTCCATTACATCGTGGTAAATTTAAAGGATTGATTGAAAAAGGAACGCGTAACGAATTTGGGGACAAGACTTGTTTTGATTATGTCACGTCATTAGGGATAACTCATATTCAGTTGCAACCTCTTTTTGACCATCATCAAATCATTGAAGACAGTGGGGAATATGCCTATAACTGGGGATATGATCCTGAAAATTATAATGTGCCTGATGCGAGTTTTACCAGCAATCCTCACGAACCTGCGACACGTATTTTAGAATTAAAAGAAGTGATTCAAGCTTATCACGATGCTGGTATTAATGTCATCATGGATGTGGTCTATAACCATACCTTTTCATCTAGGGACTCAGCATTCCAACTAGCTGTTCCTGATTATTATTACCGGATGAATCCCAACGGAACCTTCCAAAATGGGTCGGGATGTGGTAATGAGACGGCTAGTGAAAAGGAAATGTACCGTAAGTACATGCTTGATTCTATTTTATATTGGACCAAAGAATTTAATATTGACGGTTTTCGTTTTGATTTAATGGGCTTGCATGATATTGAAACCATGAATCTTATCAGACGGGAATTAGATAAAATTGACCCAAGAATTCTTGTTTTTGGAGAAGGATGGGATATGGGAGTAGGGTTAGCTCCTGAACAAAAAGCTAAAAAAGATAATGCTTACAAGATGCCAGGAATTGGTTTCTTTAATGACGATCAGCGTAACGCGGTTAAAGGCGCAGAAATCTATGGGACATTTGAGGAAGGTTTTGCCTCTGGTGCAGCTACCGAAGATTGTGTTGCCAAGTCTATTTTGGGGAGTGATGAATTGGTCCACTATTTAAGTCCTAGTCAGGTAGTGAACTATGTAGAAGCTCATGACAACTACAACTTGAATGACCTCTTTTGGGCGCTCAATCCAACTGATAATCAAGAAGAACATACTCGTCGTATCCAGCTAGCTTCTGCCATGAATATCTTGATGCAGGGCATGTGTTTTATGCAGATTGGTCAGGAGTTTCTAAGAACTAAATTATATCCGACAGGAGAACAAGGAGAACTCACCCATGCAGACAAAGAAAGAGCTATGAATTCTTATAACGCTCCAGATCAGGTAAATCAAATTGACTGGAGACAGGTCACTCTAGAAAAAGAAACCGTTGCTTTTATGAAAAAATTAATTTTTTTGAAAACAAAAACCCATCTGTTTTCATATCCAAGTTTCGAAGAAATTCGTCGTCATGTCTATATTGAAAAAGCGGATAAAGGTACTGGTTTTATCAGCTTCACAGTGGATGATAAAAGAAAATACAAGGTTATTTTCACAACTTCTGGCAAACGCTTGCAATCATGTGTCGAGCATGATATAATTGAAACAAATGACAAGCGCTTTCAAAAAAGGGAGTTGTTACTCAATCCTTTGACAGCGATGATCCTTGATATTACAGAATAACCTGAGGTTTCTCAGGTTATTTTTGTTTTCTTGAGGCATAATCTTGTCTGGGATGAACCTGAAAATAGAGGTTTAAAAAGAGTGAGGATTAAAAGAGGGTGATGAAATGGACAATGAGTTAGCGCTTTACACATTTGGCACCGGGGAGAATAACCAGTTGCAAGATTACTTGGGTGTTCACCGGGTTGACATAGATTATAAAACTGCTTACGTTTTTAGGGTGTGGGCTCCGAATGCAGAAGAAGTGAGTCTAATAGGCGATTTTACTGACTGGAAAGCTAACCCTTTAAGCATGTTTAGGCATGAGGCGGGTGTTTGGGAAGTGACCACACCATTAGCTAAAGAAGGGGATATTTACAAATATCTGGTTAAACGGCAAGGTGGTCATGTTGTCGAGAAAATTGATCCTCTTGCTGTCTTGTTTGAAGCTAGGCCAGGGACAGGAGCTGTTGTTAAAACATTACCAGATAAAAAATGGCGAGATAGTTTGTGGATGGGGCGAAGGAAACGCTTTGGGTTTAGAGAAAGACCTGTTAACATCTATGAGGTCCACGCTAATTCCTGGAAAAAGGATGAAACTGGAAAGCCATATGACATGTCTCGCTTGAAAGAAGAGCTGATTCCTTATCTCAAAAAGATGCATTATACTCATGTGGAATTTCTTCCCGTCATGACGCATCCTTTGGACATGAGCTGGGGATACCAACTGATGGGGTATTTTGCTTTTGATTCGACCTTTGGTAGCCCAGAGGATTTCCAGGACTTTGTCGAAGCTTGTCACCTTAATAATATTGGCGTTATTGTCGACTGGGTACCAGGACATTTTACACAAAATGATGATGCTTTAGCTTACTTTGATGGAACGCCAACCTTTGAGTATCAAGATCATCATCGAGCGCGGAATTATGGCTGGGGGGCTTTGAACTTTGATTTAGGTAAAAATCAGGTGCAGTCTTTCTTAATCTCCAGTGCCTTATTTTGGTTAGAAACTTATCATATTGATGGTATCCGAGTAGATGCGGTTAGCAACATGTTGTATTTAGATTATGATCAAGGGCCATGGACACCTAATATTCATGGTGGAAACCAAAATCTTGAAGGGGTTGCCTTTCTTCAAAAATTGAATCGGGTGATAAAAGAAAAACACCCAGATGTCATGATGATCGCAGAGGAATCCTCTTCAGCAACACCGATTACCAGTCCTATTGAAGAGGGTGGACTAGGGTTTGATTACAAATGGAACATGGGTTGGATGAATGATATTTTGAGGTTCTATGAAGAAGACCCTTATTACCGGCAATTTGATTTCAACCTCTTGACTTTTAGTTTTGTGTATTGTTTCAATGAACGCTATATTCTGCCATTTTCTCATGACGAAGTAGTGCATGGTAAGAAGAGTATGATGCATAAGATGTGGGGAAATCGCTATAATCAGTTTGCAGGTTTGCGAAATCTCTACACTTATCAAATGTGTCATCCAGGTAAAAAATTACTATTTATGGGCTCTGAATTTGGTCAATTTTTAGAGTGGAAGTACAATGATCAACTAGAATGGCATGGTTTGGAAGATCACTTTAATGCCAAACTACAACGGTTTACAGCTGAGTTAAATCAGTTTTATAAAGATCATAACATGCTTTGGCAAAATGATGAGACGTATGACGGTATTGATATCATTGATGCTGATAACAAACAAGAATCGGTTTTATCTTTCTGTCGCCTCAACAATAAAGGTGAACTGTTGTTGTGTGTCTTTAACATGACGCCTGTTGAACGACCAGGTTTTACTGTAGGTGTTCCAGTCGCAGGAATCTATGAAGAAGTTTTCAATACTGAAATGGAAGCGTATGGAGGTGTTTGGAAAGAACACAATCCTATTACTAAAACAGTACAAGCACAATGGAAAGAGTATCATCAAACCCTCTCTTTCACTTTACCAGCATTGGGAGCAAGTATCTGGAAGGTTAAGCGTCGTCAAAAAGACTAGGAAATGTCAGAATAACTCTCCTCTTTTTATCATTAATGTCGTATTAAGAGATGAAGGGAAGAAAGGAAGCTTATCCAAAAGTCTCTTTGACATGTTAGGTGATGTTAGTCATGAAAGGATATCTAAATGAAGAATGAAATGTTAGCTCTTATCTTGGCCGGTGGTCAAGGAACTCGTTTAGGAAAATTAACACAAAGTATTGCTAAACCAGCAGTGCAATTTGGGGGTCGCTATCGTATCATCGATTTTGCCTTGTCAAATTGTGCTAATTCAGGGATTCACCATGTTGGTGTCATTACCCAGTATCAACCGTTAGCTCTTAATAACCATATTGGGAATGGGTCATCTTGGGGCCTTGACGGCATTAATGCTGGTGCTACCATTTTACAACCTTACTCAGCAACAGAAGGTAATCGTTGGTTCCAAGGAACCAGTCATGCCATCTATCAAAACATTGATTACATCGATAGTATTGATCCTGACTATGTCCTTATCTTATCTGGAGATCATATTTATAAGATGGACTATGATGACATGCTTCAAAAACACAAAGACAACATGGCCAGCTTATCAGTCGCTGTCATTGATGTGCCTCTAAAAGAAGCCAGCCGCTTTGGTATTATGAACACGGATACCAGTGATCGTATTGTGGAATTTGAAGAGAAACCCGCTCACCCCAAATCAACCAAGGCCTCTATGGGGATTTACATTTTTAACTGGAAACGTCTAAGAACCATGTTGGTTGATGCTGAAAAAAATAATATTGACATGTCTGACTTCGGCCAAAATGTGATTCCCTCCTATCTAGAGACAGGTGAGAGGGTTTACAGTTATAACTTTAAAGGTTACTGGAAAGATGTAGGAACCATCGAATCCTTGTGGGAAGCCAATATGGAATATATCGGAGAAGAAAATGCTCTGGACAGTCGTGACCGCTCATGGAAGATTTACTCTAAGAACCATATTGCACCACCAAACTTTATCACTGAAGAAGCAGATGTTTCGAATTCGCTTGTGGTTGATGGTAGTTTTGTATCAGGAAAGGTTGAGCATTCTATTTTATCAACCAATGTTCAGGTGAAAAAAGGTGCTCAAGTCAAAGATTCCTTTATCATGAGTGACGTTATTATTGGAGAGGGTACCAAAATCACACGTGCTATTATTGGAGAAGGTGCCGTCATTGGTGACGGTGTTGTGATAGATGGGACTGAGGATGTGCAAGTTGTTGGTTACAATGAAGTAGTGGGGGTTTCAAATGAAGATTGACAAATACACAGCCATTTTGGGAAGTTCAATTGGCTTTGCCGAAATGAAGGGATTGACAGATTCAAGACCCTTGGCAAACTTACCGTTTGATGGGAAATACCGTCTCATCGATTTTCAGTTATCCAACCTTGCTAATGCAGGGGTGAGAAGTATTTATGGTATTTTTCGTGGGGAAAATATCCGTTCTGTCTTTGACCATATTAGGTCTGGTAGAGAATGGGGATTAAACTCTTTATTGAGCCACTATTTTTTAGGTTTTTATAACACTGCAGAAGATTCTCAAGAAGCAGATAAAGATTATTATGATAATATCTTAACCTACCTCAAACGTTCTGGATCAGACCAAACCATTTATATGAGTTGTGATATATTATGTAATATCGAACTAAATCAAGTTATTCATCTGCATGCAGTTAATCAACGACCTCTTACAGTGGTCTACAAAAAAATGCCAACTGATGCCATCTCAAAAGCCAACGATATTTTAGATATTGATGAGACAGACACCGTTATCAATAGGCGCCAGATTCCGAGCGATCAAGATATCGAAAAAATGTCAGCGGGTATTTACATTATTGATACCCCTTGGTTGATTGAACAGATGGAGAAAGAAGCTCAAAAAGAAAAACCTCAAAAGTTACGTTTTTTACTTCGTGAGTTAACCGTTTCAGAAGGAGCTTTGGGATTTGAATACACTGGCTACTTAGCCAATATTCACTCGGTCAAATCTTACTTCGATGCTAATATGGACATGCTTGACCCCCAAAAATTCTATTCGCTTCTTTATGCCAATCAAAAAGTCTACACTCGTGTGAAGAATGAGGAATCGACTTATTTTGATCAAACGTCAGAGGTGAAAAATTCACAGTTTGCATCAGGAAGCATTATTAAGGGATATGTGGAGCATTCTATTGTGTCGCGTAACTGCCACATCGAGGTTGGAGCGCGGGTTAAAAATAGTATTTTGTCACCTAAAGCCATTATCGGTGAAGGAGCCATTATTGAGAATGCTATTATTGACAAATTAGTGGAAGTGACACCTGGTGTTACCATTAAAGGAACACAAGAAGAACCAATGGTGGTCGCTAAAGGAACTAAGGTTATTGAGGATATGATAAGATGAAAATAATGTTTGTGGCGGCAGAGGGAGCTCCTTTTGCCAAAACGGGTGGTCTAGGTGATGTGATTGGTGCCTTGCCTAAATCCCTGGTCAAAAATGGTCATGAGGTCTCCGTTATTTTGCCTTACTATGATACCATTGACCAAAAATTTGGCGATCAAGTGGAAGACGTGTTGTATTTTTACACACAAGTAGGTTGGCGCCGTCAATACGTTGGTCTCAAGAAGATTATGAAAGACCAAGTGACCTTTTATTTTATAGATAACCAATATTATTTCTTTAGAGGAAAAGTTTATGGTGACTGGGACGATGGTGAACGATTTGCTTATTTTCAGCTAGCCGCAATTGAGGCGCTGGAGAGACTTGATGCAATTCCAGAAGTTTTGCATGTGCATGATTACCATACAGCAATGATTCCTTTCCTATTAAAAGAAAAATATCATTGGATCGAGGCTTATCGAAAGATTAAAACAGTTTTCACTATTCATAATATTGAATTTCAAGGTCAATTTGACCCAGGAATGTTAGGAGACCTATTTGGTGTTGGAGCAGAGCGATATGAGGATGGGACTCTGCGGTGGAACAATTGCCTCAATTGGATGAAAGCTGGGGTGTTATATGCAGATCGCGTAACGACTGTATCCCCATCTTATGCCGGTGAAATCCAAACTCCTGAGTTTGGAAAAGGTTTGGATCAGTTGATGCGGATGGAATCGGGGAAATTAATAGGAATTGTTAATGGCATTGACACAGAAGTGCTCAATCCTGAGACAGACCCCCACTTAGTCGCTCCCTTTTCAGTAGCCGATTTATCTGGAAAATCAGCCAATAAAAAGGCTTTACAAAAAAGATTGAATCTTCCTGTACGCGATGAGGTTCCACTCATTGGGATTGTCTCACGATTGACTGACCAAAAAGGCTTTGACTTGGTGGTGCAGGAGTTGGATAATCTACTTCATCAAGATGTTCAACTAGTTGTTCTTGGGACAGGTTATAAGGATTACGAGGACGCTTTCAGGTGGTTTGCACAGGTTTACCCAGAGAAGCTTTCAGCTAACATTACCTTTGATTTAGGATTAGCGCAACAGATTTATGCTGCCTGCGATCTTTTCTTAATGCCAAGTGCCTTTGAACCTTGTGGGTTGTCACAAATGATGGCTATGCGCTACGGGACGGTTCCAGTTGTCCATGAAATTGGAGGATTAAAGGATACGGTTATTCCTTACAATTCCTTTGATAAAACAGGAACTGGATTTGGTTTTAATCACTTTTCAGGTTTTTGGATGCTGAAGACCCTCTTGTTTGCTTTGGATGCTTATCGCCATCATCCAGAGGATTGGAAAATGCTACAACAAAATGCCATGACACATGATTTTTCGTGGGAGACAGCTAGCTTGGCTTACGTGGATTTGTATCACAGTTTGGGAACAGTTATTTAATTCGTTATCAAAAATATGATAAGACCAGAGAGACGGCGAAAGCCGTTTTTTTGCTGGTTGGGGGTTTTGGAATATCCCAACCTTTTTGTTATAATAGAAGTGTGTTTCTATTTTTTGAAAGAAAATCCCAACCTTTTTTTCTGTTTTTGTAAAAAGGTTAGTATTAGTCTAAGAAAGCGTACCCAGACTAAAGAAATCTGTTGACATTCTTAATTTTAAGGAATAGAATAGCAAAGTAAAAAAAATTTTAAGGAGTATTCTACTATGAATCCTATTTTCGCATTGGCTTTGGCCTGTTTTGGTGTTTCTCTTGCTGAAGGTTTCTTGATGGCAAATCTTTTCAAAGCAGCGTCTCGCCAACCAGAAATCATTGGTCAATTACGTTCGTTAATGATCTTAGGTGTTGCCTTTATCGAAGGTACTTTCTTCGTTACCCTTGTTATGGCCTTCATTCTTAAATAACAGCCTATTTTATAATAGAAAAGGAGGGTGTTAGATGGAAGAAGCTAAAATACCTATGCTAAAGCTTGGTCCAGTAACCTTTAATTTGACCCTACTTGCTGTTTGTATTGTCACAATTGCGATTGTCTTTGCCTTTGTTTTTTGGGCAAGTCGCCAAATGAAATTGAAACCAGAAGGGAAGCAAACTGCTTTAGAATATTTAATCAGTTTTGTGGATGGTATTGGAGAAGAGCACTTAGATCATAACCTACAAAAATCTTATTCACTCTTACTGTTCACCATTTTTCTCTTTGTGGCTGTCGCTAATAATTTAGGATTATTTACTAAACTAGAGACAGTTAATGGCTATAACCTATGGACCTCGCCAACAGCCAATCTGGCTTTTGACCTTGCTCTATCTCTTTTTATTACCTTAATGGTACATATTGAAGGGGTTAGACGTCGTGGCTTGGTTGCCCATTTGAAACGTTTGGCTACGCCGTGGCCAATGACTCCGATGAATTTATTAGAAGAGTTCACAAATTTCTTATCACTTGCCATTAGGTTATTCGGTAATATCTTTGCCGGGGAAGTTGTTACAGGTTTGATTGTTCAACTGGCAAATTATCGAGTTTATTGGTGGCCAATTGCTTTCCTAGTCAATATGGCGTGGACAGCCTTTTCAGTCTTTATTTCCTGCATACAGGCTTTCGTTTTCACAAAACTGACAGCGACCTATCTAGGAAAGAAAGTCAATGAATCAGAAGAATAAGGAAGGAGAACAAACGAATGTCAATCACATTTGGTGAACTCGTTGGGAATTTTATTCTAGTAACAGGTTCTGTAATCGTCTTGTTACTCTTGATCAAAAAATTCGCTTGGGGTGCAATTGAATCGATTTTACAGACACGCTCACAACAAATTTCTCGAGATATTGATCAGGCTGAGCAATCACGCTTAAGCGCTCAACAGTTAGAGGCAGAAAGTCAAGCTAACTTAGACGCTAGTCGTTCAGAAGCAAGTAAAATCATCAGTGATGCCAAAGAAATTGGTCAATTACAAGGTGATAAATTGGTAGCAGCAGCTACTGCTGAAACAAAACGCTTGAAAGAAAAAGCGTTGACAGATATTGAACAAAGCAAATCAGACGCTATCTCAGCAGTCAAAACAGAAATGTCTGATTTAACGGTTCTTTTAGCGGAAAAAATTATGGGAGCTAATCTTGATAAGGCGGCGCAAAGCCAGCTTATTGATAGTTATCTTGATGACTTAGGAGAAGCTTAATGACCAAAAAAGAACAGGCTCTTATTGAGCAATATGCAAAAAGTCTTGTCGAGGTAGCAAGTGAACATCATTCTCTTGATGCCTTAAAGGCTGATGTGCTTGCAATTTTAGAGACGTTTGAAGCAACGAATCTTGAACATAGTTTATCAAGCCTGGCTGTTCCACATGCTGAAAAAATGAAACTGGTAACCTTATTAAAGGGAAATAATTCTATTTACATGAATAATTTCTTAGACCTCATTTTACAAAATGAACGTGAGGCTTACTTGTATCCTATCCTTCAAGCAGTTTTGAAGGAGATGGCGGCCGTCTCAAATCAGTATGATGTGACCGTTACCTCATCAATACCTTTGACTGAGGAGCAAAAAAGCCGTGTTCGTGCAGTTGTAGCAAAGAAATTTGCTGTAACAGCAGGTCGTTTAATTGAAAAAGTGGATCCTTCGCTTATTGGAGGATTTATTATCAGCGTCAATAATAAAGTAATTGATACCAGTATTCGTCGTCAATTACAAGCATTTAAAATGAATTTAAAATAGAAAGTGGTGTGACTTTTGGCAATTAATGCACAAGAAATTAGCGCTTTAATTAAAAAGCAAATTGAGAACTTCCAGCCAAATTTCGATGTCACAGAAACTGGGATCGTTACCTATATTGGTGACGGTATTGCACGTGCCCGTGGATTAGATAATGCCATGAGTGGTGAACTTCTTGAATTTGAAAATGGTGCCTACGGGATGGCTCAAAACCTTGAGTCAAATGATGTGGGTATCATTATCCTTGGTGATTTTTCAACAATCCGTGAAGGAGATGTGGTTAAACGTACCGGTAAAATCATGGAAGTACCAGTTGGTGAAGCTCTCATTGGACGTGTGGTAAACCCACTTGGACAGCCAGTTGATGGCTTGGGAGATATTGAAACAACTGGCTTTAGACCAGTCGAGACGCCAGCTCCTGGTGTTATGCAGCGTAAATCCGTTTCGGAACCATTACAAACTGGATTAAAAGCAATTGATGCTTTGGTTCCAATTGGTCGTGGGCAACGTGAGTTGATTATCGGAGACCGTCAAACAGGAAAAACATCCGTAGCTATTGATGCGATTTTGAACCAAAAAGGTCAAGACATGATTTGTATCTATGTGGCTATTGGTCAAAAAGAATCAACCGTTCGTACACAAGTTGAAACCCTTCGCCGTTACGGTGCCTTGGATTATACTATTGTTGTGACAGCGTCAGCCTCACAACCATCACCATTGCTCTTTATCGCTCCTTATGCGGGTGTTGCCATGGCTGAAGAATTTATGTACCAAGGCAAGCATGTCTTGATTGTCTATGATGATTTATCAAAACAAGCGGTGGCTTATCGTGAATTGTCTCTCTTGCTTCGTCGTCCACCAGGTCGTGAAGCTTACCCAGGGGATGTTTTCTACTTGCATAGCCGTCTTTTGGAACGCTCTGCAAAAGTCTCTGATGATTTAGGTGGAGGTTCTATCACAGCTCTACCATTTATCGAAACACAGGCCGGAGATATCTCTGCATATATTGCGACTAACGTTATTTCGATTACAGACGGACAAATCTTCCTGCAAGAGAACCTCTTTAATTCAGGAATTCGTCCAGCGATTGATGCAGGATCATCTGTCTCACGTGTAGGTGGTTCAGCTCAAATTAAAGCGATGAAAAAGGTTGCTGGTACTCTTCGTTTGGATTTGGCTTCCTATCGTGAGCTAGAAGCCTTTACCCAATTTGGTTCGGACCTTGATGCTGCAACACAAGCAAAACTTAATCGTGGTCGCCGTACGGTTGAAATCTTGAAGCAACCATTGCATAAACCATTGCCTATTGAAAAGCAAGTCGTTATTCTTTATGCCCTTACCCATGGCTTCTTGGATGATGTTCCAGTAGATGATATTTTGGCCTTTGAAGAAGCTCTTTACGACTACTTCGATGTTCATTACAATAACTTATTTGAAACTATCCGTACCACAAAAGACCTTCCTGAAGAAGCTGACCTTGATGCGGCTATTAAAGCGTTTAAAGATCAATCAAAGTTTAAGTAATAGAGGGAGGATACTAGTATGGCAGGCTCTCTAAGTGAAATTAAAGCTAAAATTATTTCAACTGAGAAAACAAGTAAAATCACTAGTGCCATGCGTATGGTTTCTTCTGCAAAACTTGTTAAATCTGAGCAAGCAGCTCGTGATTTTCAAATTTATGCCTCAAAAATTCGCCAGATTACCACAGATTTATTGAAATCAGAATTAACCATAGGATCTGATAATCCGATGTTGGTGTCTCGTCCTGTCAAAAAAACAGGCTATATTGTCATCACGTCTGATAAAGGACTTGTTGGGGGTTACAATTCAAAAATCTTGAAATCTGTTATGGATATGATTACGGAGTACCACGCTGATGGTGACTATGAAATCATTTCTATTGGTAGTGTGGGTTCAGACTTCTTCAAAGCAAGAGGAATGAATATGGCTTTTGAACTTCGTGGACTTGCGGATCAACCAAGTTTTGAACAAGTGAGACAAATCATTTCACAATCCGTTGGCATGTTTGTCAATGAGATTTTTGATGAGTTATATGTCTGTTACAATCACCATGTGAATAGCTTAACTAGCCAAGTCCGTGTTCAACAGATGTTGCCAATTTCTGACTTGGTTGCTGATGAAGCAGCAGAAGAAGGTGTTACTGGGTTTGAATTGGAACCTAATCGTCATGATATTTTAGATCAATTATTACCTCAATTCACAGAAAGTTTAATTTATGGGGCTATTATTGATGCTAAAACGGCTGAACATGCAGCAGGTATGACTGCCATGCAGACAGCAACTGATAACGCTAAGAATGTCATTAACGATTTAACCATCCAATATAACCGAGCTCGTCAAGCAGCAATTACACAAGAAATCACTGAGATTGTTGCAGGAGCAAATGCACTAGAATAAAAAATGACGCTGACTAGCGATTAGGTTATTGTCAGCATTCAATTTTATCAATCGAGATAAAATTACTTATGGGATTCCTTTTTAAAATCACTTGCGGTTTTTAGAATGAGCTAGGTTAGTAAAACTAAGCAATCCCTTACTATCGAATATAAGGAGAAATGAATGAGCTCAGGCAAAATTGCTCAGGTTGTTGGTCCAGTAGTAGACGTTATGTTTGCTAGTGGGGACAAACTTCCAGAGATTAATAATGCATTGATTGTTTATAAAGATAGTGATAAAAAGCAAAAAATCGTCCTTGAAGTTGCTCTGGAACTTGGTGACGGTATGGTGCGAACAATCGCTATGGAATCAACTGATGGGCTTACACGTGGGTTAGAAGTTCTTGACACTGGTCGTGCGATTAGTGTACCAGTAGGTAAAGAAACTTTGGGACGCGTCTTTAATGTACTTGGAGAAACCATTGACTTGGAAGAACCATTTGCAGAAGACGTTGACCGTCAGCCAATCCATAAAAAAGCACCATCGTTTGATGAATTATCAACATCATCAGAAATTCTTGAAACTGGTATCAAGGTAATTGACCTTCTTGCCCCTTACCTTAAAGGTGGTAAAGTTGGACTTTTCGGGGGTGCCGGAGTTGGTAAGACTGTCCTTATCCAAGAATTAATCCACAATATCGCCCAAGAACACGGAGGTATTTCAGTATTTACCGGTGTTGGTGAGCGAACACGTGAAGGAAATGACCTTTACTGGGAAATGAAAGAATCAGGCGTTATTGAGAAAACTGCCATGGTTTTTGGTCAGATGAATGAGCCGCCTGGGGCACGTATGCGTGTAGCCCTTACTGGTTTAACCATTGCTGAGTATTTCCGTGATGTAGAAGGCCAAGATGTTTTGCTCTTTATTGATAATATCTTCCGTTTCACTCAGGCAGGTTCAGAAGTATCAGCCCTCTTAGGCCGTATGCCTTCTGCTGTTGGTTACCAACCGACCCTTGCTACTGAAATGGGACAATTGCAAGAACGTATTACGTCAACTCAAAAAGGATCTGTTACTTCTATCCAAGCGATTTATGTGCCAGCCGATGACTATACTGACCCAGCGCCAGCAACTGCATTTGCTCACTTGGATTCAACAACTAACCTTGAGCGTAAATTGACTCAAATGGGGATCTACCCTGCGGTTGACCCATTGGCTTCAAGTTCACGGGCCTTATCACCTGAAATTGTTGGCGAAGAGCACTATGCTGTGGCAACAGAAGTTCAACGTGTGCTTCAGCGCTACCGTGAATTACAAGACATCATCGCTATTTTGGGGATGGATGAATTATCAGATGAAGAAAAAACATTGGTTGGACGTGCGCGTCGTATCCAGTTCTTCTTATCACAAAACTTTAATGTTGCTGAACAATTTACAGGTCTTCCTGGTTCTTACGTGCCAGTTGCTGATACAGTTCGCGGCTTTAGAGAAATTCTTGAAGGAAAATACGATGATCTTCCAGAAGACGCCTTCCGTTCAGTTGGTCCAATCGAGGATGTGATTAAAAAAGCCGAAAAAATGGGCTTTTAATGAGGTGATGCCATGACACAAATGACTGTTCAAGTGGTAACGCCAGATGGAATCAAATATGATCACCATGCTAAATTTATTTCTGTAACAACACCAGATGGGGAGATGGGGATTTTACCTAATCACATCAATTTAATTGCACCTTTGCAAGTTCATGAAATGAAAATTCGCCGAGGTGGTGAAGATGAAAAAGTGGACTGGATTGCAATCAATGGTGGTATTATTGAAATCAAGGATAATGTGGTTACCATTGTCGCTGATTCTGCAGAACGTGACCGTGATATCGATGTCAGCCGAGCAGAGCGAGCAAAACTAAGAGCAGAACGTGAAATTGCACAGGCTGAAACAACCCATAATATTGATGAGGTTCGTCGTGCTAAGGTTGCCTTGCGCCGCGCTTTGAATCGTATCAACGTTAGTAAAAAATAAAAGCTGTTAATAAAGAGGGAAGGGATCCAAGCTATGGCTTATCCTTCCTCAATCTTTATGACATCCTTTTTCGAGAGTTTAACCTTATTCTTTTCTCGCGGCAAGTTATTATGGCCAAAGAAATGTGTAAGAGAACTCTTTTTTTATTGGGACTGTAAGGGATTAGAAACCATCTCTTTATAGAGGTACTGCTTATTAGACCACTGTTTAGAGGTGACATCCAGAAAAAGAGCCATAATTAACAAGAGACTCCATTATACTTTGAGCTTTTATGTATGGACGTTCTTGCTTAGTTGGACGGATCAAAATGGTATGTTATAATAGGTTTATGGAATCACTAATGAAAATTATTACCTTTTTATGCCATTTATTTTTTATTGGTCTCAGTTACCAACTACTGATTAGCGTGATTGACTGGACAAAGTTTAGTCATCACCACCCAGAAAATCTTGGCAAGCTGCGTCTTTTTGTATTTCTAGTGGCTATTGCCCTAGGGTATTTGGTGAGCCATTTTATGTTAGAATTAATTCAGATTAGCCAAACTCTCTTTTTTGAGTTCCGCTAGGATGTCAGCAAAAGATATATGGTATAATATGACAACAACTATGAGATAGATATGGGAGAAGATTGTGGATAAAATAATCATTGAAGGTGGTCAGACACGGTTAGAAGGAGAAGTAGTTATTGAGGGAGCTAAAAATGCAGTTCTTCCTTTGCTAGCAGCAACTATCTTACCTTCAGAAGGGAAAACAATTCTCAGAAATGTTCCTATTCTTTCTGATGTTTTTACTATGAATCATGTGGTGCGTGGTTTAGATATTACCGTTGAATTTAATGAGGCAGCTAACGAAATCACAGTTGATGCTTCAGGAAACATTTTAGATGAAGCCCCTTATGAGTACGTGAGCCAAATGCGTGCCTCTATTGTTGTTTTAGGACCTATTTTGGCGCGTAATGGCCATGCCAAAGTGTCTATGCCAGGTGGTTGTACAATTGGTAGTAGGCCAATCGATTTGCACTTAAAAGGTCTAGAAGCCATGGGGGCAAAGATTACTCAAAAAGGTGGAGATATTACCGCTCAAGCAAAACGCTTAAAAGGAGCAACTATCTACATGGATTTCCCATCTGTTGGTGCTACTCAAAACTTAATGATGGCTGCTAGTTTGGCTGAAGGCGTGACGGTGATTGAAAACGCAGCTCGCGAGCCAGAAATTGTGGATTTGGCTCAGTTTCTAAATAAAATGGGAGCTAAGGTTCGTGGTGCTGGTACAGAGACCCTGACAATCACGGGAGTCACAAATCTTCATGGGGTGGAGCACGATGTGGTTCAAGACCGTATTGAAGCAGGTACTTTTATGGTTGCAGCGGCTATGACATCAGGAAATATCTTGGTCAAAGATGCAGTTTGGGAACATAATCGTCCTCTCATTTCGAAGTTAATAGAAATGGGGGTTTCGGTTACAGAAGAAGAAAAAGGTATTCGTGTGCAAGCTGATACGAGCAAACTTAAACCTGTATCAGTTAAAACCTTACCTCATCCAGGCTTTCCAACAGATATGCAAGCACAATTTACGGCCCTTATGGCTGTGGTCAAAGGTGAATCCACTATGGTTGAGACAGTCTTTGAGAATCGTTTTCAACACTTAGAAGAAATGCGACGCATGGGCTTACAATCTGAAATTCTAAGGGATACTGCCATGATTCATGGGGGTCAAGAATTACAAGGAGCACCGGTCATGTCAACAGATTTACGAGCTAGCGCTGCTCTTATTTTGACAGGAATGGTTGCCCAAGGCACAACAACTGTTACCAAGCTGACCCACTTGGACCGTGGTTATTATCAATTTCATGAGAAATTGGCTAAACTGGGGGCTTCAATCCACCGTATAAGCGAGGACTAGTTTATGACAAGTGGTTGGAGATATGTTGTAAGACAGTTATTGCTCATCTTAGGAATTGCTTTGTTAGCTTGCTTATTTTTAGCTTTTGGTCTAATGGTAGGTTACAGCTTTATGGGCGATGGGGGAAATCCTTGGTCTATCTTATCTTTAGATAAGTGGGCAGAGTTAGTGAATAAATTTACTGGAAAGTAGGCTTTGCCTACTTTTTATAGCATTTGAGAGGAAGTATGTTAATAAGGAAAAAACAAAAAAGGGTGCTTAATTCCTTCTTATTGATTTTGTTAGTGTTGGGGTCTAGTTACCTTGCTAAGAGTGATTTCATAGCTAGCAATCACCCTATTAAGCAAATTTATCGTACCGTTTTGGGAGATAAGGGTGAATCATCATCAGAATCAAAAGAAGTCCATAGTGAGGTTCCCACAGAAGCCCTATCCGCTTCTGTCTTAACCAAATCCATTAAGGAACAATTAGCTTCCGATATTGAATGGAATGGAGCAGGCGCCTATATTATCAACAGGAACAAAACAGATTTAACCGCAAGCGTAGCCAGTCTGCCCTATGCCAATAATGAAACCAAATGGGTTCAAGGACAAAAGGTTCCTACTAGAGCTAATGCCTTACTTACTAAGTCGACACGACAGTATCGGAATCGCTATCAAACGGACAATGCTTATCGTACCTTCAAGCCTGCTGGTTGGCACCAATTACATCACTTAAAAGGAAATTATGATCATGCAGTTGATAGAGGACATTTGCTAGGTTATGCTTTAGTTGGTGGACTGAAAGGTTTTGATGCTTCTACCAGTAATCCTGATAATATTGCCACTCAACTAAGTTGGGCCAATCAAGCAGATAAACCCTATTCGACAGGTCAAAATTACTATGAAGGCTTAGTACGTCGTGCATTGGATAAGGGTAAAAGGGTCCGTTATCGTGTTACCTTGCTTTATGATGGTGATAATCTCTTAGCCAGTGGTAGCCAGTTAGAGGCCAAATCTGCCGATGGGAGTTTAGCATTTAACGTGTTTGTTCCAAATGTCCAAGCAGGGCTGACGGTTGATTATCGAACAGGACAGATTGCCATCAATCCCTAGACTAAAAATCCATGATTTAGGATTGTCACTAAGCACTTTTTTTGATAGAATAGAGCTAATTGAATAAGTGTCTATGAGACTAGTACTAATAGGGAAATTAACAGGGAGTGAGGGCCGTGACTGGAAGCCTTCTGAAGGGAACTATTAGGAATTCACTCAGCTAGAGACAATTAATTAAGGTCTGATAACATCAGATAAAAACGGATGGTACCGCGTGTCAACGCTCCGCTTATGAAGTGGAGTAGTGGCACGCTTTTTTCATCGCTAAAAGAAGGGAAAACTATGGATTTACAAGTACAATTAGAGGAATTAAAAACAAAAACATTGGAGACTCTCCAATCTTTGACGGGGAATCATACCAAAGAACTGCAAGATTTGCGCGTAGCTGTTCTTGGGAAAAAGGGATCTTTGACAGAATTACTAAAGGGGCTAAAAGACTTGTCTAATGACTTGCGTCCTGTGGTTGGTAAACAGGTGAACGAAGTTCGTGACTTATTGACAAAAGCCTTTGAAGAACAGGCTAAAATTGTAGAAGCTGCTAAAATTCAGGCCCAACTTGATGCTGAAAGCATTGATGTGACTTTACCGGGTCGTCAAATGACTCTGGGTCACCATCATGTGTTAACACAAACCAGTGAAGAAATCGAAGATATTTTCTTAGGAATGGGTTTTCAGATTATTGATGGCTTTGAGGTGGAGAAAGATTATTATAACTTTGAGCGCATGAATTTGCCAAAGGATCACCCTGCCCGTGACATGCAAGATACGTTTTATATCACAGAAGAAATCTTGTTACGGACTCATACAAGTCCTGTTCAGGCCCGTACTCTTGATCAACATGATTTTTCAAAAGGCCCTTTAAAAATGGTTTCTCCAGGTCGTGTTTTCCGTCGAGACACCGATGATGCTACCCACTCACATCAATTCCATCAAATTGAAGGTTTGGTTGTGGGCAAAAATATTTCCATGGGAGACCTCAAAGGAACTCTCGAAATGATTATCAAGAAAATGTTTGGTGACGAACGTAGCATTCGTTTGCGCCCTTCATACTTCCCATTTACAGAACCATCTGTTGAAGTGGATGTTTCTTGTTTCAAATGTGGTGGTAAAGGTTGCAATGTCTGTAAGAAAACAGGTTGGATTGAAATCCTTGGTGCTGGTATGGTTCACCCAAGTGTCTTGGAAATGTCAGGTATTGATGCACAAGAATATTCAGGCTTTGCCTTTGGTTTAGGTCAAGAGCGAATTGCCATGTTGCGTTATGGCATTAATGACATTCGTGGTTTCTATCAAGGTGATCAACGTTTCTCCGAACAATTTAAATAAAACGAGTCGTTTGAAGACCTTTGTCAGCTATTTTATCTAAGATTGAGTGAAAGCTGATAGGTAATGATAATAGGTTAATTGTCTAAGGGGAAAGTCCCTCTCGTTTCAACGTCATAAGGGTTTTGACTTGGAATTTAAAATACGAAAGGAAATGACTCAAATCACGGCTTGAGAGCTTTCTCTAGCCGAGTGATTTGGGCACTAAAATTATGTTAGTATCTTATAAATGGTTAAAAGAATTAGTAGATATCGATGTGACGCCAGCAGCACTTGCTGAGAAAATGTCAACAACGGGTATTGAGGTAGAAGGAATTGAAGTCCCTGCAGATGGTTTATCAAAACTGGTTGTGGGGCATGTGCTTTCTTGCGAAGATGTGCCAGAGACACATTTGCATTTGTGTCAGGTAGATACAGGTGATGAAACGCCACGTCAAATTGTGTGTGGCGCACCAAACGTGAAAGCAGGGATTAAGGTTATCGTGGCTGTGCCAGGTGCTCGTATTGCAGATAATTATAAAATCAAAAAAGGCAAAATCCGAGGCATGGAATCTCTTGGCATGATTTGTTCCTTGCAAGAACTTGGTTTGTCAGATAGTATCATTCCAAAAGAATTTTCAGACGGTATTCAAATCTTGCCAGAAGAGGCTGTGCCAGGTGATGCCATTTTTAAATACCTTGACTTGGATGATCATATTATTGAATTGTCTATTACACCTAACCGTGCAGATGCGCTTTCTATGCGAGGTGTGGCACATGAAGTCGCAGCTATTTATGGCAAGTCAATATCATTTCCAGAAAAAAATCTACAAGAATCTGATAAGGCAACTTCAGAAGCCATTGAAGTGGCCATTGCCTCTGATAAAGTTCTAACTTACGCTAGCCGTGTCGTGAAAAATGTCAAAGTTAAGCCAAGTCCACAATGGTTGCAAAACCTTTTAATGAATGCTGGTATTCGTCCTATTAATAATGTGGTTGATGTGACCAACTATGTGCTCTTGTACTTTGGTCAACCTATGCATGCTTTTGATTATGATAAATTTGAAGACCATAAGATTGTGGCGCGTGCGGCTCGTCAAGGGGAAAGTATAGTCACACTTGATGGTGAAAAACGGGAATTGACCACTGAGGATCTTGTTATTACCGTGGCTGACAAACCAGTTGCTTTAGCAGGTGTTATGGGTGGTCAAGCCACTGAAATTGATGCCAACTCTCAGACGGTTGTTCTTGAAGCAGCTGTTTTCGATGGCAAATCGATTCGTAAAACGAGTGGTCGTTTAAACCTTCGTTCGGAATCATCTTCACGCTTTGAAAAAGGTGTTAACTATGCAACTGTTTTAGAAGCACTTGACTTTGCAGCGGCTATGTTACAAGAATTGGCAGAAGGTCAGGTCTTATCAGGCCATGTTCAAGCTGGTCAATTGGCAACAGAACCTGTTGAAGTCTCAACTAGCCTTGACTATGTGAATGTTCGTTTAGGAACAGAGTTAACTTTTAAAGACATTCAAACTGTTTTTGATCAACTTGGCTTTGGACTAACAGGAGATGAAACAAGCTTCACGGTAGCTGTTCCGCGCCGTCGTTGGGATATTAGTATTCCGGCTGATTTGGTGGAAGAAATTGCGCGTATTTATGGTTATGATAAGTTGCCAACAACCTTACCAGAGGCAGGAGGAACAGCTGCAGAATTAACGCCAACACAGGCCCTTCGTCGTAAAGTCCGTGGCTTAGCGGAAGGATTGGGCTTGACTGAAATCATTTCGTATGCCTTGACAACACCAGAGAAAGCTGTCGAGTTTGCAGTGGCACCAAGTCACCTGACAGAACTCATGTGGCCAATGTCTGTAGAACGTTCAGCACTACGTCAAAATATGGTTTCAGGGATGTTAGATACGGTTGCCTATAATGTGGCTCGTAAACAAAGTAACTTGGCTCTTTATGAAATTGGGAAAATCTTTGAACAAGAAGCTAATCCAAAAGAAGATCTTCCTAATGAAGTGAACCATTTTGCTTTTGCTATTTGTGGCTTAGTGGCACAAAAAGATTTCCAAACCCAAGCACAGGTGGTTGATTTTTATCATGCTAAGGGTATCTTGGATACTTTATTTGCAAACCTTAATCTCAAGGTTCAATATGTGCCAACCAAAGACTTAGCAAGCATGCATCCAGGCCGAACAGCGCTTATCCTGTTAGATGAGCAAGTGATTGGATTTGTTGGTCAAGTTCATCCAGGAACAGCAAAGGCTTATAGTATTCCTGAAACCTATGTGGCAGAATTGGATATGGCTGCTTTAGAAGCAGCTTTGCCAAGTAATCAAACTTTTGCGGAAATCACAAAATTCCCTGCTATGACACGTGATATTGCCTTGCTACTGGACCGTGAGGTGAGTCATCAGGCCATTGTAACAGCTATTGAATCGGCAGGTATAAAACGCTTGACTAAGATTAAGCTCTTTGACGTGTATGAAGGAGCAACCATTCAGGCTGGCAAAAAATCAATGGCTTATAGCCTCACTTTCCAAAATCCAAATGACAATTTAACGGACGAAGAAGTTGCCAAATACATGGAAAAAATGACTAAGGCACTGACAGAACAAGTCGGCGCTGAAGTACGTTAAGAAAAAGGAACTGAGTGAAGTGACCCCCAAAAGTTGGACATTATATTTTAAGTTAAGGATTGAGTTCTGTATTGCACAGGACTTAGTCCTTTTAATGTAAGTTTGATTCGTTTAGTGTTGTAGTAGTTGATATATTCTGAAATAGCTGTTTTTAATGTTTCGAGGGAAGTAAATTCCTTCTCAAACCCATAAAACATTTCTGTCTTCAATGTTCCAAAAAAAGATTCCATCATGCCGTTATCTAAGCTATTTCCTTTACGCGACATGGACGGTCTCATTCCATGCACCTCAAGAAAATGATGGTAGTAAGTGTGTTGATATTGCCATCCTTGGTCACTATGTAAAATAGTGCCCTGGTAAGTTTGTTCAGGAAAAGCCTCGGAAAGCATCGTTTTAAGTTGTTGTAAGTTTGGCGAGGTAGATAAATGATATGCAATAATCTCACTGTTAAAGCCATCAAGAACTGGTGATAGATACAATTTTTGATCACTAGCAGGAATTGAAAACTCTGTGACATCGGTATAACACTTCTTAAGTGGTTGGGTAGCTTTAAATTGACGCTTAATGAGATTATCAGCTTTCTTGCCAACCTCACCTTTATAAGAGTTATAGCGACGTTTCGCACGGATTCTAGCTTTCAAACCAAGTTCTGTCATCAAACGTTGAACTTTCTTATGATTAACTTTATAGCCTCGATTTTTAAGTTCGAGGTGAATTCTACGGTAACCATATCTCCCTTTGTTCTCAGAATAAATATCTTGAATAGCTTCTTTTAATTCTTTGTTGTTATCTCCCTGAGTTAGACGTTTAACCTGATAATAGTAGGTTGATCGAGACAGCTTCAAAATATTAAGTAGGATTCTTAAATCAAATACATTGATTAGTCCTTGAATGATTTCTGTTGCTCTTTGAGCCTTGCTTCGACCCTCAATCGGAGTTCTCTCAACTTTTTTAGTACGGCATTCTCCGCTCTAAGGTACTCATTATCATATTGAAGACGCTCTAATTCAGTCATTTCTTCAAGTTTTCTCTTTGGTTTGCGTCCCATCTTTACAGGTCTCCCTCTTGATTTCTCAAGAATAGTATACCCGTTTTTCTTGTATTGCGCTATCCAATTAGGAAGCATTCCCTTGTTTGGTAATCCATAATCTAGAGAAACCTCTAGCTGAGACCTACCTTTCATCAGAACTTCGTTTATGATTTCCTGCTTTAGTTCAGGAGAATAATACCTATTTTTCCTTTTACAAACACTTTCCAATCCGTGTATATCAATAAGGCGGACCATGTATTGAAGGTTATACTTACTCATATTAAATGTTTGACTGATTTTAGGCCATGTCCAACCAGATTGTCGTAAGCGATAGATTTCAATTTTATCTTCATAACTTAATTTCATAGAAAAACACCCCAAAAGTTAGATTTGTTGTCTAACTTTTGGGGTGCAGTTCAGAGCCTCAAAGGCTCGGTTCTTTTCTGTTATAATAGGGGAAGAAGGAACTCCAACTCAAATGATTGGAGAAAATATCAGAAAAAGTGGAGGGAAATCAGAATGTACCAGACAAAAATAACAGGAGACCGGCTTTACCACACGGTTTCGGAAGGCTACGGAGATAGCGTGACCTTATTTGGAAAAACTGATCAAGGGGAAACTCCTATGAGTTTACTGGTCATTGCCTTGTCTTCTTGTGTGACCATGTGTGTGCAGGGTTTTTACCATCGTCAATTTAAGCAAGATACACTTGCTGTTTCTGTTGAGGCTAGTTATGAGGAAGAAGCTTTTGAACTACTTGTTAGGATTGAGGATGTTTTAGATGGCAAAAAGAAAGCTGACTTATTGGCTTACATTGGGACCTATTGCCGCGTGAAACGACTCCTCAAACCCGAAGTTACGGTGACCATTACGTTAGAAGGACTGTCTCATGACTGATGCTTGTTTGAAAACTTACCAAAAACAATGGGCTTATCAAAAGTATTGGGTCATGGCACATTCGCAACAGCATTATAATGCTTTAAGAGGTTTGTTCAAAGGAAATGAGTGGTCAGAAGAAAAGGTGTTGACTTTTCATTGTTTGATTGAAGAAGCGCAAGCCATTCCTCCTACAGTAAAAACCTTACGAACGGCATATCAGCATGTTTGGGGGTATTTTAAAAAGGTAGCAAGCCAGGAAGAAAAAGAGCACTTCAAAGATTTGGATGCGCAGTTGGAAATTCGATCTGAGGAGATGCTATACTTTTTACAAGAGATGACTGCTCATTATCAGCCCTCTTATCTGCTATCTTGTCGTTTGATTACCACAGGTCCTTAAATGCTAAACAGAAAAGTAGCGATTTCTGGGAAGTTATGTTAAGTTAGTGATATAAATAAGGGGGAATGAGAGATGTTTTTAGCATTTAATGAAATGAAACAATCCAAATTGCGGTATGGTTTAATTGCTGGTTTGCTATGTTTGGTTGCCTATTTGATGTTCTTTTTATCAGGATTGGCCTTTGGTTTGATGCAGGAGAACCGCTCGGCGGTTGATCTTTGGAAAGCTGACAGTGTTTTACTAGCCAAGGATGCTGATGCTACCTTGACCTTATCACAGGTGTCCAGAGCTCAAGAATATCAAATAACAGCAGACAAGATAGCTCCTCTTGCTCAACTCAATACTGTGGCGTGGTCAGTTCAAAATCCTAAAGATGCCGACAAAGTTAAGGTCAGCCTTTTCGGGATTGATTCTACTAGCTTTATTCGTCCTAACATTGTAAAAGGTCGATTATTTAAGACTAACAAAGAGGTTGTTTTAGATCAAAGCCTTGCAAAAGAGGAAGCTTTTGCGATTGGTAAGGATTTTTACACGTCGAATTTTAGTCAAGCATTAACTATCGTTGGCTATACTCAAAATGCTAAATTTAGTGTGGCCCCTGTTGCTTACCTGTCGCTCGATGCCTTTCAAACCTTAGAAAATGGTAAGGGGGAGACTAAGAAGAAGCAACTGGTTAATGCGTTTATTGTGAGGGGAAACCTAGAAGACTACCCTAATCAAGAGTTGACAAAGTTGCCTATCAAAACCTTTATTACTAAATTGCCTGGTTACAAGGCACAGCTTTTGACCTTTGGTTTTATGATTGGGTTTCTCATTGTGATTTCAGCCATCATCATTGGTATTTTTATGTATGTGTTAACCATTCAAAAGGCTCCTATTTTCGGTATCATGAAGGCTCAAGGTATCGGGAATATAACGATTGCACAAGCAGTTCTGCTGCAAACCTTCTTGTTAAGTGCTTTAGGAAGCGGTTTAGGGTTATTGGGAACTTGGTTGACGTCTTTAGTGCTCCCTGAAGCAGTTCCTTTCCAAAGTAATTGGCTAGTTTACTTAGCGATATTAGTCAGTATGATTTGTTTTGCTTTGTTAGGAACCTTATTTTCTGTTTTTAGCATTGTACGAATTGATCCTTTGAAAGCAATTGGATAGGAGGTAGTGATGTCGGTTTTAACATTTAAACAAGTGACCAAAACATTTCAAGACGGTCATCAAGAAATCAATGCGTTAAAGGCAACTGACTTTTCCATTGAAGCTGGGGAATTTGTAGCGATTGTGGGACCATCAGGTTCTGGGAAATCAACCTTTTTGACCATTGCTGGTGGTCTACAGACCCCAAGTTCTGGACAGCTAATCATCGATGGTACTGATTATACGCATTTATCAGAAAAAGAGCGCTCACGCTTGCGTTTCCAATCTATTGGTTTTATCTTACAAGCCTCCAATCTGATACCTTTTTTAACAGTCCAGCAGCAGTTGGAATTGGTCGATCATTTGACAGGAAGCAAAGAAAAAGCCAAAGCCAATCAGTTATTTGACGATTTAGGCATTGCAGGGCTAAAACATCAGTTGCCTCAAGAATTATCCGGCGGAGAAAGGCAAAGAGCGGCGATTGCCCGTGCTCTTTACCATGATCCAGCACTGATATTGGCAGACGAACCTACTGCAAGTTTGGATACTGAAAAAGCCTATGAAGTGGTCAAACTGTTAGCTAAGGAAAGTAAAGAAAAAAACAAGGCCATTATTATGGTCACTCATGATGATCGGATGCTGGCATCTTGTGACAAGGTTTATCGCATGGAAGATGGTGTATTGCGCCAAGAAAAATAGGTAGAGTTGTTATTGCTGTTTAAAAGAAAAATAAAAACCAAACAAGTGTTACACTCGTTTGGTTTTTATTTGGGTAATGTTGGTTTTTCTTAGTTAAAGTTTATTGTAAGGGATGCTAAAGGTGTCACCATGCTCAAAGTCGCCATATTGGTAACCTCGGTCAAACCAGCGCTGTCGTTGTTGCGAAGTTCCGTGGGTAAAACTATCTGGAATGGCTCTGCCATAAGCTTCTTCTTGCAGAGTATCATCCCCAACTGCGTGAGCTGCTGCCATTGCCTCCTCAATATCTCCTTTTTCTAAAAGGCCTTGCCCTTGAACATAATTAGCCCAAGCACCAGCATAGTAGTCAGCCTGAAGCTCTAACTTAACATTGAGTTGATTGACTTCTGCCTTTGAGCGTCCTTGTCTAGCACTAGCGTAGTCTTCCATGATGCCAATTTCATTTTGGATATGATGGCCAACTTCATGAGCAATCACATAGGCCATGGCAAAATCGCCTTTGGCGCCGTATTTAGTAGACAACTCATCGTAAAACGAAATGTCTAAATAAACTTTTTGGTCGCCTGGACAATAGAAAGGACCAGCAGAGGCTTGACCTGTCCCACAAGCTGTCTGTGTGGCACCAGAATATAAGACTAAGGTTGGTTTGTTGTAAGTTAACCCCTTATCTTTAAACTGTTTGGTCCAATAGTCTTCGGTAGAGGCGAAGACCTTGCTGACAAAGGAAACCTGCTCTTGACTAGCCTTATCACCATTTGTACGTGTTACTTGGCTTGATTGGTAGGCATTGTTATTGGTGGAAGAAGGATTGCCTCCGAAAACACCAGATAGGCCACCCCCTCCCATGACTAGGAGAAGGAGTAGAATAACAAGTTTGGTTTTCCAACTTCCTCGTGAAAAGAGTAATTGAAGCAGAAGACCGCCCCCTAGGCCCCCACCACCAAAAGAACCAGACGATTGACCACGTCTATCTTCAACCTGTTGACTTTCTCTCAAATCATCCGTTTTCATAAGATTTCCCTCGTTTCTTTCTTGTTACTATTATAAAATAATTCGGTCAGAAATGCTTGTTTTAGTGCTTGAAAACGCTATTTTGAGATGATTTTTAATTAGTCTAAAATAGGAAAAGCTATAGGGATTTGCTATAATATAACAAAACAGATTTGGTCACCATAAAGGAGCTCTATGAAACTAATTTATACAGAAATGACCTATTCAATGACAGACATTTTGGTAGCTGAGGCAAGGCAGGCTGCCTCTCGAGGTTACCGTGTCTTTTACCTTGCTCCAAACTCTCTCTCGTTTGAAAAGGAAAGAGAAGTATTGACCTTGCTACCAGAACGAGGGTCCTTCTCCATTACCGTGACGCGTTTTGCTCAGATGGCAAGGTATTTTACGATCTCTAACTCTGAGTCAAAACAAGCCTTGGACGAGACAGCCTTAGCCATGATTTTTTACCGCGTCTTAATGCAGTTAACCCCTGAAGATCTTCCTGTTTATGGTCGCTTGAAAGACGATCCGGCTTTTATTAAGCAGCTAATTGATCTCTATCAAGAATTAAAAACGGCTAACCTTAGTGTCTATGAGTTAACCGAGTTAGATACTCCCGGTAAACAAGAAGACCTAATAAGAATTATCTCCCTTGCCGAAGAACTCATGACTCAGCAAGATTACCATCAAGACAGTGCTTTGATGTCCTTTGCTAAAACTATTGCAACAGGTCAATTGGACGAACAACTGTCAAAAACAGTGCTAGTTATTGATGGGTTTTCTCGTTTTTCTGCTGAAGAAGATTACCTATTATCTCTTCTTAACAGCAAGTGTCAAGAGATTGTGATAGGAAGTTATATTAGTCAGAAATCCTACCAAAAACCGTTTATTAAAGGAAATATTTATGAGGCCAGTATCCAATTTTTGCAAGGGCTTGCTGAACAGTACGAGACAAAACCGATTTATTCTCAATCGGAAAAGGTCTTCGCGCCGTCTTTTTCAAGAGTGACTCAGTTATTTGAAGCTCATCATGATTTTTCCCAAGTAGACTGGCAATTGGAAGAAAAAGATAAGGAAGACATTCACATCTGGCAAAGCCATCAGCAAAAAGAAGAGATAGAGCATGTTGCTAAGGCTATTCGAGAAAAATTGTATGAAGGTTATCGCTATAAGGACATGTTGGTCTTGCTAGGAGATGTGGACGCCTACCAGTTACAAATTGGTCCCATTTTTGACAAATTTGAGATTCCTTACTATTTAGGGAAGGCAGAATCCATGACCGCTCATCCCTTAGTGCAATTTATAGAATCTTTAGAGCGGAGCCAGCGCTATAATTGGCGTCGTGAAGATATTTTAAATCTGCTCAAATCAGGACTTTTTGGAAGTTTTGCCGATAGTGACGTTGACCGCTTTGAAGAATACCTCCAATTTGCAGACATTAAAGGATTTACTAAATTTTCAAGGCCTTTTACGATTAATTCCTCTCGTCATTACCCGTTGGAGTTGTTAAACGAGATAAGAGAAGCTATTTTTTCTCCTTTGCAAGCCTTATTTAAGAGTCAAAAACAATTGGGAACGTCATTGCTAGATAAATTGATGACCTTTTTTAAAGATGTTCAGTTAGCAGAAAATATGAAAAACCTGGGCCAAAATGAGCTAGAGACAGAGAAAAATGAAGAAGTTTGGAAAACATTCACCGACGTGTTAACCTCTTTTTACCAGACTTTTGGTCAGGAAAAGTTGAAACTGGCGGACTGTCTTTCCTTGATCAAAATGGGAATGCAGTCGGCCCATTATCGTATTGTTCCAGCTACTTTAGATGTTGTTTCTATCAAATCCTATGATTTGGTGCAACCTCACTCAAAACCTTTTGTTTATGCTATTGGTCTTACGCAATCTCATTTTCCAAAGCAAGTCAAAGAGACAGGGTTACTTTCTGATCAAGAGCGGGCAAGAATTAATGAAATCACTGATAGCTTCCAGCATTTTGACATTGGCAGTATCGAAAATAGCAGGAAAAATCATCAGACAGCTCTTTCACTTTTGAATGCAGCCACTCAAGAATTGGTCCTGAGTGTCCCAGCACTAGTGAACGAATTTTCAGATGACTTGTCTCCTTACCTCAAGGAATTGATGTCCTTTGGTCTTCCACTGATTGATAAAGGAAGCAATCGCTTTTCTTATGCTGCTAGTGATATTGGCAACTATAAGGCCCTTTTGTCACGTTTAGTTGACCTTAATCGAGAAGCTATAGTGGCTGACATGACCGAACAGGACAAGACTTTTTGGACTGTTGCCCTTCGTTATCTCCGACGACAATTAAGGCATCAGCAGGTCACACTTCCTATGCTAGATGACCATTTGGTGACGAAACCTCTAGCCTCCGAGGTTATTGAGGCACGTTTTCCAAGCGATCGTCCGCTTAGACTATCATCGACTGCTCTGACTGTTTTTTATAATAACCAGTACAAGTATTTTTTGCAGTATGTCCTAGGATTACAAGAAGCCGAATCTATTCATCCTGATGCCCGCATTCATGGGCAATATTTACATCGGGTATTTGAATTGGTGATGACGGATCACACAGCAGCTTCCTTTGACAGCAAATTGGCGCAAGCTATTCATCAAACTAACCAAGAAAAAGAATTTCAATATATCTATCAAGACAGTGCTGAAAATCGTTTCAGTTTAGACTTGCTTGAAGATATTGCTAAGTCGACCGCTTCTATTTTGCGTCTTAATCAGAATATGACTGTAAGTCGACAAGAAGACCCTTTTGCCCTGCAAGTGACAGATCAGATAGTGGTCCATGGGATAATTGACCGGATCGATCAGTTAAGTGATGGGAGTCTAGGGATTGTTGATTATAAATCCAGCGCGAATCAGTTTGATATCGGGAAATTTTACAATGGGTTAAGCCCACAACTTGTTACTTATCTGGCTGCTTTGCAGCAACAATTTGGACCAGATGATTTAGGGCACTTATTTGGTGCCATGTACTTGCATTTGCAAGAGCCTAAGTTAGACTTAGCAACTTTCAAAGCACTTGATGATAAACTGGTTGAAAGTATTTATAAAGAGTTGACCTATAAAGGAATCTTTTTAGAGTCTGAAAAAGAATATTTAGCAAATGGTGCTTACCAGACGCGAAATGCAATTTACTCCACTGAAGAGTTACAAACCCTCTTGACTTATAATGCTCTTCTTTACAAGAAAGCAGCAGAGCAGATTAAGAAAGGGCATTTTGTCATTAACCCTTATACAAGTGATGGGAAGTCTGTTCAAGGAGAACAACTCAAGGCTATTACACGTTTTGAGGCTGATCTTGATTTGGACCAAGCAAGGCATCTTGTAACGCTCCCTGCCAAAGATAAGCGCCAGCAGTTTTTAACGTTAATGAGAAAGGAGGATAACCTGTGATATCATTTGACCCTTTTTTAAGTCCAAGTGCCATTGCGCAACTAAAAGAAAAAGAAGCTCAAAGTAGTCAAGCGCAAAAAAGAACCCCAGAACAAATCGAAGCTATTTATACCAGTGGGCAAAATATCTTGGTGTCAGCCTCAGCTGGATCTGGAAAAACCTTTGTTATGGTGGAACGGATTCTTGATAAAATCCTAAGGGGTGTTTCAGTAGATAGACTTTTTATTTCAACCTTTACGGTCAAAGCGGCTACCGAGTTACGTGAACGTATTGAAAAAAACTGTATGCGCAAATTGCGAAAACCAGTGATCCTTTGCTAAAAGCTTATCTAACAGACCAATTACAAGCTTTATCACAGGCTGATATTGGGACGATGGATGCTTTTGCTCAAAAAGTCCTCATCCGTTACGGGTACAGCATTGGTATTTCCCCTCAATTTCGTATCATGCAAGATAAGGCGGAGCAAGACATTCTAAAGCGAGATGTTTTTAGCAAATTATTTGAAGAATTTATGACTCAAGATGATTCGTCCTTGTTTAAGGCATTGGTCAAAAATTTTTCCGGTAATCGTAAAGATGCTTCTTCGTTTAGAGAAGTCGTCTATAGTTGCTACGCCTTTAGCCAATCTACCGAAAATCCGAAACAGTGGTTAGAAGAAACCTTTCTAAAAGCTGCTCAAACCTATCAAGGGATTGAAGATGTCCCTAAACAAGAGATTCAACTCTTGCTGTCAACCATGCAAGATACCGCAGATCAGTTAAGAGAGGTGACTGACATGGAAGATTATGGTCAGCTGACAAAAGCTGGGAAACCAACAGCCAAATACGTCAAACATTTGGTCATAATAGAGAAGCTTTACGAATGGGCGCGTGACTTTCCTCACCTCTATGGGAGACAGGGGTTAAGCCAATTGGCAAGGGACCTGACAGCTCTTTTGCCGACTGGAAATGATGTGACAGTGGCTGGGATCAAATACCCTGTTTTCAAGAGTTTGCACCAAAAGCTCATCCGATTTAGGCACTTAGAAACCATTTTAACCTATCAGCCAGAAAGTATTCCCTTATTAGAGCTTTTGAAGATTGTTGTGCTTGCTTTTTCGAAGGCTTATCTGGATGCCAAAAAACAAGAAGGTGCTTTTGAATTTTCAGATATTGCCCATTTTGCCATACAGATTTTAGAAGAAAACCCTGACATCAGGCAGACATATCAAGACCAGTATCATGAAGTCATGGTTGATGAGTACCAGGATAACAATCATATGCAAGAACGGCTGTTGACCTTATTATCAAATGGACATAACCGTTTTATGGTGGGTGATATTAAACAATCCATTTACCGTTTTCGACAGGCAGATCCTCAGATCTTCAATCAAAAATTCAAGGACTATCAAACCTATCCTGAGCAAGGAAAACTCATTTTATTGAAAGAGAATTTCCGGAGTCAATCAGAAGTTTTAGAAGCTAGCAATGCTGTCTTTACTCATTTAATGGATGAGTCCTTAGGAGATATTTTGTATGATGAGCAGCACCAGTTGGTGGCAGGTAGCATTGGTCAAAAAATTGCTTCCCCAGAGCATCGTGCTAAGCTCCTGCTTTATAATACCGATTGCGAAGATCATCTTGACATAGAAGATGCGGATGACATTTCTCCTAGTGAAGTGACCATCGTTGCTAAAGAAATCATTAGGTTATACAATGAACAGCACGTACCTTTTGAGGATATAACCCTCCTAGTATCATCCAGAACAAGAAATGATGCCATTTTTCATACCTTTAACCAATACGGTATTCCGCTTGTGGAAGATGGTGGTCAGCAAAATTACCTCAAGTCGGTTGAAGTAATGGTGATGTTGGATACTTTACGTACTATTAATAACCCAAGAAATGATTATGCCTTGGTCGCCCTGTTGCGTTCACCGATGTTTGCTTTTGATGAAGATGAACTGACCAGGCTAGCTCTCCAACAAGGAGACGACAAAGAAGCAGATTGCCTCTATGATAAACTGGAGAGAGCATGCCTTGGCACAGGAACACACCCTGAGTTGGTCCATCAAGACCTAAAACTAAAACTAAGCAGGTTTATAGAGACCTTAAAAAGCTGGCGCCGTTACGCTAAAATCAGGTCGCTCTATGATCTCATTTGGAAAATTTTCAATGACCGTTTCTATTTTGACTTTGTGGGTAGTCAAGTTAAAGCAGAACAGGCACAAGTTAATTTATATGCCTTAGCTCTTCGAGCTAATCAGTTTGAACAATCAGGTTACAAAGGTCTCTCGCGTTTTATTGGCATGATTGACAAGGTGCTGGAAACACAAAATGATTTAGCCGATGTTGAGGTAGCTAGTCCTAAACAAGCGGTTAATCTGATGACCATTCACAAGTCCAAGGGATTGGAATTCAAGTATGTCTTTCTCCTCAACTGTGATAAGCGTTTTGCCATGACAGATGTCCATGCGCCATTTATTTTAAGCCGTCAACAGGGCATTGGTATTAAGTATTTAGCTGATGTCAAAGACGTTCTGGAAGAAAAAACGTTACCTTCAGTGAAAGTGAGTATGGAAACTCTCCCCTATCAACTCAATAAACAAGAGCTGCGTTTGGCGACTCTATCTGAGCAAATGCGCTTACTCTATGTTGCTATGACACGGGCTGAAAAGCAAATCTATCTGATAGGCAAGGCAAGCAAGGAGAAAAGTCAAGAATTCACCGATGGCAAACGCTTGGGAAATCATTTGCCTTTAGCTCTGCGTGAGCGACTAATGTCCTTCCAAGATTGGCTTTTAGCGATAGCAGATACCTTCACTGCAGAAGATCTCCATTTTGATGTTCAGTTTATTGAAGAAAGTGAATTGAGTCCAGAAGCTATTGGTCATTTACAGAGTCAACAGGTTTTACAACCGGATGACCTCAAAGACAATCGTCAGTCAGCAGATATTACGAGAGCCATTGACATGCTTAATAAGGTATCTCAACTTAATGAACGCTATGAAGCTGCCATTCACCTACCAACAGTCCGAACGCCAAGCCAACTAAAAGCTGCTTATGAGCCCCTGTTGGATTCAGATGGCGTCGAGGTTATGGAAAAAAGTTATCGGACACTCAACGAATTTACCTTACCTGAATTTTCAAAGCAAGTTAAAGTTGAAGCTAGTCAGGTAGGGTCAGCCCTTCATCGACTCATGCAAGCCATCCCTTTAACGAAGCCAATCAGTTTGGCAACAATTGCGCAAGCGTTGGAAGAAATAGAAGCTGAAGCAGTGGTCAAAGCAGCCCTTGATTTACAAAAGGTAGAACAGTTCTTTACTGAAACGGCTTTAGGAAAAAGGTTTCAAACCTACTCGACTAACCTTTACCGAGAAGCTCCATTTGCCATCCTCAAGAAAGACCCTCTCAGCCAAGAAGATTATGTCATTCGTGGGATTATAGATGCCTTTCTCTTGTTTGAAGATCATATCGAATTGATAGACTACAAAACAGATAGGTATCGTCATCCGAGTGACTTAAAAACACGCTATCAACAACAATTGGAATTATATGCAGAAGCGCTTAGCCAGATCTATGGACTTCCTGTAACCAAAAAGTACCTGGTGCTGATGGGCGGACCAGAGTTGGCTATTGTGACGCTTTGAGGCTGCCTCTTTCGTGTAGATAAAAGAGAAAAAAGAGAGGAATCCTCTCTTTTTTGTGATTTATTCAAGTGACCAATGAATGGCTATGCATAAGTAGTAGTAACAGAAGTATCTTTTTATGCTACAATGTAATAAAAATAAGACAGGAGGACAAGGATGTATCTACCAGCTTTTGGTGTGGAGGAATGGCTAAACCAGTATGAAAAAGAGGCTACCTATGATATTGCAGGCTCCTCTATTGCCTCCCTAACTTTAGAGAACTTATTCAGCATAACAGGCACAGACCCTCAAAGATTTTTCCAGACCCTTGCTCAAAAGCCCATGGATTACGGCTGGATTGAAGGTTCACATGATTTTAAACAAGCTGTTGCCAATCTCTATCAGACCTTAAGTCCTAATAATATTTTACAGACCAATGGAGCCACAGGGGCTAATTTTACCCTTCTTTATGCCCTTGTTGAAGTCGGCGACCATGTGATTGCTTATCAGCAACTGTATGATATTCCTGAATCATTAGGAGCATCAGTTGACTATTGGCAGACTAAAGAAGAACTGAATTGGCTTCCTGATTTAGATCAATTAGAACAACTTATTCGTCCCAATACGAAGCTGATTACCATCAATAATGCTAACAACCCTACTGGGGCTTATATGGATAAGGAATACTTGGACCGCTTGATCGCTATTGCTGAAACTCATAATCTTTACATTTTAAGTGATGAAGTCTACCATTCTTTTGCTTCCGATGAACTATTAGCTATTGCAGACCTTTACCATAAAGGGATTTCTGTCAATAGCATGTCCAAAACTTTTTCGCTTCCGGGGGCTTCGTGTAGGTTGGCTGGCAGCGTCTGAGGAAATAGTAGAACGGTTTAGGTTATATAGGGATTATACGATGATTTGTGCTGGTGTCTTTGATGATATGGTAGTAACCTTGGCCTTAACACATGCTTCTAAATTATTGGAACGGAATCGAACACTTGTCAATCAAAATTTAAAACATCTTGATGACTGGATACAACAAGAAGATAAGGCTTCTTATATTAAACCGAAACACGTTTCGACAGCTTTTGTGAAACTAGACATTCAAGAGCCCATCGAAGCTTTTGCCCTTCGTCTTCTCAAAGACTATGGTACCCTAGTCGTTCCTGGCAATCGCTTTGGTCGCGAAAAGCATATACGGATTGGCTATTGTTGTCAATCTGACATTCTTAAAGCGGGATTAGCAGTACTATCAGAATGTTTAAAAATCACACCGTAAAGTATTGACCTTTGAATAATAATGCACTATAATAGACTACATTAACAATAAAAAGGAATAAATATACTATGAACCTAAAAAAAATACTATTTAGTCTTCTCATTCCACTCCTCATTTTTACTTTGGCAGCTTGCGGAAAGTCTGAAAAAGTCAATCGCCAAGATAGTATCAAACAAGCAGGTAAACTTGTGATTGCTGTTAGTCCTGATTACGCTCCTTTTGAATTTAAAGCCTTGGTTAATGGCAAAGATACAATTGTTGGAGCTGATATTCAATTAGCGCAAGCTATTGCTGATGAACTAGGCGTTAAGCTAGAGTTGTCTCCGATGAGTTTTGACAATGTCTTGTCTAGCTTGCAAACTGGTAAAGCAGATATGGCTATCTCTGGCTTATCTTACACAAAAGAGAGAGCTAAAGTTTATGATTTTTCAACCCCTTATTATGAAACTGAAAATGCCATTCTAATGAGAGCTGCGGATGCAAAAGCAGCTAAAGACGTGACAAGTTTAGAGGGACAAAAAGTAGCAGCTCAAAAAGGTAGTATTGAGGAAGGCTTGGTTAAAAGTCAGTTACCCAAATCTAATCTTGTTGCTTTAACAGCTATGGGAGAGGCTGTCAATGAGTTGAAAGCTGGCCAAGTTTACGCTGTTGATTTAGAAGGACCAGTAGCAGCTGGCTACTTGGCGCAACATAAAGATTTAGCTTTGGCTTCTTTTAGTTTAAAAACCACTGATGGTGATGCTAAAGCAGTAGCTCTTCCGAAAAATAGCGGAGCCTTAACCAAAACTGTTAATAAAGTTATTGCAAAATTAGCTGAGGATAATCAGTACAAGACCTTTATTCGAGAAGCAGCATCATTAACAGGAAAATCTGTCGAATAAAATGTAAAATTGGATTGACTTTTTCCGAAAAATAATGTAATATGGCTTAGAACGTGAAAATGTTACAATATCTTGAGGAGGTGAAACACATGTCAAAAACAGTAGTACGTAAAAATGAATCTCTTGACGATGCTCTTCGTCGCTTCAAACGTTCTGTTACTAAAGCTGGTACTCTTCAAGAATCACGTAAACGTGAATTCTACGAAAAACCTTCTGTAAAACGTAAACGTAAATCAGAAGCAGCTCGCAAACGTAAAAAATTCTAACATGAGACAATAAAAGCAATCCTAAAGACCTAGGGTTGCTTTTATTATCTTGGCAGCAAATGGTGTTATAATAAATTTGTCGTCAAAAAAACAGTTGGAGTAGGTATCCAACTGTTTTAAGGTGTAGTGGTTTATTTATTTGCTAACAAATCACGGATTTCAGTAAGCAATTCTTCTTGAGTAGGAGCTGCCACTTCAACAACCTCTTCCTCTTGTTTTTTAGGCATTGCTTTTTCAGCAGCTTTGACAACAAAGAAAAGGCTAGTACCAATGATAAGGAAGTTAATAACAGCGCCTAAGAAGTTACCATATTTAACACCGTTCCAAGTCAATTGAGTAATGTTTTCCACATTGGCAGCTTTCAAGGCTGGATTTAAGATAAGTGGTGTGATGATATCGTTAACAAATGATGTCACGATTGCGCCAAAAGCACTACCAATGATAACAGCTACGGCAAGATCGATGACGTTTCCTCTAAACAAAAATGCTTTTAATTCTTTAATCATGAGAATTCCCCTTTTTTCTAATATAACCTAATGATATCACAATTGACCTGCAAAATCCAATGGGACCACCTGTATTTTTAAATTTACAAATGAGGTCTTCAATGGTATAATGAAACATAAAACTATAATGGGATTTTTATGGGGAGGTGATGACTTGGCAATTGACAAAGAGATGATTTCCCAAATAAAAAACAGTGTGAATATTGTCGATGTTATTGGAGAAGTCGTTAAGCTTTCCCGTGCTGGTCGACACTACCTCGGCCTATGTCCCTTCCATAAAGAAAAAACGCCCTCTTTTAATGTCATTGAAGACAGACAATTTTTCCATTGTTTTGGTTGTGGAAAATCAGGGGATGTTTTTAAATTTATCGAGGACTATCGTCAAGTTCCTTTTTTAGAAAGTGT
The DNA here is from genome assembly GCF_900459225.1 of Streptococcus dysgalactiae subsp. dysgalactiae. Classification (NCBI taxonomy): domain Bacteria; kingdom Bacillati; phylum Bacillota; class Bacilli; order Lactobacillales; family Streptococcaceae; genus Streptococcus; species Streptococcus dysgalactiae. The sequence goes on from NZ_UHFH01000003.1 coordinate 811,184, forward strand.
TCAGATTATTGCTGAGAGAGCAGGGATAGCGTTAGAGATACCCCCCAGACAATCTGGGAGTTCTAGTCCTAAAACGAATCCCCATAAGGTTTTGATGTCTCTGCACGAAGACGCTGCAAAATTTTACCATGCTGTGTTGATGACAACTACCATCGGCCAAGAAGCAAGACAATATCTTTACCGACGTGGTTTAGATGACAACTTGATTGAACATTTTAATATTGGGTTGTCGCCTGATGAGTCGGACTACCTTTACCAAGCTCTTTCTAAAAAATACGACGAGAGCCAGCTAGCAGCCTCAGGATTATTTAACTTGTCTGAACAATCAAATACTATTTATGATGCCTTTCGCAATCGTATCATGTTCCCTTTGTCAGATGACAGAGGTAATATTATCGCCTTTTCAGGTCGAATTTGGACAAAGAGTGATTTAGAGAAGAAACAGGCTAAGTATAAAAATTCAAGAGGAACCGTTTTATTTAATAAGTCTTATGAGTTTTATCACCTTGACAAAGCCAAGCCTGTTATTGCCAAAACTCATGAAGTTTTTTTAATGGAAGGTTTCATGGATGTGATTGCCGCTTACCGTTCTGGTCATGAAAATGCAATTGCTTCTATGGGAACTGCTCTAACTCCTGAACATGTTACTCATCTTAAACAGGTCACTAAAAAAGTGGTTTTGACTTATGATGGTGACCATGCTGGCCAAAATGCCATTGCTAAATCACTCGACTTACTTAAAGATTTCGTAGTGGAAATTGTCAGGATTCCCAACAAAATGGATCCTGATGAGTTTGTGCAACGGCATTCCCCCGAAGCGTTTGCAGATTTGCTTAAGCAGTCTCGTATCAGTAGTGTGGAGTTCTTCATTGATTACCTCAAGCCTGATAATATGGACAATTTGCAGTCTCAAATTGCTTATGTGGAGAGAATAGCTCCCTTAATTGCACAATCACCTTCAATTACAGCTCAAAATTCTTATATTAATAAGGTAGCTGATCTCTTACCAGACTTTGATTACTTCCAGGTAGAACAATCAGTCAACGCCTTGAGGGCACAGGATAGGAGAAGACTACAGGAAGCGCCTGTTCAACCTGTTAGCCGACTTGTTACCCTACCGGTAACCAAAAGTCTTACAGCTGTTGCCAAAGCAGAAGGGCATCTTTTGCATAGGCTTTTACACCATGATTACCTGCTGACAGAGTTTCGTCATCGGAAGGATTTTTATTTTGATACACCCACTTTTCAGGTGCTCTATGAGCAGCTGAAAAAGCAGGGGCAAATCACTTCTTACGACTTGTCCGAAATGCCCGAAGATGTCAATCAGGCTTACTATAGTATTTTGGAATCTAACCTTCCTGAAGAGGTGGCTCCAGGAGAAATTGCTGATATTTTAGCCAAGCGCACCAAGCTTTTAGCAGAACGAGACCTTCATAAACAAAGTAAAAAAGTGAGAGAGTCAAGTAATAAAGGCGATCATGAATTAGCCTTAGAAGTATTAGAAAATCTAATTGCTCAAAAACGAAAAATGGAATAGAGGAAAATATGACAAAAGAAAAAGAAATTACAACTTTTAATGTTCAAGTTGCGGAGTTTATTCGTCATCATAAAAAAGAAGGAACAGCTATTGATGATGATGTAACTGAAAAACTTGTCATTCCATTTGCCTTGGATGCTGATCAAATTGATGACCTCCTTGAGCGTTTGACGGATGGTGGAATTTCTATTACTGATAAAGAAGGCAATCCATCGTCTAAATATATTGTGGAAGAACCAAAACCAGAAGAGTTAACCGATGAAGAATTAATTGGTAGCAATTCTGCTAAAGTGAATGACCCTGTCCGCATGTACCTCAAAGAAATTGGTGTGGTACCACTTTTAACAAGTGAAGAAGAAAAAGTGTTAGCAGTAGCAGTTTCAGAAGGTGACCTAGAAGCTAAACAACGTTTAGCAGAAGCTAACCTACGTTTGGTAGTTTCTATTGCCAAGCGGTATGTTGGTCGTGGGATGCAATTCTTGGACTTGATTCAAGAAGGAAATATGGGATTAATGAAAGCTGTTGATAAGTTTGACTATTCAAAAGGCTTTAAATTCTCAACCTATGCGACTTGGTGGATTCGTCAGGCTATTACCCGTGCTATTGCAGACCAAGCTCGTACGATTCGTATTCCGGTTCACATGGTAGAAACCATTAACAAATTGGTTCGTGAACAGCGTAATTTGTTGCAAGAGTTAGGGCAAGACCCGACACCAGAACAAATTGCAGAGCGCATGGAAATGACTCCAGACAAGGTTCGTGAAATTCTAAAAATTGCTCAAGAACCTGTTTCTTTAGAAACACCAATTGGGGAAGAAGATGATAGTCACTTAGGTGATTTTATCGAAGACGAAGTCATTGAAAATCCTGTTGATTACACTACTCGCGTGGTTCTACGTGAACAGTTAGATGAGGTTTTGGATACCTTGACAGATCGAGAAGAAAATGTTCTTCGCCTACGCTTTGGACTTGACGATGGTAAAATGCGCACTCTTGAAGATGTGGGTAAAGTCTTTAACGTTACCCGTGAGCGTATCCGTCAAATTGAAGCTAAAGCGCTTCGCAAACTCCGCCACCCAAGCCGTAGCAAGCAATTAAGAGACTTTATAGAGGACTAGAATCGTCCAGTAGAGGATTTTAGGTCGTTGGATTTAAATAGGAAGGAAACTAAAACCCAAAGTTTTGCTTATCACTGGTACACCTAAAAATTAGAAGGTGGACCGAACTTGGTGGGCATTTTAAATAGCAAGTTTGACATTACAACCGCACCTGAAACCTACTGGATGGTTTTATCGGTCTACCTTTACAAAAAGAAAGGACTCCGAACTCAGTGGGTATCTTTATCTATGGCATTAGGGAGAGATCCTTTGGGTGAATGTAGCTAAAGCCTTTAAGGGACTTTTCTGTCTATGTGGAAAACATTCAACAAATGAAAGGGAGATCATGACTGAGACACCAAAATATACCGAAGAGCAAGTGGCAACTATTAAAGATAGGATTCTTGAGGCCCTGGAAACGGTTATTGACCCAGAGTTAGGTATTGATATTGTTAATTTAGGCTTGATTTACGAAATCCGTTTTGATGACAATGGGCATACAGAGATTGACATGACTCTTACGACGATGGGGTGTCCGCTGGCTGATTTACTGACAGATCATATTCACGATGCCATGCGAGATGTTCCAGAAGTAACCAAGACCGAAGTAAAGTTGGTCTGGTATCCTGCTTGGACAGTAGATAAAATGAGTCGTTATGCCAGAATTGCATTAGGTATTCGCTAATATCATCATCAAGGGATGAAATATTCCCTTTTTTGATGTAAAATAAAGACGTTAAAAGTAGTAACCATTCAATAATGATAAAGACACTTACTGAATAAAGTAAGATGGTTTGCTTATGAATAAGGAGAAACGATGATTTTAATTACGGGAAGCAATGGGCAACTAGGAACAGAACTTCGTTATTTATTAGATGAACGACATGTGGATTATGTAGCTGTAGACGTTGCAGAGATGGATATTACAGATGCTGATAAAGTAGAAGCGGTTTTTGCACAAGTAAAACCAACTCTAGTCTATCATTGTGCTGCTTACACAGCAGTTGATGCAGCAGAAGATGAAGGCAAAGCATTAAACGAAGCCATTAACGTGACAGGTTCAGAAAATATTGCTAAAGCTTGTGGTAAATATGGTGCCACACTTATCTATATTTCGACGGATTATGTATTTGATGGCAATAAACCTGTAGGTCAAGAGTGGCTAGAAACTGACGTTCCAGATCCTCAGACAGAATATGGCCGCACAAAACGGTTGGGGGAATTAGCGGTAGAACAATATGCAGAGCACTTCTATATCATTCGTACGGCCTGGGTATTTGGGAATTATGGGAAAAACTTTGTCTTTACCATGCAGCAGCTCGCTGAAAAGCACCCACGTTTAACAGTTGTCAATGACCAGCATGGTCGCCCAACCTGGACAAGAACTTTGGCAGAATTCATGTGCTATTTAGCAGAAAATCAAAAAGCCTTTGGTTATTACCATTTATCAAACGATGCGAAGGAAGACACCACTTGGTATGATTTCGCTAAAGAAATCTTAAAAGGCAAAGCAGTTGAGGTTGTGCCAGTTGATTCGTCTGCCTTTCCAGCCAAGGCTAAGCGACCTCTAAATTCAACAATGAATCTTGATAAAGCAAAAGCAACTGGTTTTGTGATTCCAACATGGCAAGAAGCTTTGAAGGAATTCTACCAACAAGACCGTCACCAATAAGGCAGTGAAAGAGAGTTAGTCTAAGGAGACTGGCTCTCTTTCATTGGTTTAAGGTCGCATTGGGCCGCTAAATGTGGTATAATGTTACTGATTATATTTTAAAATGGGGTAGTATGCAATGCAGGATGTTTTCATCATTGGTAGCAGAGGGTTACCAGCAAAATATGGTGGCTTTGAGACCTTTGTCGAAGAATTAATTAGCCACCAATCAGCTAAAAACATTCGTTATCACGTTGCTTGTTTAAGCAATACGAAGCATAAGCTTCATTTTGACTACAAGGGGGCAGATTGTTTTTACCTTAATCCCCCAAAACTTGGACCTGCTAGAGTTATTGCCTATGATATGATGGCTACTGCTTATGCCTTATCTTATTGTGATCAGCATCAGATTAAGAAACCTATTTTTTATGTTTTAGGAAATACCATAGGTGCCTTTATTGCTCCTTTTGTCAAACAAATTCATGACAGAGGTGGTCGCTTTTTGATTAATCCAGATGGTTTGGAATGGAAACGTTCCAAATGGTCAAGACCAGTTCAAGCTTATTTAAAGTTTGCTGAAAAACAGATGACCAAGTATGCTGATTTGGTTATTTCAGATAATAGCGGTATTGATCGTTACCTTAAACAGGTTTATCCTTGGTCAAAAACGTGTTTTATTGCTTATGGAACGGAGACCACGCCTTCAAGTTTGACAGCAACTGACAGTAAGGTTAAGGCTTATTTCCAAACCTTTGGCATTAAAGAAAAAGAATATTATTTAATTCTAGGACGATTTGTTCCCGAAAATAATTACCAGACAGCCATCAAAGAATTTATGGCATCGTCATCCAAACGCGATTTAGTGATTATTTGCAATCATGAAGGTAATCCTTATTTCAAGCAGCTGCTTGCTGAAACAGGTTGTGATGAAGATCCTCGTATTAAGTTCGTTGGAACACTTTATGATAAGGAATTGTTGACCTATATTCGTGAAGAAGCTTTTGCTTACATTCATGGACATGAAGTTGGGGGAACCAACCCTGGTCTTTTAGAAGCGTTAGCCCATACCAACCTTAATTTGGTGTTGGGGGTGGATTTTAATCAGTCAGTGGCACGTTCAGCTGCTTTTTATTGGACTAAAGAAAAAGGTCAATTAGCTGAGTTGATTAATCAAGTGGATACAGGTCTTGATGATATTGCCTTAGGCAAAAAAGCCAAGGCTATTATTCAGGAACACTACACTTGGGAAAAAATTGTTGGGGAGTACGAGGCTTTATTTTTAGATGAACATTAACATTTTATTGTCCACTTACAATGGGGAACGCTTCTTAGCCGAACAGATTCAGAGCATCCAGAAACAAACTATCAAGGATTGGACCTTGTTGATTAGAGATGATGGATCCACAGATAGAACACCCGACATTATTCGCGAGTTTGTCAAACAAGATCAACGTATTCAGTGGATTAATGAAAATCAGATTGAAAATTTCGGGGTTATTAAGAATTTTTATACCCTCCTAAAATATCAAGCAGCTGATGTTTATTTCTTTAGTGATCAAGATGACATTTGGCTAGAAGATAAATTAGAAGTGACCTTGTTGGAAGCACAAAAACATGATTTATCGAAGCCGTTATTGGTCTACACGGACCTAAAAGTCGTCAATCAACAATTAGAAATAACCCACGCCAGCATGATTAAAACCCAATCTGCTCACGCCAATACTACCTTGCTTCAAGAGTTAACTGAAAATACGGTAACAGGTGGGACCATGATGATTAACCAGGCCTTGGCAAAGGAGTGGAACACGTGTGAAGGGCTCTTAATGCATGATTGGTACTTGGCTTTAGTAGCTGCAGCTAGAGGAAAGTTGGTCTATCTAGATATTCCAACGGAACTCTATCGCCAACACGATGCCAATGTACTGGGGGCTAGAACTTGGTCTAAGCGAATGAAGCATTGGCTAAGACCTCATCAACTTATCCGAAAGTATTGGTGGCTGATTACTTCTAGTCAACAGCAGGCCCAATTATTATTAGATTTACCACTACAACCAAAAGATCGTGATATGGTAGAAGCATATGTTTCGTTATTGAGCAAGTCATTGACTAAACGGTTGGCTACCTTAAAAACATACGGCTTTCGTAAAAACCGTGCCTTTCATACCTTAGTTTTTTGGAGCCTAGTCATCACCCTATTTGGTTACAGGAGAAAATAAGAATGAATTTTTTAACAAAGAAAAACCGCATTTTACTGAGAGAAATGGTAAAAACGGATTTTAAATTACGCTATCAGGGAAGCGCTATTGGTTATTTATGGTCTATTTTGAAGCCACTGATGATGTTTACCATTATGTACTTAGTGTTTATTCGTTTCCTTCGTTTAGGTGGAAACGTTCCACACTTTCCTGTAGCTTTGTTGTTGGCTAATGTTATCTGGTCGTTTTTTTCAGAAGCAACAAGTATGGGTATGGTATCTATTGTATCCCGAGGAGACTTATTGCGAAAATTGAACTTTTCTAAACACATCATTGTTTTTTCAGCCATTTTAGGTGCTTTGATAAATTTTCTGATAAATTTGGTTGTTGTTTTGATTTTTGCTTTGATTAACGGCGTTACAATTTCAAATTACGCTTATTTTTCTTTCTTTCTATTTGTTGAGCTAGTGGTTTTCGTAGTAGGAATTGCACTATTACTCTCTACAGTATTTGTTTATTATCGTGATTTAGCTCAAGTCTGGGAAGTCCTACTGCAAGCAGGAATGTACGCTACACCAATTATCTATCCAATCACGTTTGTTTTAGAGAGGCATCCTCTTGCTGCGAAAATCCTCATGTTAAATCCAATTGCACAGATGATTCAGGATTTCCGCTATTTACTTATTGATAGAGCAAATGTTACTATTTGGCAGATGTCAACAAATTGGTTTTATATAGCTATTCCTTATCTTATACCATTTATTTTATTATTTATTGGTATAACCGTTTTTAAGAAAAATGCGACTAAATTTGCGGAGATTATTTAATGATTAATAATAAAATTGCAGTTAAAGTAGAGCATGTTAGCAAATCTTTTAAGCTTCCAACAGAAGCGACAAAAAGTTTTAGAGCGACACTCGTTAATCGCTTTAGGGGCATTAAAGGATTTACAGAACAACAAGTATTAAAAGACATTAATTTTGAGGTATATAAAGGAGATTTTTTTGGTATTGTTGGTCGAAATGGATCGGGTAAATCAACACTCCTGAAAATTATTTCACAAATTTATGCTCCAGAAAAAGGACAAGTAACCGTAGATGGCAAAATGGTTTCTTTTATTGAACTAGGAGTAGGGTTTAATCCTGAATTAACAGGCCGTGAAAATGTTTATATGAACGGGGCTATGCTAGGATTCACAAAAGAAGAAATTAACGCTATGTATGATGATATTGTGGATTTTGCTGAGTTACATGATTTTATGAATCAGAAGTTAAAAAATTATTCTTCTGGAATGCAGGTCCGCCTAGCCTTTTCAGTCGCCATTAAAGCTCAAGGAGATGTTCTTATCCTTGACGAAGTACTTGCTGTTGGAGATGAAGCTTTTCAACGAAAATGTAACGATTATTTCATGGAAAGAAAAGATAGTGGCAAGACAACCATCTTAGTGACACATGACATGGGAGCTGTCAAAAAATATTGTAATCGAGCGGTACTTATCGAAGATGGTCTTGTTAAGGCTTATGGAGAACCATTTGATGTTGCTAATCAATACAGTGTGGATAATACTGAAGCAAAAGAGGAGTTACAAGATTCTGAAAAAGTTGCCGTATCGGACATTGTTCAACAACTAAGGGTAAATTTGACGTCTAAGCAAAGAATAACACCTAAAGAGATTATTTCGTTTGAGGTTTCATATGAGGTTTTAAAAGATGAACCCACCTATATTGCTTTTTCTTTGACAGATATGGATAGAAATATCTGGGTTTATAATGATAACTCCTTAGATCAGTTAGTAGAAGGGATAGGGAAAAAGACTATTTCTTACCAATGTCATTTATCACACCTTAATGATATTAAGCTAAAACTTGAAGTAACTGTTCGAGATAAAGATGGGCAAATGTTACTTTTTTCTACAGCAGAACAGTCTCCTAAAATTATTATTCAAAGGGATGATATAACTTCAGATGACTTTTCTGCTCTTGATTCAGCAAGTGGTCTGTATCAGCGAAATGGACAGTGGACATTTAGTTAATTGTAGTTACCAGGAAGAAAATTATGCATAAAGTTTCAATTATATGTACCAATTACAATAAAGCTCCATGGTTAGGTGAAGCTTTGGATAGTTTTTTGAATCAAAAAACAAATTTCGAAGTAGATATTATTGTTATTGATGACGCTTCTACAGATGAATCAAAAACAATATTAGAAGACTACCAAACAAGGTTCCCTGAAAAAATTACACTGCTTTTTAATGATCATAATTTAGGTATAACTAAGACTTGGATAAAGGCATGTCTTTATGCGAAAGGAAAATATATTGCTAGGTGTGATGGAGACGATTATTGGACAGATGATTCAAAACTTCAAAAACAGGTAGATGCTTTAGAAGCATCTAAGTATTCGAAGTGGTCTAATACAGACTTTGACTTTGTAGATAATAAAGGAAAAGTGTTACACTCTAATGCATTTGAGACAGGGTATATTCCTTTTACAGATACATATGAGAAAGTTTTGGCGCTTAAAGGGATGACAATGGCTTCTACTTGGGTTGTTGATGCCGAACTCATGAGATTTGTTAATCAAAAAATTAACATTGAAACACCCGATGATACTTTTGATATGCAATTAGAGTTGTTTCAATTAACGTCGCTAACTTATATTAATGATTCAACAACAGTTTACAGGATGACTTCAAATTCTGATTCTAGGCCAGCTGATAAAAAAAAAATGATTCATCGAATAAAACAGTTGCTTCAAACACAAGTGTCCTACTTAGATAAATATCCTCAAGCGAACATACCGCAAATCGCTAATTTATTAATGGAGCAAGATGGTAAAAATGAATTGCGTATTCATGAACTAAGCTGTTTGATAAATGATTTACGACAAGAACTCAATGAAAAAAGAGAACAGCAAAAAGAAAGAGAATTCGAGATAAAAGAGATAATAGAAAATCAGAGTCGACAAATTTGTGAATTGACACATCAATATAACTGTGTCATTAATTCACGTCGTTGGAAGTACCTGTCAAAACTCATTGATTTTATTAGGAGAAAAAAATGAATCGTGTTTTATTATATGTTCACTTTAATAAATACAATAAAGTCAGCAAGCATATTTACTATCAATTAGAAAAATTGAGACCACTCTTTACAACAGTTGTTTTTATTTCAAATAGTAAAGTGGAACAAAAAGAGTTAGAAAACTTACAAAAACAGAGACTCATTGATTCTTTTATCCAACGAGAAAACAAGGGGTTTGACTTTGCTGCTTGGCATGACGGCATGATGAAAAGTGGTTTTGACGACCTGAAATTATGTGATTCTTTGACTATTATGAACGACACGTGTTTTGGACCATTATGGGAAATGGAACCCTATTTTGAAAAATTCGATAACAATCAGTCAGTAGATTTTTGGGGACTAACTAATAATAGAAAAACAAGTAGCTTTAAGGAACACATTCAAAGTTATTTTATCACCTTCAAGCAACATGTTATTCAAAGTGATGCTTTTCTAAACTTTTGGAAAACGATTAAAGAATATGATGACGTTCAAGAAGTTATTCAAAAATATGAAACTCAAGTAACAACAACTCTTTTGGAGGCTGGTTTTAATTATCAGACCGTCTTTGACACAAGAGAGGTTGATTCTTCATTTATGTTACATCCGGATTTTTCCTATTATAATCCAACAGCAATTCTTCAACATCGTGTACCATTCATTAAGGTTAAAGCAATTGATGCTAATCAGCATATTACCCCATATTTACTGAATATGATAGAAGAAGAAACCACATATCCAGTAGGCCTTATCATTTCGCACATGTCACAAGTTGGTTTACCAGATGCAAAGTACCTTCTGGCAAGAAAGTATCTTCCTTTTGAATCACTGGTAACACAGAATGTTCCAAGAATTGCTGTCCATCTCCACGTGTTTTACGTTGATTTACTAAATGAATTTCTGGAAGCTTTTGATTCTTGGGAATTTCAGTATGATCTTTATATTACAACCGATACTAAAGAAAAAAAGGAAGCAATTGAAAAACTATTAGTACAATCAAATAGACATGCTCATTTATATGTTACTGGTAATGTCGGGAGAGATGTTCTACCAATGCTTTTATTAAAGGATAAATTGCGTGATTATGACTATATTGGTCATTTTCATACGAAAAAATCAAAAGAAGCGGATTTTTGGGCAGGAGAGTCTTGGAGAAAAGAGTTAATCAATATGTTGATTAAACCGGCTAATGAAATTGTGAGAAGTTTTGAGAATAATGACATTGGCATAGTGATTGCAGATATACCAAGTTTTTTCCGATTCAACAAAATTGTTGATGCATGGAATGAACATCTTATAGCTCCTGAGATGATGCGTTTATGGCAAGAAATGGGCTTAAAAAAAGAAATTGACTTCCAAAGTATGGATACTTTTGTGATGAGTTATGGAACGTTTGTATGGTTTAAATTTGATGCTCTCAAGCCGTTGTTTGACTTAGATTTGACTGTTGATGATATTCCGAAAGAACCCTTACCTCAAAACTCAATTTTACATGCTATTGAGCGATTATTAGTTTATATTGCATGGGATAGGTTTTATGATTTCCGAATTGTCAAAAATTCTTATGATCTTAGTCCTTTTATTGAAAATAAGCTTCTCAATTTGCGCGAAAGTGGTGGAGCTCGAACCTACGTCAATTTTGATCATATGGGTGGTATCAAAGGAGCGTTAAAATATATTATTATTGGCCCAGCCCGAGCTATGAAATATATTGTGAAACGAGTCTTAACGAGCAAGAGGTAAAATAGAAGTGAATCTTATAGGTAGAGGAATAGCATAACGATATGAAAAAAGATTTATTAGTAATGATTCCAGCATATAATGAGGAGGAATCAATTAAGCGCGTTGTAGAAAACTTGAAGACAAATTATCCGCAGTATGATTACCTTGTCATTAATGATGGTTCTTCTGATAAAACATCCAGCATATGTCATCTAAATGATTATAATATTATTGATTTACCAGAAAATTTAGGTTTGTCTGGTGCTATTCAAACTGGTTTTAAATACGCCTTTAAGAAAGGGTATGATAGAGCATTACAGTTTGATGCGGATGGTCAACACTTGCCTCAGTATATTGAATTACTAAGTAAAGCAATTGATGAGGGAAATGATTGTGTCATAGGTTCACGTTTCGTGAATGTTGAGAAGCATAAATCATTAAGAATGCTAGGAAATAGTTTAATTAGTCTTTTTATCAAGTTGACTACAGGAAAAACAATTACAGATCCAACTTCAGGAATGAGAATATTCAATAAAAAACTGATTGAAATTTATGCCACTAATATTAACTATACTCCTGAACCAGATACAATTTCTTATTTAATCCGTCAAGGATATAAGGTTTCAGAGGTTCAGGTTCAAATGAACGAACGAATAGCTGGTCAATCATATCTCACATTGTCAAGATCAATTAAGTATATGATTCACATGTTTATTTCGATTATTCTAATTCAGAATTTTAGAAAGAGGTAGAAAATGCATATTAGTTTGCAATTAATCTTAATAGTAGTGGCATTCTTGACAACACTTTTCATGATAGATAGTATTCGAAAATCTAAAATTTTAATTGAAGATAGTTTTTTTTGGCTATTTTTCTCTCTAATTATTCTCTTGTTATCTATCTTTCCGGGCATGGCAGTATTTTTCTCTGACCTGTTAGGGTTTGAGTCTCCTGCTAATTTTGTTTTTTTATCTATTATATTTTTGTTAATCATCAATCAGTTTTTCATCACTAAAAAATTATCACTTACGGAGATAAAACTAAAAAAGACGATTCAATATTTAGCTCTCAAAGAGAAAGTAGAAGACGCTAACAAAAACTAACTATAAAAAAGTAGAGGAAGATAATTATTTAGAGGAAAAGGAAAAGACTATGTTAGAGATCGTAACCAGTAGATTGCATAATATACCAAAGACAGTTGCAATATTACTAGGATCATTTGCAGTATTTGTGGCTTTATATGGTAAGTCAATGGATTTACCAATAACATTCTTAGTGATTCTATTTTTAACATCATTAGTTTTAATGACGTTTTTACCCTCTAAGATTGAAGTAGCGACACTATTAATTATTGCTATTATGGGGACAATTGCTGCTTTTATTTCGCCAATTAATGATATTCCGGATGAGAGAGTACATTTTGCTAGGGCTTTATATTTATCTGAAGGGAATATAAATTTGTCTAACGATGACTCTAAATTAGTCGTTTCAGATGATATCAATATCATTGATCATAATACTGGGAAGCCATTACAGCACCAACTTTGGTTGAAAGACAAAACACAAGAAATGATTTCATTTAAGGAAATCAGATCAACTAATGGGTATTATAATTTTTCTTATATTCCTCAAGCTATTGGTTTAGTTCTAAGTAAATACTTAGGCCTTCCAATTGGCATAGCTTATCTCTTGGGCCGTATATGCAATGTGTTAGCATACGGACTGTTGGTATACATTGCTTTAAAAATAGCAGATAAAGGTCAACAATTACTAGCTGTTGCTAGTTTGTTACCAATGAACATATATATTGCTGGTTCTTTTAATCAGGACGCTGTTTCTTTAGGGATAATTATCCTAACAATCTCGCTATTTGTCAGGATAATAACTATTTCAAAAATAAAGATATCTTATTTACTATTTTACACACTGCTTTGTTCAGTCATTGCTTTTACTAAATTACCTTACATTCTATTAATTTTTCTGCTTGTTTTTATACCGTCTGATAAGTTTGAAGAAAAAAAATATCAGGTATTGTTCTTTAAGTTGTTGAGTATCTTAACAGTATTACTTGTGACAGTTATCTGGCTTAAATTGTATGGTCAGATTAAATCTCCGCAGATTGATATGGCAGAATTTCTTCAGAGAGTTAATTTAAAACAACAATTGATTAGTATTATAAAACATCCTATTTCATATGGGGCCACTTTACTGAAGCATACTCTTCTTCATTTAATCAATCCAGTAGGTATTGAGGTTTTTGGACCCTTATCTTATGGGATGACAGAATTATTTCCACTAAGTATGGTTTATTATGCCATGGTGGTTATCAATAACGCTAATAAAGTAAAGGTTAGCTCCTTATCTCGAGTAGGAATGGGTCTGATATCTTTTGGTATAATTGGGGGAATTGTATTAAGCTTATATTTAACTTTTACCCCGGTTGGAGAAGCGACTGTGTTAGGAATTCAAGATCGTTACTTCTTAGGAATCATTCCTTTAATGTTTATATGGCTATCTTTTAATAACAAGAGGTTTGAAAAGTGTCAGAATATATTATCTGACCGTCAAGTTGCCACATGCTCCTTAATCTTTATCTTAGCAATGATTATTAGGGTAATGTTACAATATTATACTTAAAATAAGGGAGATATTTTGAAAACAGTCGCTATTTTTACGGCTTTTGTAAGCCCTCACTTAGGTGGTGTTGAGCGATATACTGAGAAAATTGCTCAACAACTTATTAATCAAGGCTATAGGGTTATTATTGTCACTACTAATAGTCATGAATTATTGGAACTTGAAAATAGTCATATGATGACTATCTATAGATTCCCCTCTAAAAGCCTATTTAAACAACGTTATCCTATTTTTAATAAAAACAACATCTACAAATCCATGTTTGAAAGATTGAAAAAGGAGAATATTGATTTTATCATCTGTAATACACGTTTTTATTTGACCACACTGATGGGATTAAAAATGGCTAAACTTAAAAATATCCCTGGAATTGTTATTGAACATGGAGGAGGATATGTTCAAGTTGGGGAAAATGTAAAAGGGCATATGGTCTTGGATTCATGTGCTAAAATCTATGAACATGTCATAACATTTTTAATCAAAAGGTATCATCCGAACTTTTATGCCGTCTCAAAAAGAAGCATGAGTTGGCTTAAAAAGTTTGGGATTAAAGCTTCAGGAGTTATTTATAATTCAGTTGATTCGAGTCTTTATACCCAGTACAAAAATAAATCATATCTCTCAGGACTTGAAGACAAAATTATTATTTCATTTGCAGGTAGAGTTATCAAAGAGAAAGGGGTGCTTCTTTTATTAGAGGCTTTTGAACGACTAAATAACAGAGAAAATGTCGTCCTCGTTATTGCTGGAGATGGCCCCTTGTTAGAAGAACTTCGATTGCAATATCAAGATGATTTCTCTATTATATTTACTGGGAAGCTAAACTTTGATCAAACGATGTCTCTGATGTCTCAATCCGATATTTTTGTTAATCCCTCTGTATATGCTGAAGGACTTCCAACAGCGGTTTTAGAAGCTGGGATGTTAAAATGTGCAGTATTGGCAACCGATAGAGGTGGTGTTGTGGAAGTCATTACGGATAATTCTAAAGGTGTTATCATTGATGATTCGATAGATTCTATCAAAAAGGAACTAGAGTTATTAATAACAAACGAGTCACAGCGTTCGAAACTCCAAGAAGAAATTCATTATCAGGTCTTTAAGCACTTTACTTGGGAAGTTACAGTTCAAAGCCTAATTGCAAACATTCTAGAGTCAGACTAGAAAGATGTTGATCTTTAGGCTATGAAAGGAAGATGAAATTATATTTAAGAAATCGATGTTAGATTATTGTAAAAAAAATAAAAAAGAAGTACTTGATATTATATTGTTTAGTATTTTATCTTTCTATTTAATTATTTTCATTGTTACAAAAAACAATTTATCCGTTGTTGCTTACAGTGCTAATATTGCTATAGTTGTGTTATTTGGGATGTTTTGTTTATTGTTTAAACATGCTTCAAGCAGAATGTTTATCATTTCCTTGATTGTATCAGCTTATAGCATTATAAGTAATACTTATGTAACTTTAGCTATATATAAAAATAAAAAGCACTTTTCGCTTCATTACCAGGATTTTCAAACCCTTTTATTAACAATAGGGGTTTTGCTGAGCTTAATCATCATAAGTTTGCTTTGTAAAAAATACCTACTGAGAAGAGATTTTCAATCCAGCGTGATAACAAAAGCAATAATATTAAGTCAAAGTTTCTCAGTAATAGCTTTAAGCAACCCTTTATTTACTAAGATAGTAGGTCAAAATAATTATTGGCCAATTGGAACACAAACAAATGTGTTTCCTCGGAATCTGTTAAATTATAGTTTTGTCTCCTTTCTTTTGTTGTTTCTAGTTTACTATGTGATTGTAACTGCTGCTAATAGTATCCTAGATAAACAATTTAGATTGAGATTATCAGGTGCTATAAGTTTATTATTGGCTATCATATTTAACTACTATATTCAGGCTGGGATTACAACATACGGAGAATTTCAAGGGAAATATATCATATCAGGAGCCACGCTCTTTCAGGTAGTTATTTTAAGTTTACTGTTCCTTACGATTTTCTTAGTGAGTAACAACTTTATTATTGGGTTAAGTCTAAATCTTTTTATAGCAACAGCTATTAGCATTGTTAACTTGGAGAAATATAAACAGCGAAATGAGCCGCTATTGTTTTCTGACTTAAAATGGATTAGAGAAATCAAGTTTTTTATTAATTATATTAGTTTTTGGCAGATAATTGGTTTTATTTTAGTTACTATAATTGCAATAGTACTGGTTTATTTTTTGCATCAAAGACTCTTTTCTACTAAAATTGTGGAAACCGTAAAATCGAGAATGATGTTACTTGCTTCTATAGCGCTAACATTTTTAACTATATTATTCGTTTTCAGTCGAAATGATAATGGTGAAATTGATAAAAATATTCCTGTCCTATCTTCTGTTTATAATGTTTTTGATATTGACTGGTATGGTTTAACCACAAACGCAAGGTTTCAATCATTAAGTTTTGTCTGGTTGAAACAATTAACAACAAGTACCATCAATAAACCCAAAAATTATAATCAACAAGCCATAGAAGAAATTTATAAAAAATATCAGTTATTAGCTGATGATATCAATAAAAAGCGGCAAAATAATATTTCTGATCAAACAGTCATTTACATATTGAGTGAAAGTTTTGCTAACCCGAACCGTATCAAGAACATATCACTATCTAAAGATCCGATTCCAGAAATAAATCATATTATGGAAAGTACTACTGGGGGGCTAATGCACTCAGACGGTTATGGCGGGGGAACAGCCAATATGGAATTCCAGAGTTTGTTTGGCTTACCCAAGTATAATTTTAACCCAACAGTTTCTATTTTATATTCAGATGTTTTCCCAAAATTAAAGTATCTTCCAGCAATCAGTAATGAGTTCGCTGAAAAAAATAGGATTGCTTTACATCTTGCCAATGCAAATAACTATTCTCGTAAGATTGTTTATGATAAGCTACACTTTTCTAAGTTTATAGCAACAGAAAATACTAAGCAAAAACCTGAGCATTTAATTAGGATGAGTTCTAGCTACAGTGACCAGTCTACTTACCAAAATATTCTTGATAATATAGATCCTGAACAAAGTCAATTTTTCTCTGTGATTACCATGCAGAATCATGGGCCCTGGTATACTGAGGTTAGAGATATCAATGCAAAACTCGATGATCTTACTCATGCCGAGAATGAAAATTTACAAAATTATGTTAATCTGTTGCATTTAACAGATGGTTATACCAAGTCATTTTTAGAAGAATTACAAAAGATTGATAAGGAAATCACAGTTGTTTTTTATGGAGACCATTTGCCTGGTTTTTATCCAGAAAAAACATTTGATAGTGATCAAAACATTAAATTTTTAACGGATTACTTTATTTGGAATAATAAAAATAATCCTAAACTAGACCATCCTTATGTTAATTCAAGTGATTTTACACCATTATTGTTAGAACATACAAACTCTAAGGTATCACCTTACTACGCCTTGTTAACCCAAGTTTTAGCAAATAGAAATACCTATGATGGTACTTTTGGCAAAAATAAAAATCAAGTAACTTCGGATTTGAAATTGATACAGTATGATTTAATAGAGGGAAGAGGCTATTTACGCTCTTACCCGAAATTTTTTGAAATAAATAACTACTAAAGCAGGAAAGATAGATGGTAGGTATAAAATGAGTAAAATTTTAGTAACAGGTGGTGCAGGCTATATCGGTTCTCATACCTGTGTTGAATTATTGGGAAAAGGGCACGAACTAATTGTTGTTGATAATTTAGAGAATGCTAGTTCTAAAAGCTTACAAGTTGTTGAAAAACTGACAGGAAAAAAAATAATATTTTACCAAACCGATATTTTGGATGAGGCTGGTCTAGATGCTATTTTTAGTCAGCATGACATCTCAGCCGTTATTCATTTTGCGGGTTTAAAAGCGGTAGGTGAATCAACACAAATCCCTTTAAAATACTTTACAACAAATATTTCTGGTACCTTGACCTTGCTACGTGTTATGGCTAAATATCAGTGCAAAAACATTATCTTTAGCTCGTCAGCTACAGTCTATGGTGACCCTCATAAAGTGCCTATTACAGAAGATTTTCCTCTATCCGTAACGAATCCTTATGGTCGTACCAAATTGATGGTTGAAGAAATCTTAAAAGACTTGTATCAGTCAGATAAGAGTTGGAATATTGTGATTTTACGTTATTTCAACCCTATCGGGGCACATCAGTCTGGAGAACTTGGTGAAGATCCAACAGGTGTTCCTAATAATCTTGTTCCTTATGTTACTCAAGTGGCAGTTGGTCGTTTAGAACGTATTGGTGTTTTCGGAGATGATTACAACACTCCTGACGGGACAGGCATTAGGGATTATATTCATGTGGTTGACCTTGCCAAAGGACATGTGGCTGCGCTGAAAAAATTGGTGCCAGAGTCTGGTCTATCTATTTATAATTTGGGAACTGGACAAGGTTATTCTGTTTTAGAGGTGGTTAAAACCATGTCTGAGGCTGTTGGTAAGGATATTCCTTATCAAATTCTTCCAAGACGTACTGGGGATATTGCCGTTTGCTACTCCGATGGAACTAAAGCCAAAGAAGAACTGGATTGGCAGGCAAACTATGATATCAAACGGATGTGTGAAGACCAATGGCGCTGGCAAAGCAAACATCCGGACGGTTTTAAGGATTAGAGGTTATCTGACGAAGGGTATTTAGGATTAGCAGTTACCTTATTTATGGATTAAATAGGAGTAACTGCTAATTTATTTCCTTCCAAAATAATAATTGTAGAAGGAGAGGGTGAGGAGAGAATGACAACAAAAAAAATTTTTATTTGGAATATGCTAGGTAGTTTATCTGCTGCGGTCCTCTCTGTGGTCTTGCTCATGGTTGTGACAAGGTTTTTAAGTCCAATTGACTCAGATAGTTATGCTTTTGCTTATTCTTTTGCTAATATGATGATTGTAATTGCCCTATTTCAGGTTAGGAATTACCAGGCCACAGATATTGGTGAGAAATATTCTTTTACTCAATACTTTATGGCGAGACTTATTACTTCCTTTCTGATGTTGCTTGTTTCAGGGATCTATTTAATAATCACACCAAATGATCCTTACAAAACCAATGTTATTTTATTGGTTTGTTTGTATCGATTGACAGATGCTTTTTCAGATTTATACCAAGGAATGTTCCAGCAACATGAACGCCTAGATATTGCAGGTAAGTCTTTAACCTATAGAAATAGTTTAATTTTTATCCTCTATACTCTAGTGATTGTTTATACTAAACATTTGGTTCTGGCTTTACAAGTGACTTGCCTTGTTTCTGTCCTCTTTATTCTATTTTATGATGTTAGAAAAGGGTATCATTTTGAACGAATTGACTTTACTGCTTTTAAGGATCGCGTCAATCAGAGAAAGAGCCTTCAACTTCTAAAAGAAAGTTTTCCTTTATTTTTAAATGGGTTTCTGATTATTTACATCTATACTCAGCCTAAATATGCAATTGAAACCATGAGCCATTTGAACAAGATTCCTCTTGGCTCTCAAACGATTTTTAATATTTTATTTATGCCAGCTTTTGTGATGAATCTTATGATGCTATTCTTTAGACCACAAATTACACAGATGGCTATTGCTTTACTGAAGGGACATGTGGCACAATTTAAAACTATCCAAATCCGATTATTTACTTATTTGGCTGGATCGATGCTCATTATTCTCATCGGAAGTGCCTTGTTAGGAATTCCTTTTCTATCTCTTCTTTATGCGACCCCTTTAAAATCATTTTGGCTAGCATTTATGACAATTATGGTCGGGGGTGCTATTGGAAGTTTTGCTACAGCTATTGATAATATTTTAACTGCAATGCGTAAGCAGCATTATTTAGTGATTCCTTACATAGGAAGTTTTGTGACTTCTCTGTTTGTGACGACTCATTTAGTAGAGACATTACATATTTTTGGTGCTTCCCTGAGCTTCTTATTAAGTATGTTTGTTTGGCATATCCTATCTGTCATTCTCTATTTTCTTATTATGAAACAATTTAGAAAAGATAATGTTTAGGAGAAAATAATAGTTGTACTGAAGACAGCTAATTGAAGTAAGCATTTGATATCAGGACCTCTTATTCTTCTCATCATATTTCATCATAATTATCCTAAAGGCTTTAAAAAACTTCTCTTGAATAAGTTATTTAAAGCCTTTTATGCTATAATTATATTGAGAAACTATTGAGGTGACCTATGAAATATGAAAGTTTATTAGATCGATTTATTAAATATGTCAAGATTAATACAAGAAGTAATCCAGATAGCGAGTTAATTCCTAGCACAGCAAGTCAAACCGAATTTGCTTTAACGGTTTTAAAACCTGAGATGGAGGCTATTGGATTACAGGAGGTTCACTATAATCCTGAAAATGGTTATCTTATTGGGACCTTGCCAGCCAATAGCCCAGCTTTAACGCGTAAAATTGGTTTTATTGCTCACATGGATACAGCTGATTTTAACGCCGAGCATGTTAATCCGCAGATTATTGAGGACTATCAAGGTGGCGATATTAAGTTGGGGAATTCAGGCTATACATTAGTTCCTGACGAATTTCCAAATCTTAACAATTATATTGGACAGACGCTGATTACCACAGATGGGACTACTTTACTAGGCGCAGACGACAAGTCAGGTATTGCTGAAATCATGACCGCAGTCGAATTTTTAACGTCTCATCCTCAATTGGAGCATTGTGAGATTAAGGTAGCCTTTGGTCCTGACGAAGAAATTGGAGTAGGGGCTGACAAGTTTGATGTTAAGGACTTTGATGTGGATTTTGCCTATACGATTGATGGTGGACCCCTTGGTGAACTACAATACGAAACCTTTAGTGCGGCAGGTTTGGAAGCTACTTTCTTGGGGAGAAATGTTCATCCTGGAACGGCTAAGAATCAAATGATTAATGCCCTCCAGCTAGCAGTAGATTTTCACAACCAGCTACCTGAGGCTGATCGTCCTGAAAAGACAGAAGGCTATCAAGGTTTTTATCATTTGATGGAATTGACTGGAACAGTTGAAGAGGCGCAAGCGTCCTATATTATTCGTGATTTTGAGACAGCGTCATTTGAAGCGAGAAAAGCCGTTATTGAACAGCTGGCTCAAACTATGAATAGCCAATTGGGTGCTGATCGTGTCCTTATTAAATTGACTGATCAATATTATAATATGAAGACAATCATTGAGAAAGATATGACGCCTGTTAATTTAGCGAAAGAAGTGATGGAAGATCTTTATATTACACCAATTATTGAACCTATTCGCGGAGGTACTGATGGCTCAAAAATTTCCTTCATGGGAATTCCAACACCTAATATTTTTGCTGGTGGTGAAAACATGCATGGACGTTTTGAGTTTGTTAGTCTTCAAACAATGGAACAGGCTGTTGACGTGATTCTTGGCATTGTGCGCAAGCCTTAGTCACTAAAAACAGCTCGAATGTTATGGAGGTGATTGATAAAAAATGATTAAATTATTTGGTAAAATAAGGTATCACTGGCAGCCCGAATTATCATGGTCCATCATTTACTGGTCCATTGCCTTTGTTCCTATATTTATAGGGCTATCCTTACTTTATGAAAGAACAGAAATACCGAGTCGAGTCTTTATCTTATTTGCCATTTTTATTGTTTTAGTAGGTATTGGCTTACACCGCTATTTTATCATTGAGAATAATGGTGTTCTTCGAATTGTATCCCTTAAGCTCTTTGGACCTCGCAAGCTGATGATTTCGTCTATTAGTAAGGTAGAAGTTACTAAGTCTACGGTTTCCTTGCATGTTGGAGAAAAAAGTTATCTCTTTTACATGCGTAAATGGCCTAAAAAATACTTTCTTGATGCTCTAGCAGTCAATCCTTACTTTAAAGGAGAGGTTATCTTGATGGATAATTTGATTAAGTTAGATTATTTTGAGGCTTATCAATATGACAAAAAAGCCCTTACTCGAGGGTAAGAGCCTTGGTTGGGCATGTTTTGACAGCTAAAATAGTGTCTTTGTCAGAAGGGTCAATCACTTGACTTGTTTCAAGGGAATTAGCTAACTTGACGATACCGTCATCATGGTAATCAAAGAGAGAGGAGTAGGTCTGGCATAGACCACAGGCGATACATTTTTCGGGGATAATAGATACTTTCATACGTATTATTCTAATATGATTTTGTTAAATTAACAAGGGGGAAGATCATGGCTAAAGAACCATGGGAAGAAAAGATTGTTGACGACAATAAGGAAACAAGAACACGTCAATCAAGAAGTGCGCTGATTAGCACACCTTGGTTAACGGCTTTGTTAAGTATTTTCTTTGTCATTATTGTTGCTATTCTCTTTATTTTCTTCTATACATCAAATAGTGGTAGTGATAAACAGGCTGAAACAACTGGTTTTTATGGGGCTTCAACGCATAAAAAAGTTAAAAAAGCATCTAGTACCAAAAAGAAAACAACAACTCAGGCAACAACAGATCAAACACCAGCTTCTAGCGAGGAAATACCAGCCTCAACTGAAGTAACGGGAGAAACCATTACTGTATTGGCAGGAGAGGGAGCAGCCTCTATTGCAGCACGTGCAGGTATTTCTGTAGAGCAGTTACAGGCACTTAATCCGGAACACATGACTCAAGGATATTGGTATGCCAATCCAGGGGATCAAGTGATTATTAAATAATTGAAGAGGAAGAAATGAAAGCAATTAAAATTGCGATTGATGGACCAGCTTCAAGTGGAAAAAGTACAGTAGCCAAGATTATTGCAAAAAATCTTGGCTATACTTATTTGGACACTGGTGCTATGTATCGCTCAGCAACTTATATCGCACTGACACATGGTTATACGAGTAAAGAAGTAGCCCTTATTTTAGAGGAATTAGCTAAAAAACCTATTTCCTTTAAAAAAGCGGAAGATGGGGCCCAATTAGTTTTTCTTGGGGATGAGGACGTGACCTTGGCTATTAGGCAAAATGATGTGACTAACAATGTTTCTTGGGTCTCAGCTTTGCCAGAAATTAGAGAAGAGTTGGTTCAGCAACAAAGACGCATTGCACAAGCTGGTGGCATTATCATGGATGGTCGTGATATTGGAACAGTTGTTTTACCAGATGCGGAACTAAAGATTTTTTTGATTGCTTCAGTAGAAGAACGAGCAGAGCGCCGCTATAAAGAAAATCTGAAAAAAGGTATTGAATCAGATTTTGAGACGCTAAAAGAAGAGATTGCGGCGAGGGATTATAAAGATAGTCATCGCAAAGTCTCTCCCCTAAAAGCCGCCGATGATGCTCTTATGTTTGATACCACAGGTATTTCCATTGAAGGTGTGGTGCAATTTATTCAAGAAAAAGCAGAAAAAATAGTTGACATGTCCTAGATCCTATGTTAGAATAATAACAATGAGAAAAGCAGAAGTGAGAGCTTCTCGCCTTGCGACTTAGGTTGTCTGGCCCTAACATGTCAAATTCTTATGGAATATTATGTGTGCGGGCTTGATTTATCAAGTCCGCTTTCGTTTTTCTCTAAAAAAATAAAGAGGTGAAGATCATAGCTAAAAAGGATCTATTCATTAATGATGAAATTCGCGTTCGCGAAGTTCGTCTAGTTGGTCTTGAAGGTGAACAATTAGGTATTAAACCATTATCTGAAGCACAGGCTTTGGCAGATGCTTCAAATGTTGATTTGGTTTTAATCCAGCCACAAGCTGTTCCTCCTGTTGCCAAACTCATGGACTATGGAAAGTTCAAATTTGAGTATCAAAAGAAACAGAAAGAACAACGCAAAAAACAAAGCGTTGTAACTGTCAAAGAAGTTCGTCTCAGTCCAGTTATCGATAAAGGTGACTTTGAAACAAAACTTCGTAACGGTCGTAAATTCCTGGAAAAAGGGAATAAAGTTAAGGTTTCTATTCGTTTCAAAGGACGTATGATTACTCATAAAGAGATTGGTGCCAAGGTACTAGCTGACTTTGCTGAAGCGACTCAAGATATTGCTATCATTGAGCAACGAGCAAAAATGGATGGACGTCAAATGTTTATGCAGCTTGCACCAATTTCAGACAAGAAGTAATTGTCACAGTTTAATTATATCTTAAGAGGAGAATACTAAAATGCCAAAACAAAAAACACACCGCGCATCAGCTAAACGTTTTAAACGTACAGGTTCAGGCGGTTTGAAACGCTTCCGTGCCTTCACATCACACCGTTTCCACGGAAAAACTAAAAAACAACGTCGTCATCTTCGTAAAGCTGGTTTGGTAAGCTCAGGAGATTTGAAACGTATCAAAGCAATGGTTACAGGCCTTTAAGATTAGGTTTTGTAGACATTTACTACTATTATAAGAATTATTTGAAGGAGAATTATTAATGGCACGTGTTAAAGGTGGCGTTGTATCACGCAAACGTCGTAAACGTATTTTAAAATTAGCTAAAGGTTACTATGGAGCAAAACACATCTTGTTCCGTACTGCAAAAGAGCAAGTGATGAACTCTTACTACTATGCATACCGTGACCGTCGTCAGAAAAAACGTGACTTCCGTAAACTTTGGATCACTCGCATCAACGCGGCTGCACGTATGAACGGTTTGTCATACTCACAATTGATGCACGGTTTGAAACTTGCTGAAATCGAAGTAAACCGTAAAATGCTTGCTGATTTGGCAGTATCTGATGCAGCAGCTTTCACAGCTCTTGCTGATGCAGCTAAAGCAAAACTTGGCAAATAATAAAGATTAAGAAAAAGGAGACAGGCGTGAACTGCACCCCAAAAGTTAGACAACAAATCTAACTTTTGGGGTGTTTTTCTATGAAATTAAGTTATGAAGATAAAATTGAAATCTATCGCTTACGACAATCTGGTTGGACATGGCCTAAAATCAGTCAAACATTTAATATGAGTAAGTATAACCTTCAATACATGGTCCGCCTTATTGATATACACGGATTGGAAAGTGTTTGTAAAAGGAAAAATAGGTATTATTCTCCTGAACTAAAGCAGGAAATCATAAACGAAGTTCTGATGAAAGGTAGGTCTCAGCTAGAGGTTTCTCTAGATTATGGATTACCAAACAAGGGAATGCTTCCTAATTGGATAGCGCAATACAAGAAAAACGGGTATACTATTCTTGAGAAATCAAGAGGGAGACCTGTAAAGATGGGACGCAAACCAAAGAGAAAACTTGAAGAAATGACTGAATTAGAGCGTCTTCAATATGATAATGAGTACCTTAGAGCGGAGAATGCCGTACTAAAAAAGTTGAGAGAACTCCGATTGAGGGACGAAGCAAGGCTCAAAGAGCATGAGAACAAAGGGAGATATGGTTACCGTAGAATTCACCTCGAACTTAAAAATCGAGGCTATAAAGTTAATCATAAGAAAGTTCAACGTTTGATGACAGAACTTGGTTTGAAAGCTAGAATCCGTGCGAAACGTCGCTATAACTCTTATAAAGGTGAGGTTGGCAAGAAAGCTGATAATCTCATTAAGCGTCAATTTAAAGCTACCCAACCACTTAAGAAGTGTTATACCGATGTCACAGAGTTTTCAATTCCTGCTAGTGATCAAAAATTGTATCTATCACCAGTTCTTGATGGCTTTAACAGTGAGATTATTGCATATCATTTATCTACCTCGCCAAACTTACAACAACTTAAAACGATGCTTTCCGAGGCTTTTCCTGAACAAACTTACCAGGGCACTATTTTACATAGTGACCAAGGATGGCAATATCAACACACTTACTACCATCATTTTCTTGAGGAGCATGGAATGAGACCGTCCATGTCGCGTAAAGGAAATAGCTTAGATAACGGCATGATGGAATCTTTTTTTGGAACATTGAAGACAGAAATGTTTTATGGGTTTGAGAAGGAATTTACTTCCCTCGAAACATTAAAAACAGCTATTTCAGAATATATCAACTACTACAACACTAAACGAATCAAACTTACATTAAAAGGACTAAGTCCTGTGCAATACAGAACTCAATCCTTAACTTAAAATATAATGTCCAACTTTTGGGGGTCACTTCAGACGATGAGCGTGACTCCTTTTTTTGCTGATATTAGTTATTGTGTAACTCATTGATAGTAATTGATCATCGAAGTAGTTTAAGATACTGAGTGGTAACACTGAGGTTGAAGAAATTAACGTGAACTAAAGAAGAGAATGGAGGTCAAAATAATTTACATTGTTTATTTTGGTAATAAGCATTATTGAATAGAATCAGAGAAAAGATAAGAGGCAGAAACATGCGTTTCTGCCTCTTATTAATAGTGTTAAGATTTGTGGTCTTATTCTGTAGGTTTATCAGTCTCTTCTTTAGGCGTAGGGTCAGTTGTTGCTTCAGTTTTTTCAGCTTCTTTAGGATTTAATTCCAAGTAAGATGGAGCTTTAAAAAGCTTCTGAGTTGATTTGTTACCATTTTTACTATATAAGCTAGTTGAATGAGAGCCAAGCTTAGCTGAAATATCTTTCATCTGTTTTAATTGCTTGGTATAAACAAACTTGCTAGAATCAATCACTTTTAAGCCATTATTCGTGTCAAATCGTAAGAGATCTCCGGTTTGGACAGCGTCACTGGCTGCTAGTTGTTGAGCCACAGCTGCACGAATTTCTTTAGTCTTAGCCATGGTCACCTCATCAGGGTTGGTAATTTCTAAACCTGTCTGAGTATTGTAAAGTCGGCCACTGTAATTGGTGTATTCTGGTGTCATATAGGTACCAGAGGTACGCTGAGCGACAATTTGGCTATTTTGAGGCGATAGGAGGTCTTGACCAAGTTGAACAAGATTGCTGGTATCAATCCCCAAGATATGGAGCAAGGTTGGAAGAGCATCAATTTCACCACCGAAGGTGTCTTTAACGCCACCATTGGTGTATCCTGGAATATGAACCATATAAGGAACTCGCTGAAGCATGGCGTTATCATATTCTGACCAGGTCTCAGAGTCTTTGCCTAGGAGAGGAGCAAGGCTAGAATTACGAGAATTTGAAATACCATAATGGTCACCATATAAAACAAAGATAGAATTCTCATACAAGCCAGTTGCTTTTAAATAATCAAAAAATGATTTCAAGGCAGCATCTAAATAATTGGCTGTGGCAAAATAACCATTGATGGTTTCATCATCTGTTTTAGCCAGTGGGAAACCTTCTTCATTGCTTTCACCTTTTAGGCTGGTATAGGGATAGTGGTTACTTACAGTAATAAATTTAGTATAAAAGGGTTGCTGCATTTGTTCAAGGTATTTAATGGAGTCCTTAAACATATACTTGTCATTCAATCCATACTGGAATGAGTTTTTGTCAGTTTGTTTTGAGAAGTAACTAGAATCAAAGAAGTAATTGTAACCCCATTGCTTGTAAGCATTGTTACGATTCCAGAAAGTCCCGACATTTCCGTGGAAAACCGCACTTGTGTAGCCCCCACTTTGTGCAAGGATACTAGGCGTTGCAAACTGAGTGTTTTCTCCACCATAGTTAACCATGAATGATCCACTGTTGAGCCCAAATAGGGAGTTTTCCATCATGGTTTCGGCATCGGATGTTTTTCCGGCTTTCACTTGGTGGAAGAAGTTTGAGAAGGACAATGTTTCATTAGAATGGTAGAGAGAATTAATGAAAGGTGTAACTTCATATTCCTTATCCCCATCTTTTAATTTGTAGTCGATGAGGAATTGTTGGAAACTCTCCAAATGGATAACAATGACATTTTTACCTTTTCCAATACCAAAATATTGAGAATCGGGGGCAGCATAATGATTTTTGACATAAGATTTAACATCAACCAATTCTTCGGCGGTAGCGCCGTTCCGCTCTTTTTGAGCTTGATAAGTTTGGTTACCGCTGTAGAAGGTAAAGGCTGGCAGCCCTAGTGCTCTGACAATATAAGTGTTTGAAAAACCGCGTGTCAGTAATTCTGGTCGGTCAATCTCGGCTAAAAAGAGATTAACCGAAAGAAGTAAAGTCGAAAGAGCAGTAACGGCAAAGGCAGCGCGCTTATTGAAAGGTCTGTAATCCTTTTTGATTTTTTTAGTGATAGTGAGACTAATCAAAATGATAAAATCAAGAATATAAACGATGTCCCAGATCCGCAAAAGGTTTAGAGCAGAATCTCCTAAACCAGCTGAAACTTTACTACTAGCTAACATAGCGCTAACTGTGATAAAGTCTGAAAATTCTCGGTAATAAATAGAATTGGATATTAAGAGAAGGTTGAGGATGATGTAAGCAACCCAAGAGATGATGTAAAAAGCTCGTGTACTCTTAATATAAAGGGCAAATCCCAATAGTAATAATGCTAATGGGATTGGGTTAATAATAGTTAGAAAGACTTGGTATGCATTTCCCAAATCTAGCGAAAAATCTGTATGATATGCCCACAGCGTCTTTAGCCAATAACAGAAGAGGAGGGTGATAATAAATCCTAATCTTGTATTGATAAAGCCTGTGATAAGTGTTTTAAATTTCTTCACAGTAGGAACTTCCTTATCATTTTTTCCTAAAAATATAATCTCCAAATAAAATCTCAGATTAAATTATATCAAAAATATGGGGTTAATGCTTGTCATAAGTTCAAATTTAGTAGGATTTTTTATCAGATTTTGTTATAATAAAAACTATGAATAAACTCTATATTGATTCTTTTGTGGAAAAGAAGTTAACAGCGGGGGTACAATTATTAGATGAAAAGGACTTTCCAAACCTAGAGCAGGAGGACCAGTTAGTGCAACTGGTGACCAAAGCTCATCGCCCGCTTGGGATAGCTTATATCTCTAAGCAAAATAAAGGAATTGGCTGGTATCTTGGTTCAACCGTAACGCAGTTGTCTAAGGCTTACTTTATTGACTTATTTACAGTTGCTAAGAGTAAGAGGCAACAGTTTGCCCAATCGGACTTGACCAACGCCTACCGTCTGTTCAACCAAGAAGGTGATAACTTTGGAGGACTGACGATTGACCTCTACAAGGATTTCGCTGTCTTTTCATGGTATAATAGTTTTGTTTACCAAGAAAAAGAGATGATTATCGAGGCATTTCAAGAGGTTTTCCCTGAGGTTAGAGGAGCATATGAAAAGAATCGTTTTAAGGGGGCACTACCTGAGTCGGCTCACTTATATGGTGAGCAAGCAGAGGATAGTTTTTCTATTGTAGAAAATAGTGTTGCCTATCAGGTTTTCTTAAATGACGGCTTGATGACAGGGATTTTTCTGGACCAACACGATGTTCGAAAAGCCTTAGTAGATGGATTGGCGTTGGGGAAATCTCTGCTTAATATGTTCTCCTACACAGCAGCTTTTTCAGTAGCTGCAGCAATGGGAGGAGCTATTGAGACAACATCCGTGGATTTAGCGAAACGGTCTAGAGAGCTATCAGTTGCTCACTTTGAACAGAATCACTTGGACTTGAGTACCCATCATTTTGTGGTGATGGATGTTTTTGACTATTTTAAATATGCTAAACGCAAAAACTTAACCTTTGATGTGATTGTGATTGACCCACCTAGTTTTGCAAGAAATAAAAAGCAAACCTTCTCTGTTAGCAAAGATTACCATAAATTAATCACTGAGGCATTGGACATATTGAGTCCTAAGGGAACCATTATCGCTTCAACAAATGCTGCCAATATGACTGTTAATCAGTTTAAAAAGCAAATTATCAAGGGATTTGGAAATCGTCGACCGGAGTCCATGTGTCTCCAGCAGCTTCCAAGTGACTTTACTATCAATAAAGCAGATGAAAGAAGTAATTATTTAAAGGTATTTACTATAAAGGTACGAGAATGAAAATTGTAGCACCAGTCATGCCAAGAAATTTTGAAGAGGCTCAAGCTATTGATATCTCCAAGTATGAGGAGGTTCATTTAGTCGAATGGCGAGCAGACTACCTTCCTAAAGAGGAAATTGTATCAGTAGCGCCTGCTATTTTTGAAAAATTTGCTGGAAAAGAAATTATCTTTACTCTTCGTACAGACAAAGAAGGGGGCAATATTGCCCTTTCGGATCAGGAATACGTTGCGGTGATTAAAGAGATCAACGCGATCTATAATCCTGACTATATTGACTTTGAATATTTTAGTCATAAAGCTATTTTTCATGAAATGCTTGATTTTCCAAATCTAGTCTTGTCTTACCATAATTTTGAAGAAACTCCTGAAAACTTGATGGAAGCTTTCTCCGAGATGACTAAACTGGCACCTAGAGTGGTAAAGATTGCAGTGATGCCAGAGAGTGAGCAAGATGTCCTTGATTTAATGAATTACACTAGAGGCTTTAAAACACTCAATCCTGAGCAGGAATTTGCGACTATATCTATGGGAAAACTCGGTAGGTTATCGCGTTTAGCTGGGGATGTGGTTGGATCCTCTTGGACCTTTGTTTCTCTCGATCAGGCTAGTGCTTCAGGGCAAGTTAGTCTTAGCGATATGAAACGTATTATTGAAGTGTTAGAAGCAGACACTTCTCATTAAATGAATCATCAAGAAGACATTATTCCCTTGAAAGCTCAGGAATAATGTTTTTCCTTTATCTAGGGAAAACTAAACTTAAAAGGAGAAAAGAGATAAGATGCGTTATTTGACAGCAGGAGAATCTCACGGTCCTTCCTTGACAGCGATTGTTGAAGGTGTGCCAGCTGGTCTAAGTCTTAGCCCAGCGGATATTGATCAGGAATTAAAACGGCGACAGGGCGGCTATGGCCGTGGAGCTAGAATGAGCATTGAATCTGATCGTGTGGTAATATCATCAGGCGTTCGACATGGTAAAACGACAGGTTCTCCAATTACTTTAACGGTGATCAATAAAGACCATCAAAAATGGACAGATATTATGGCCGTTGAAGATATTGAGGCGAGCTTTAAAAGCAAGAGACGCGTTAAACACCCTCGGCCTGGTCACGCTGACTTGGTGGGTGGGATAAAGTATCGTTTTGACGATTTACGAAATGCTTTGGAACGTTCTTCGGCTAGAGAGACAACCATGCGGGTGGCAGTTGGAGCTATCGCCAAACATATTCTTGCTGAATTGGGAATTACGATATTCAACCATGTTTTGGTTTTTGGAGAGCTTCCTATTGAGATCCCTAAAGGGATGTCTCTATCAGCTATGAAGGAGGCAGCTCGCCAATCAGAATTGTCTATTATCAATCCGCATCAAGAGGTAGAAATCAAAACCTATATTGATACTATTAAAAAAGAAGGTGATACCATTGGTGGCACCATTGAGACAATTGTTGAAGGTGTGCCAGCAGGTCTAGGATCTTATGTCCAGTGGGACAGAAAATTAGATGCCAAACTGGCTCAAGCAGTTCTTTCCATTAATGCTTTTAAGGGGGTTGAATTCGGCCTTGGCTTTGACATGGCCTCTCTGAAAGGCTCTCAAGTGATGGACCCGATTATCTGGAATGCTGATGAGGGATATGGACGTCAAACCAATCATTTAGGGGGCTTTGAAGGGGGCATGACCACAGGACAACCTCTTGTTGTTAAAGGGGTTATGAAGCCCATTCCTACTTTGTATAAACCACTCATGTCGGTAGATATTGATAGTCATGAACCTTATAAAGCAACGGTGGAACGCTCTGATCCAACGGCTTTACCAGCTGCGGGGGTTATCATGGAAAATGTCGTGGCAACCGTTCTTGTCCAAGAAATCTTAGCAACCTTTTCTTCGGATACGATGCTTGATTTGAAAAAAGCATTTTCAGACTATCGGTCTTATGTCAAACAGTTTTAGATAGCAAGACTGAAGCTTTTATGATATGATTAGCAAGTAGTAAATGATAAAGGAGACTCGTCATGTCACAAGAAATTTATGATGATGCCAATCGACTTGAAAGGGCGATTCGTGCTCTTCCAGAATACCAAAAAGTGTTGGAAGTGAAAGAAACCATTCAAGCAGACGCTAGTGCTAGCCAACTGTTTGATGAGTTTGTCGCTATGCAAGAAAAAATCCAAGGGATGATGCAATCAGGCCAAATGCCAACGGTTGAAGAACAAACAAGCATTCAAGAACTTAGCCAAAAGATTGAAGCTAATGATCATCTGAAATCATATTTTGAAGCCCAACAGGGTTTGTCCGTTTATATGAGCGACATTGAACGTATCGTCTTTGCTCCGTTGAAAGATTTAGTCAAGTAAGGGAAGCTTAAAGGAAAAATCAGATTGTTGACGAATTTGTCATAGTCTGTTTTTTGTGGAATTATCCTTGATGTATCAGAGAGTTGAGACTCCCTGACATTTGTGTTATAGTCAAATAAAGTGATGGGAGTAGTAGGCTGATTGTTGTGTTGGTGAAATAGAAGTTGCCTCATAATCCGTCATTTAAAACATC
This sequence comes from Streptococcus dysgalactiae subsp. dysgalactiae, assembly GCF_900459225.1. Classification (NCBI taxonomy): domain Bacteria; kingdom Bacillati; phylum Bacillota; class Bacilli; order Lactobacillales; family Streptococcaceae; genus Streptococcus; species Streptococcus dysgalactiae. Next base: position 843,426 of record NZ_UHFH01000003.1, read on the forward strand.
GTATTAGAAAGCAGAAGGTGATAGAAATGGTCAATCATTACGATTACATTGTTATTGGTGGAGGAAGCGCAGGAATTGCTTCTGCTAACAGAGCAGCCATGCATGGGGCCAAAGTATTGTTAGCTGAAGGTAAAGAGATTGGGGGAACCTGTGTTAACCTAGGCTGCGTTCCCAAAAAAGTCATGTGGTATGGAGCTCAAGTAGCAGATATTTTAGGGACTTACGCTAAGGATTATGGATTCGACTTTTCAGAGAAAACATTTGATTTTAAACAATTAAAAGCAAACCGCCAAGCTTATATTGATCGGATTCACGCATCCTATGAGCGTGGTTTTGACCAGAATGGTGTTGACCGTATCTACGACTATGCTGTTTTTAAAGATGCTCATACTGTGGAAATAGCAGGACAAACTTATACTGCACCGCATATTTTGATTGCTACAGGAGGACACCCTGTGTTCCCAGATATTGAAGGGGCCGAATTTGGGATTAGTTCAGATGGCTTTTTTGCTTTGGATGAGGTACCTAAACGTACGGCTGTGGTTGGGGCAGGCTATATTGCTGTGGAACTTGCTGGTGTTTTGCAGGCTTTGGGGTCAGAGACGGATTTATTTATTCGTCACGATCGACCTTTAAGAAGTTTTGACAAAACCATTGTTGATGTCTTAGTTGATGAAATGGCAGTTAGTGGGCCGCGCTTACACACTCATGCAGAAGTGGCAAAGGTTGTCAAAAATACTGATGAGTCCTTGACCCTTTACCTCAAAGATGGCAAGGAAATTGAGGTTGATCAGCTTATTTGGGCTATCGGTCGCCAGCCTAATCTAGAAGGTTTTGGTCTTGACAAAACAGGGGTGGCTTTAAATGAGAAAGGCTATATTAAGACAGATGCTTATGAAAATACATCGGTTAAAGGGATTTATGCAGTAGGTGATGTCAATGGTAAATTAGCCTTAACCCCAGTTGCTGTTGCTGCGGGACGTCGTTTGTCAGAACGCCTTTTTAACGGTAAAAGTGATGAGAAATTAGACTACCAAAATGTAGCGACCGTGATTTTCAGCCACCCTGTTATTGGGGCCATTGGGTTATCTGAGGATGAAGCTATTAAAGAATATGGTCAAGAAGCGGTTAAGGTTTATCAATCACGCTTCACTTCCATGTTTACTGCTGTAACAAACCATCGTCAATCCTGTTTGATGAAGTTAGTAACGGTTGGGGATACCCAAAAAATAGTTGGTCTTCATGGAATCGGCTATGGGGTTGATGAAATGATTCAAGGATTTGCAGTGGCTATTAAGATGGGGGCAACCAAAGCAGACTTTGATAATACTGTCGCTATTCACCCAACGGGCGCAGAAGAATTTGTCACCATGCGCTAAAGAATGTAACCTAAGGCAATAAAAAATGATGTTAACAGTTTTTGAGGAAGGTCTTCTAAACTGCTAGCATCGTTTTTTTTAGATAATTAAGAGAGTGTATTTTTAAAGATGCTCTTTTTACTCAGACAATATTGCCTTATTTCTGATATAAAATAAAGCGATCCTCTCACAACAAAGAGTTCGTCAGATGTTAAGGAACCTTGTAACCAGTCTCTGTAATTTTTTACCTGTGGGTATTTATCAGGATAATCCTCTAAAAGATTTGCTTCAGGGAAATCAAAAGTCGTGACAGATACTTCAAAAATATCTAGTTGTGCCAGCAAGTCGGCTAAAGGCTTACGTTTGAGACCTGCAAAGAGAATGTGAATAGGACGTTTAGGAAATTCTTCTTGTAGTAAGGCCTTTAATTTGGCAATAGAATCTGGATTGTGGGCACCGTCTAACAGCAGATTAGGACGTATCAATTCAGAACGTCCGGGCCAAGTTGCTGCTTCAATTCCTTTTTGTATTGTTTCTGGAGTTAGTTGAGGAAAGGATTTTCTAAGTAACTGAGCTGTCATAATGGCTAGGCAGGCATTAGCGTTTTGATGTTGTCCCAGTAATCGTAAGTGTAAGTTAGTTAGGATGAAGTCATTGTATTGAAAGCTGAAGGTAGTTTCTGAAGGCAGTAGTTGGAACGTTTCTCCCAATTGTTATACTCTTGAATTGGCTATCTGAGCATGATGCTTAAAAACTTTGATAGCTTCCGTAACAAGTTCACCAATCACAACGGGCTCCTTTGCTTTGATAACAGCAGCTTTTTGCTGAGCAATATCAGCTAAAGTATGATCGAGACGTTCTTGATGGTTAAAACTAATAGAAGGGCAAACAACTGCTAAAGCGTGGAAGACATTTGTTGCATCTGTTAGTCCTCCAATACCAGCTTCGATGATGGTAAGATCCACAGGATTAAGTTCGGCAAAATAATAAAACATGATAAGGGTTACCAACTCAAACTCAGTTGGTCGCTGCCACTGGGTGTCTTGAGACATTTTAGTCAATATGGGTTTGATGACCCTCACGCAGTGCTTCAAATCCTGCTCAGAAATAGGCTGTCCATTGAGGCAAATACGGTCGTGAAAGGACATCATAAAAGGTGATGTAAAGGTTCCTACTTGATAACCAGAAGCAGTAAAAATATGTTGCAAATAAGCCGTCACGGACCTTTTACCATTAGTTCCAACTACGTGAATAGCGGGAAATTTATCTTGTGGTCGACCTAAAGCATCAAGTAGATAAGTCATTCGGTCTAAATCAGTTTTTCGTCCATTAGCCTTAAAAGTGTGAATCCAAGCAATATTATTGTTTGCGCACATCAGAATGTCCTATCTTTTTAATCTAATGCTAGTAAGTAATATTATAAAGTCTCTTAAAGTCTTTAAGGATTAGTAGGAAGTCCAGTATTGGCATCCTCAGTTCCTGCTGCATTGGGAAGTTGTGTTCCTTCAGTTGTTGAAGGTGTATCAGGCACTGCAGTTGTAGTAGAGGCTGTATCGTTGTGAGAAGGGGTGGTAGAAGATGGCGGTAAAATTGTTTTAGTCTCATCACTATTTTCTGATGAATCCTTATGGCTCTGATTTCCTTGGGAGGAGTCTTTTTCGATAATCTTGACAATGGTATTGCTAGATTCTTTTGATGTATTGTCAGTTTTTGTATCTGAGGCTGGTTGTAAAGCTCGAGTAATGGTAATAGTCGCCACAATAATACTCAAGATACTACCGATGAGGGCAATAGATTTTTGAAAGGCAGTAAAGCCGGTTTTAATATGTTGTGTAGGAACACCTCCTGATTTACGAGGTTTCTGTTGACGGGAATAATGTGATGACATGTCTTTCTCCTTTTAATCGTCGTAACACTAAGCGCTAGAGAGGATATTTTGAACGGTTAGTTTTCTCCATAACGCTTCACTTATCAGTATAATCTAGAAAAAAAGTGAAGTCAACGGTTTACCTTATGTCTAGGACACAGGTGACTTATGTTCAACATTTAGGGCAATATTTTCCTGATTTCATTTTAACTATTTTGTGATACAATAAAGTATTGAGTAAAAATGAAGGTGACACATGATTTATTTTGATAATGCAGCCACAACCATTCCTTATGGCGAGGTTCTTAGAACCTACCAAGAAGTAGCAACAAAAATATATGGCAACCCCTCAAGCCTGCATCAATTAGGGACAAATGCAAGTCGTATTTTAGAGGCTTCCCGTAAACAGGTTGCTGGTTTGTTGGGTGTTAAATCAGAAGAAATCTTTTTTACGTCTGGTGGGACAGAAAGTGATAACTGGGCTATTAAAGGGATTGCTTTTGAAAAGGCTGCTTTTGGGAAACATATTATTGTTTCAGCGATTGAACATCCTGCGGTAACTGAGAGTGCCAAGTGGCTTAGCTCACAAGGATTTGAGGTAACATATGCTCCTGTAACAGCACGAGGAATAGTAGATGTGGAGGCCCTAGCTGAGCTTCTTCGACCAGATACCATCTTAGTGTCTATTATGGCGGTTAATAATGAGATGGGGGCTATCCAGCCTATTCAAGCTATCTCAAAAATGTTGGCAAATTACCCAACGATTACTTTCCATGTTGATGCGGTCCAAGCAATCGGCAAAATTCCCACTACAACCTATCTGACTGAACGCGTTGATTTGGCCTCGTTTTCTGGCCACAAGTTTCATGCAGTGCGTGGTGTAGGCTTCCTCTATAAAAAATCTGGCAAGCGACTTACCCCTTTATTGACTGGAGGAGGTCAAGAACAGGAGATGCGCTCAACAACTGAGAATGTAGCAGGAATTGCTAGTATGGCCAAGGCACTCAGAATGGTAACTGAAAAGGAAACCTTAGCTTTATCTAGGCTGAAGGCAATGCGAGAAGTGATTTATCAGGCACTATCAGGCTATCAGGATGTTACCCTATTCTCAGGCCAAGAAGGATTTGCGCCCAATATTATTACCTTTGGTATCAAGGATGTTCGAGGTGAAGTCATTGTCCATGCTTTTGAAACGCACGACATTTATATTTCGACAACCAGCGCTTGTTCGTCTAAAGCTGGAAAGCCGGCAGGAAGTTTGGTAGCAATGGGAGTACCCGTCAAAGCTGCTCAAACTGCTGTTCGTATTAGTCTAGATGATGATAATGACATGGGACAAGTAGAGCAATTCCTCACAATATTCAAACAGATTTATGATAAAACACAGAAAGTTAGGTAAGATGAACTATTCAGAAATTATGGTTCGCCACGGTGAACTATCAACTAAAGGAAAGAATCGTATGCGATTCATCAATAAACTTAAAAAGAACATTCAGGATGTTTTAGCTCCTTTTCCAGCTATCACTGTTCGTTCAGACCGTGACAGAACTCATGTCTATCTGAATAGCACAGATTACCAGCCAGTTGTAGAAGCTTTGAAACTGGTTTTTGGGATTCAAGCCTTATGCCCAGTTTATAAGGTTGATAAAAGTGTTCCTGTCTTGGTAGAGACTGTTCAAAACATCATGACCTCTCTTTATCATGAAGGCTTAACCTTTAAAATTACTAGTAAACGGAGCGATCACCAATTTGAATTGGATAGTCGTGAACTTAATAATCTTCTTGGAGGAGCTGTTCTTGAGGTTTTACCAAATATCCAAGCTCAGATGAAACATCCAGATGTGACCCTCAAAGTTGAAATTCGTGATGAAGCAGCCTATATTTACTATGAAGAAATTAAAGGAGCAGGCGGATTACCAGTAGGAACATCGGGTAAAGGGATGCTGATGTTATCAGGTGGTATTGATTCACCGGTAGCTGGTTATTTAGCCCTTAAACGAGGCCTTGATATTGAAGCCGTTCACTTTGCTAGCCCTCCTTACACCAGTCCAGGTGCCTTGGTTAAAGCGCAAAACCTTACTCGTCGGTTAACTCGTTTCGGTGGGAATATTCAATTTATCGAAGTTCCCTTTACAGAAATTCAAGAAGAAATTAAAAATAAGGCACCAGAAGCCTACCTTATGACATTAACTCGTCGCTTTATGATGCGCATTACAGATGCTATTCGTGAACAACGCCATGCACTTGTTATTGTTAACGGTGAGAGCCTAGGTCAAGTTGCTAGTCAAACTCTAGAAAGCATGCAGGCCATTAATGCTGTCACCTCAACACCAATTATCCGACCAGTAGTAACAATGGATAAGCTTGAGATTATTGAGATGGCTCAGGCGATTGATACCTTTGAGATTTCTATTCAACCGTTCGAAGATTGCTGTACTATTTTTGCACCAGATCGTCCTAAAACCAACCCTAAACTAATTAATGTGGAAAAATATGAAGAACGTTTTGATATTACAGGTCTTGTTGAGCGAGCAGTTGCAGGCATTGTCGTGACGGAAATCACACCTGAAGTTATCAATGATGATGTTGACAGTCTTATTGATGACTTGCTCTAATGACATTTTTAGATGTTAATTAAGCAGTAGTAACTTTATAAGAAACATAACCACCCGTTAGACGGGTGGTTTGAACAAGGGCTATAAGTCCCTATTACCAGCCAGTGCCTAAAGACGCTGGCTTTCACTTTGTTCAAGCCTTATCGCTTTTGACTCGTTACAGACCTCTTAAAGAGGTGTTTGCATTACTTGCCCCTATCCCTAAAGGGATCTTCTGAAAAGGCAACACTTTTCTGTACAACATTTATAAAGTGTTTTCTAGGCAATTAATCTTTTAGTCATTGGTGTTTGGTAGTTGAGACTACCATGAATGCGGTGGTAATTCCACCAATGAACATAGTCTTTAGTCTTAAGAGCTAGTTCTTCCAGCGATTGAAAGGTTTCTTGATAAACAAATTCAATTTTGAAAGCACGATACGTACTTTCAGCTACGGCATTGTCATAAGGACAACCAGCCTGACTAAGCGAACGTGTGATTCCAAAGGCTTCCAATATTTCATCAATTAACTGATTATCAAACTCTTTGCCACGATCTGAATGGAACATCTTGACTTTGGTCAGGGCGTAAGGAATGCTTTGAATGGCTTGCTTAACGAGTTCAGCGGTCTTGTGCCAACCAAGAGACAGGCCGATGATTTCACGGTTGTATAGGTCAATAATAAGGCAAACATAAGCCCAACGATTGCCTGCACGAACATAGGTTAAGTCAGTGACTAAGGCTTGTAGTGGCCTTTCTTGCTTAAATTGCCTGTCTAAATGGTTGGGAATAGGGGCTTCATTCTGGCCTCTGGAATGTGGTTTGAAGGTGGCTTTCTGATAAACAGAAACCAAATTGAGTCGCTTCATAATGCGTCGAATCCGACGACGTGAAAGTGTAATACCTTCGTTATTCAAGCATATTTTGATTTTTCTGGATCCGTATCTGGCCTTACTTTCGAGAAAAATAGCTTTGATATTTTCTTCAAGTTTCCGCTTCAGAGACTGGTTTAACAGCCTTGTAGTAATAGCTAGAACGAGGAATGTTCAACCAACGACACATGGCTGAAATGCTATAGTTATCCTTATTAGCAGTGATTATTTCCCTTTTTGTGCCATAATCACCGCCGCTTGCTTTAGGATATCTAATTGCATTTCGAGTTCTTTATTGCGTTTCCTGAGTTCAATCAGCTTCCGCTGTTCATCTGTCAGATTATCAACAGACTTGAATGAACCTGTTGTTTTGGCTTGTCTAACCCACTTATCGAAGGTGGAAGGGGTTAGCTCATATTCCTTGATGAGACTGCTACGCTTTCTACCAGCATTGTAAAGATCAACAATTTGTTGCTTAAAATCATCGGTGAAGTGGCGACGTATTTTTCTAGACATATCTGTTCTCCTATTTTCTTTAGTGTAGAACACTTTATAAATTCTGTCTAGTTTAGTGTAACCTATTCAAGGTGACCTTCTATTGTCTCAACTCCCTTGTAACTACATATTTTGTGGAGTATCTCACCTAAGCTGCTTCGATATTGATTATAAATGATTTTTCGTCTATACTTGGGGGTGAACACAATGTGATAGTTAAAATTTCACTTTGTGTGTGATAAACTATGAGCCTTTTGTGCCATATTTTTCTCCTTTTGCTTTTCAATAGGCTTGAACACCTTTATTGTATCGCGTTTGGAGATTTTCTTGTACAACATCCGATGCGCACCCGCATAGCAGGTGGTTTATTGTTTCGCACCTATGGAGCGAAACGGACTAAAGTCACTAAATGAAACAGCACAGGAAATTGTTGCAGCAAGATGTTATAATAGAGGAAAAGGAGGTTGTGTTTTGACAAAAGAGATTCCCTATAAAAAAACAATATTAGTTGTATTTTCTATGATTGCTATACTTTTACTAGTTGGATTGATGGATGATTTATTTGCCTTTCAAAAAAGTAGTAAAGCAACACAACGAATTGGAAAACAAGATGTAAGGACAGCACAAGTAGTTGCAAATGGGGATATTTTGCTTCATGATGTTTTATATACCAGTGCGGAAAAACCCGATGGCTCCTATGATTTCACTCCCTATTTTGAATTCGTTAAAGAACGCATTTCAAAAGCTGATTTAGCCATAGGAGATTTTGAAGGAACAATCAGCCCAGACGATCCACTAGCGGGTTATCCACTTTTTAATGCTCCGCCTACAATAGCTAATGCTATGAAGGCAACAGGCTATGATGTTGTTGATTTGGCTCACAATCATATTCTTGATTCTGGCTTAGCAGGAGCATTACATACTAAAAAAACTTTTGAAAAATTAGGTTTATCGACTGTAGGTATTTACGAAAAAAACCGTGAAACAGAAGATTTTCTCATTAAAAAGGTTAATGGTATTAACATTGCCATTTTAGGTTATTCCTATGGATATAATGGCATGGAAGGAAATTTAACAGAAGATGAATATCAAAAACATTTATCAGATTTCAATCAGGACAAAATGAAAACTGATATTCAAAAAGCAAAAGAAAAAGCAGATGTCACAATCGTCATGCCGCAATCTGGCACAGAATATGCTCTAGAACCAACAGAAGAACAAAAAACCTTGTATCGGTCAATGATTGATTGGGGAGCCGATGTAGTTCTAGGAGGCCATCCTCATGTGGTTGAACCTGCTGAAGTTATTACTAAAAATCATGAAAAAAAATTAATTATTTATTCTATGGGAAATTTTATTTCTAATCAACGTTACGAAACATTAGGTGACATATGGACAGAGCGTGGTCTTTTGATGGATATAACATTTGAGAAAAAAGATAAGAAAACGATTATAAAAACAGTCAAAGCTCACCCAACAATTGTATTGGCAAAAGCCAAAAGTACTTTTGCAAAAGAGGGTTACGAACTCTATAACTATAGAACATTAGTATTAACAGATTTTATTGAAGGCGGAAAATACCGAAATCAAATTGATTTAGAGACCCAACAAAAAGTGGATATAGCTTACAAAGAAATGGGTCAGCATGTGCAACTTAATTGGAAATAAAAATAGGTAATGTTTACCTTTTAAAAAGAAAGTGAGCTAGATGATGGCACTGAATCCCTAAAATGAGATAAAAGAAAGACACTCCTGTTGAAATCTAGTATGATATGTACCCAGAATCCTGGACACATACTTATAAACTAGGCGGAACCCATGGATGTCATCCTGTATTGTACAGGAGGCATCCATTTTGTTTTTGCCTGAATTCTTTTGTTATTGTAATAATCAATATATTCCTCAACAGCTCTTGAGAATTCTTCACTTGAGAATTCTTCAAATGAAGAATAGTCTTTCTCATAGCCATAATACATCTCATTTTTTAACCTTCCAAAAAATGTCTCCATTATACAATTATCATAGCAGTTCCCTTTCCGTGACATAGACTGGACAATACCATGTTGGTGTAATGTATTTCTAAAATAAGGATGTTGGTACTGCCAACCTTGATCAGAATGAAATATAAGACCTTCTACTGATGGAAATTTATTGAAAGCTCTATCGAGCATTCTACTTATCTGTTCAAGATTAGGACTCATAGATAAATCATATGATATGATTTCATTTGTGTTCATGTCTAAAACTGGAGATATATAACACTTTCCCCATGAAAAATTAAACTGAGAGACATCTGTTGTCCACTTTTGTAAAGGCGCAGTTGTGCTAAAGTTTCTAGCAATAATATTGTCGGCAATCTTTCCTACCTCACCTTTATAGGAATGGTATTTTTCCTTTGGACGTTTGCCTAATAAACCTTCTTTATGCATGAGACGTTGAACTCTCTTATGGTTCACCTTGTATCCACGATTAATCAGTTCTTGATAGACTCGTCTAACGCCATATCTACTTTTATTTGAGTCAAAAATACTTTTGATTTCGTTAAGTAACTCTTCGTTTCTTAAAGCAACAGCATCTATCTTGCCAATCTCGAAATAATAAGTTGATTTGGCTAGGTTTACTGCTTTGAGAAGATATTTTATGTGAACTGCACCCCAAAAGTTAGACAACAAATCTAACTTTTGGGGTGTTTTTCTATGAAATTAAGTTATGAAGATAAAATTGAAATCTATCGCTTACGACAACCTGGTTGGACATGGCCTAAAATCAGTCAAACATTTAATATGAGTAAGTATAACCTTCAATACATGGTCCGCCTTATTGATATACACGGATTGGAAAGTGTTTGTAAAAGGAAAAATAGGTATTATTCTCCTGAACTAAAGCAGGAAATCATAAACGAAGTTCTGATGAAAGGTAGGTCTCAGCTAGAGGTTTCTCTAGATTATGGATTACCAAACAAGGGAATGCTTCCTAATTGGATAGCGCAATACAAGAAAAACGGGTATACTATTCTTGAGAAATCAAGAGGGAGACCTGTAAAGATGGGACGCAAACCAAAGAGAAAACTTGAAGAAATGACTGAATTAGAGCGTCTTCAATATGATAATGAGTACCTTAGAGCGGAGAATGCCGTACTAAAAAAGTTGAGAGAACTCCGATTGAGGGACGAAGCAAGGCTCAAAGAGCAACAGAAATCATTCAAGGACTAATCAATGTATTTGATTTAAGAATCCTACTTAATATTTTGAAGCTGTCTCGATCAACCTACTATTATCAGGTTAAACGTCTAACTCAGGGAGATAACAACAAAGAATTAAAAGAAGCTATTCAAGATATTTATTCTGAGAACAAAGGGAGATATGGTTACCGTAGAATTCACCTCGAACTTAAAAATCGAGGCTATAAAGTTAATCATAAGAAAGTTCAACGTTTGATGACAGAACTTGGTTTGAAAGCTAGAATCCGTGCGAAACGTCGCTATAACTCTTATAAAGGTGAGGTTGGCAAGAAAGCTGATAATCTCATTAAGCGTCAATTTAAAGCTACCCAACCACTTAAGAAGTGTTATACCGATGTCACAGAGTTTTCAATTCCTGCTAGTGATCAAAAATTGTATCTATCACCAGTTCTTGATGGCTTTAACAGTGAGATTATTGCATATCATTTATCTACCTCGCCAAACTTACAACAACTTAAAACGATGCTTTCCGAGGCTTTTCCTGAACAAACTTACCAGGGCACTATTTTACATAGTGACCAAGGATGGCAATATCAACACACTTACTACCATCATTTTCTTGAGGTGCATGGAATGAGACCGTCCATGTCGCGTAAAGGAAATAGCTTAGATAACGGCATGATGGAATCTTTTTTTGGAACATTGAAGACAGAAATGTTTTATGGGTTTGAGAAGGAATTTACTTCCCTCGAAACATTAAAAACAGCTATTTCAGAATATATCAACTACTACAACACTAAACGAATCAAACTTACATTAAAAGGACTAAGTCCTGTGCAATACAGAACTCAATCCTTAACTTAAAATATAATGTCCAACTTTTGGGGGTCACTTCAATGTGATATCCTTTTTTCTTTAAGTTCTTTGACGATTGCCGCTTTTTCGCCTTGAGTAGCGCAGTTCCTTTTTGTGTCTCAAGGCGATTAATTTTTTATTGCTTCATTTTCTGTTTTTAAATAGGCTGTTTCAGCTCTTAATCTTATTAATTCTTCTCTCTCTGTAGGCGTTAAATCAACTGGCTTATATTTTTTAGTCATAGGCGGTTCCTTTTTCCTTCGGCGACCTCTTTTAAGGTTCAATCCTTCATACCCTTTTATTTTATATATTTGAACCCATTTAGACAATAGTCCAGTATCAATACCCGCGTTAATTGCAACACTACTTTGAGATTCTCCAGAGAAGACACGTGCAACTAGCTCATATCTTTCTTCAACTGTACGATTTTTAGATGATTTTGAATGTTTTAGAAAATCAAAACCATGTATTTCCGCAGTTTTTGACCATCGGACAATTCTTTTTCTAAAGTTTTTTTGCCCGATACCAACTGGAGTCTCTATCCACTGACCTGAACGATACATGTTTACTGCATTTAATTTAAAATTATAATTATATTTCATACAAAAACCCCTTTCACTGGATTAGTCCAGTAAAAGGGGTACATATCAGTAAACTAGAAACAGGAGTGTTTTATTATGGTTAAAAAAGCATATTCATGGGAAACTAAGCTTGCTTGCATCGAGATGAAGAAAGGAGGCAAGTCTAACAGAGTTATTATGGAGATACTAGGTATCAAAAATGATAGTCAAATCTATATTTGGATGAAATGGTACGAAAACGAGGAGCTTTATCGTTTCCATCAAGGTGTTGGCAAGCAATATACTTATGGTAAAGGCTTGGAACATCTATCTGAAGTGGAACAATTACCATTACAAGTTGACCTCTTAAAAAAGTATCGAGGCTTGATAAGGAAATCGATAAAGTAAGTCTTATCAAGCTTGTGGAAGACTATAAAAACAACCACCAGATAGCTGTCATTCTAGACTGTTTTGACGTCAAACGGTCGACTTATTACCGTTGGAAAAAGGAGTATGAGAAGCCGCAAAAAAAAGATGATGTCATTGAATTAATTGAACAGCTCTGCATGGAGAATCACTTTATTTATGGCTATCGTACCATTACACGATTGCTCAAAAAGATCCACGGATTGACTGTTAATACAAAGAAAGTCTATCGTATCATGAAAAATAATGGCCGGCTTTGTCGGACACGCACCAAGAAAGTTCCCAATTTGGGTAAAGCTTATGATTTAACAGATAACAAATTGAGTCGGGATTTCCATTCCGATAAGCCTATGGAAAAGCTTGTAACAGATATTACCTACCTATATTATTTCGGTAACTGTAAATTGTATCTCTCATCAATTATGGATCTCTATAACCGAGAAATGATAGCTTACACTATTTCAGAGTGTCAGGACACGGATTTTTTACTAGACACCCTTAATCAGTTAAAATTGCCTAAAGGAGCACTCTTACACAGTGACCAAGGCTCAGTGTATACTTCTATGGCTTACTACCAGGCTTGCACGGAAAAAGGCATTATCTGCTCAATGTCTCGAAAAGGAACACCTGCAGATAATGCCTGTATTGAATGATTTCACTCCGTCCTAAAGACTGAAACCTTTTATCTCCATAATAGGAGAAAATACAACAAAGATAGTATAACAAATATTGTTAAAAATGACATTACATTTTATAATGAAACTAGACTTCAACAGAGATTAAACGACCAGTTTTCTGTACTGTACAGAAAACTGGTCGCCTAAAAGTGTTTTTCTTACGTCCCACTATTAGGGTGCAGTGCCGATAGCTCACTTTCTTTTTATGAATTAATAAACTGTGATAGAATCCACTCTTCGAAACGTTTTGAATCTACATCCATGCAGACTTTTTTAGTTTCTAAAGTCTTTGAAACAGGTTCGTAGGCTGAATTAGTGATAATTGCTCCAGTAGCAAGGCCATCAGTAATGACCCGCAAATACTTCTCTTGGATGGTAAATAAATCAGGCTGTGTCAGGTAGGCAATGGTACTGGCATCATGAATTGTCATCCCCATATCCAAGCTAGGTCCCCCATAATTTTCAAAGAGATGGTAGAGCATTTCTCCTATACGACCAGAATCCTTTATTTTTAGAGCGGTTTCTCTGTAGAGAAGAGCTTTTTCTGTCACATCTAAGCCAATCATAGTTAACGGAATGTCTGATTTAAAAACAAGATCTGCAGCATGAGGGTCACTAGCTATGTTAAATTCTGCTAGTGAAGAAGTATTTCCTCCGTGTATAGCCCCTCCCATCATAATAATTTCGGAGATGTGATTTTTTATATCAGGATACATAGCAAGAAGTAAAGCAAGATTGGTCATAGCACCAATGGATACAATACTAATATCTTTAGAATGTTTTAAGATGGTTTGTCGCATGGCTTCTACAGCATGAATATCTAAAGGTTTTTGCTTTGGATTTGGAAAATCGTATCCATCCATACCAGTTTTACCATGTATGCTTGGTATAGTTTTTAAATCTTTTAATAGAGGTTTTTCAGATCCTCGAGCGACAGGAAGATTTGCTTGCATAAATTCTACTAATTTTAAAGCATTTGTTGTCGCTTGATCAACGGTAACATTTGCTCCGACAGTTGTTATCAGACAGACATTAATTTTAGGGTGCATTAAAGCAAGTATAATAGCAGTAGCGTCATCAATACCTGGATCAGTATCGATAATAATATTTTTAACCATATTAATTTCCTTCACCTTTCATAAGCTACTTTGATATTACCATTTTAATAAGAATCTGAAAATAGTTAGGTGATTATCTCTGTTAAATATATTCTTTCCGAAAGTTGTCAAGTCAAGTGCAACCAGTTCATAGATAACTAGATTTCCATAGGTTAAGCTATTCGAGATAGCTCAAACAGGAATTTTGAGGATTGATATTGAAGAGGTCGTCTTGGGCGCTCATTGATGGCAGTAATATCAATGTCAAGTTCTTCAGAGGTTAGTGGATTAAGTGAGACTCCTTTAGGGACATATTCTCTGAGGAGGCCATTGAAGTTCTCGTTTGTTCCTCTCTCATGTGAAGAGTAGGGATGTGCAAAGTAAACTTCAACAGCTTCTAAGGTTGAGAGTAAACTAAACTCAGAACCATTATCCGCTGTGATGGATGCAATAGGATACTGACTAATGGGATACCTGATAGCACGGTTACTAGTAGAATTAATGTTAGACATGTTCATCTGCTTTCCATACTGAATTGGAGAATTCTAGTATATCAGACGAACATGTCGTTTTTGTTCCACTTCATTTTATAACGCGGGAATATATTCTTTCACAGAAAAAGCTTGCAAAAAATAAAAGTTAGTGATAGACTTGTAATGTTGACTAAATGCACATCCTGTGCAACCGCTCGAAAGTCGTTTTCAAGTAGATTAAATCTCACGATTCAAGGCGAGTCTTCACAGAGGGAGACCTCATACAAAAATTTTATAGGAGGTGCATCATGAGCACATACGCAATCATCAAAACTGGTGGAAAACAAGTTAAAGTTGAAGTAGGTCAAGCAATCTACGTTGAGAAAATTGACGCTGAAGCTGGCGCAGAAGTAACTTTTAACGAAGTTGTTCTTGTAGGTGGTGACAAAACTGTAGTTGGTACTCCGGTTGTTGAAGGAGCTACTGTCGTTGGAACTGTTGAAAAACAAGGAAAACAAAAGAAAGTTGTAACTTTCAAATACAAACCTAAAAAAGGTAGCCACCGTAAACAAGGTCATCGTCAACCTTACACTAAAGTTGTCATCAACGCAATCAACGCTTAATTTACTAGCTTATGATTAAAGCAATTTTTACTCGCCCAAAAAATGGTCAACTGAGCAGTGTTACACTGACAGGTCATGCTGGTAGTGGTAAACATGGCTTTGATATTGTTTGTGCCTCTGTTAGTACTCTAGCCATTAACTTTGTTAATTCTCTTGAGGTGTTAGCAGATTGCCAAGCATTAGTAGATCTTAATGATGTTGAAGGTGGGTATATGGTTATTACAATACCACCACATGACAACAAAGAGGAAGTTCAATTATTATTTGAATCTTTTCTTCTAGGAATGACTAGTTTGGCGAATGATTCTTCGAAATTTGTCAAAACTCAAGTCATCAAAATTTAATTTAAGAGAGGAAACAACATTATGTTAAAAATGAATCTTGCTAACTTGCAACTTTTCGCCCACAAAAAAGGTGGAGGTTCTACTTCAAATGGACGTGACTCACAAGCTAAACGCCTAGGGGCTAAAGCTGCTGACGGTCAAACCGTTTCAGGTGGTTCCATTCTTTATCGTCAACGTGGAACTCATATTTATCCAGGCGTAAATGTAGGCCGTGGTGGAGATGACACACTTTTCGCTAAAGTGGAAGGTGTTGTACGTTTCGAACGTAAAGGACGCGATAAAAAACAAGTTTCTGTTTATCCAGTAGCTAAATAATTGTTTAAAATCGCATTAAATAAGGCTTTCCAGGTGTCTGGAAAGCCGATTTTTTTTGGTATCTATTTTGGTATTTGATGTCAAAAACTATTAGATGCTGATTAAGGTATGATTTTTTTGTTGTAAGTTATGCAAAGGGTATTTGACTGACTTTAGTTAACTCTTTAGGGTGATATTATTTAGATGATACAGTCTAGAAAGAAGATGTTGCAATAAGAAGCTTTATGGTATAATTAGGGATACTAGATTTAGAAAGGGAAGTCATGAATATCCAACAATTACGTTATGTGGTTGCTATTGCTAATAATGGAACTTTTCGGGAAGCCGCCTCAAAATTGTTTGTTAGTCAGCCAAGCTTATCGGTTTCTATCAAAGATTTAGAAGCAGAACTAGGATTTCAAATTTTTAATCGGACCACTTCTGGCACAGTGCTGACAAGTCAAGGGCTGGTTTTCTACGAAAAAGCTTTGGAAGTCGTGAAAAGCTTTGACGCTTTTGAAAAAACCTTTTCGCAGGCTGATTTGGATCAAAATGAATTTTCGATTGCTAGTCAGCATTATGACTTTTTACCTCCTCTGATTACTGCCTTTTCTCAGCAGTATGATGGCCAACGCATTTTTCGGATTTTTGAATCCACTACAATCCAAATTTTGGATGAAGTGGCGCAAGGAAATAGTGAGTTAGGTATTATTTATTTAAACGCTGACAATCAAAAAGGCCTTTTTCAACGCATGGATAAGTTGGGTTTGGAATATGTTTCTTTAATTCCTTTTACAACCCATATTTATCTTTCGAAAACTCATCCATTAGCCAATCGCGAGGCACTTTATTTGAAAGATATTCAAGGATTACCTGCTGTAAGGTTTACTCAGGAAAAAGATGAATACTTGTACTATTCTGAAAATTTTGTGGACACTAGTGAATGCCCTCGTATCTACAATGTGTCAGACAGAGCAACGTTGAATGGTATTTTGGAAAGAACCGATGCCTTTGCGACGGGATCAGGTTTTCTTGATCATCGTAGTGTGAATGGTATTAAAGTGATTCCTTTGATTGACCATATTGACAACCATATGATTTATGTCAAACGAAAAGATAAAAACCTTTCAGTTGCTGGTGCCACATTTGTGACTATTTTAAAAGATTATTTTAATGAAAGAAGGAAAGCTTTATTGTGAAAAAGTTACTTTTTGTACTTAGTTCAATCTTCCTTATTGCTTTGGATCAATTCAGTAAATATTGGATTGTTTCACATATTGAACTTGGACAGATAAAACCCTTTATACCTGGTATAGTCAGTTTGACTTACTTACAGAATAATGGAGCTGCCTTTTCCATGTTACAAAACCAGCAATGGTTCTTTGTTATAATGACAACCTTGGTGATTGGCTATGCTATTTACTATGTGATGACCCACCCACAGTTGACAATCTGGAAACAATTAGCCCTTTTACTAATCATTTCAGGTGGCATTGGTAATTTTATTGATCGTTTGCGCCTGTCCTATGTGATTGATATGGTGCATCTAGATGTTATTGATTTTGCAATTTTCAATGTGGCAGATGCTTACCTCACTTTGGGAGTCATTTTATTAGTAGTGTGTTTATGGAAAGAAGAGGATTATGGAAATTAATGCGTTGACGTCGGGGCAGCGTCTGGATAAGGCCTTGGCTGACTTAAGCCCCTTGTCACGGGGCCAAGCCAATGATCAAATTAAGCAAGGCCTTGTTTTAGTGAATGGCCAGCAAAAAAAAGCAAAATATACGGTTCAGGCAGGCGATGTGATTCAGTTTGAATTGCCAGAAGAAGAAGTCTTAGAGTACCAAGCTCAGGTTATCCCCTTGGACATTATCTATGAGGATGAAGCCTTAGCTATTATTAATAAACCGCAAGGAATGGTTGTTCATCCCTCGGCGGGGCACCCTTCAGGAACAATGGTTAATGCCTTGATGTATCATATCAAGGATTTGTCCTCAATCAATGGTGTGGTTCGTCCAGGAATTGTCCATCGGATTGATAAGGATACCTCGGGACTGTTAATGGTAGCTAAAACAGATGAAGCTCATCAAGCTTTGGCCGCAGAATTAAAAGCTAAAAAATCTCTCAGAAAATACCTAGCCATTGTTCATGGAAACCTACCGAATGATCGTGGGATGATTGAAGCTCCTATAGGTCGTAGCGAAAAAGACCGTAAAAAACAAGCAGTCACAGCGAAAGGTAAGGAAGCAGTGACACGTTTTACAGTGCTAGAGCGCTTTGGAGATTATAGTCTGGTGGAATTACAACTTGAAACTGGTCGCACCCATCAGATTCGTGTTCATATGGCTTATATTGGGCATCCTGTTGCTGGTGACCCTTTATATGGCCCTCGTAAAACCTTGTCAGGACACGGCCAATTTCTTCATGCCGAAACATTGGGGCTGACCCACCCTTTAACAGGGGAAGACATGTTATTTACCGTTGCGCCTCCTGCTATTTTCCAAAAAACATTACAGCAATTAAGACAAAAACAGTAAATGAGGAAGAACATCATGTTCTAACCTCATTTTTTCATTCAAAAACCCTGCTTTTAGTCATGATAAAAACAGGGTGAAAAGGTAGAACTGTCGAAAACATTTCTAAGGAAATAAAACTGATATCAACTAAGACTGTAAGACCTGACCAACAAGTTGGAATCCTTGATAGGTGAGGATAGTGTAGATATAAAGGGTAACAGGCTTCGCTAGTAAGAAGATAGCGGTGAATTTGCGAAGAGACATCTTGCCTAAACCAGCTACCATGCAGAGGAAGTCGTCTGGAAATCCTGGTAAAATAAAAGCAGCAGCCAGAAAGCGTTCAAAGTATTTACCCTTGTCTAGGTAGGGAATGTACTTGTTGTAAGTATCATCGGAAACAAAGATTTTGGCAAATTGTGCACCATATTTTCTGGCAAGCATGAAGCTAATGAGAGAGCCGATAAAAATACCAACCGTATTATAAATAAAGCCTAAGAAAGGTCCGAAAACCACATGCCCTAAGACACAGGTTAAACCGCCAGGGATAACAGGATAGACAACCTGAACGATTTGAATAAGGATAAATAAACAAGGAGCTAAAATCCCAAGTTTAACGAGGTAAGCTTGAAAAGTTCCTCCTACAGCAAAGAAGTTAGGATGTTGCTGGAAATAAGCCAAAAAGAGTAAGGATAAAGCAATTCCAAAGGCAGTAAGGATTTGGATGGTTTGCTTATGAGTTAGGGTCCGAGTTTTAGAAGGCATAAGGAAGACTCTCTTTCGTTTCTTTGATATTATTGTACTATTGTTTTCATACAAATACAATAGGTCTTAAGACTTATTTTTTTGAAAAAAGTCTTGTCTTTAGCTTGGGTTTTTGCTATACTAATGAAAATAAAATATTCCTTTAAAACAGTCCCGTGAGGCTGTCAAGGAGACCAATCTGAAAAAGTGCACCATTGTACCCAATTGTGCCATATTTTGTTGAATCTCCTTGTTATCAAGGAGATTTTTTATTTGAATTTTTAGAGGAGGTTTCAACATGAAATCTAAGGAAATTGTCGATGACGTGACCATGAAGCGCGCCATTACCCGTATTACTTATGAGATTATCGAACGCAACAAACAATTGGACAATGTGGTTTTGGCAGGAATCAAAACGCGAGGTGTTTTTTTAGCCCGTCGTATTCAAGAAAGATTACGTCAACTCGAAGGACTAGAACTACCTATTGGCGAATTAGATATCAAACCTTTCCGAGATGATGTGAAAGTTGATGAAGACACGACATTGATGCCTGTTGATATTACAGGTAAGGATGTGATTTTAGTCGACGATGTGCTTTATACAGGACGTACCATTCGAGCGGCCATTGATAACTTAGTGAGTCTAGGTAGACCAGCCCGTGTTAGTCTAGCTGTTTTAGTCGATCGTGGTCATCGGGAATTGCCGATTCGTGCGGATTATGTCGGAAAGAATATTCCGACTAGCAGCGTGGAAGAAATTATTGTTGAGGTTGTCGAAGTTGATGGCCGTGATCGCGTTAGCATTGTTGACCCAACATAAGAAAGAGGTATTACTGTGAAAGATGTCATTTATGATGTAGAAGAAGTTCCAAAGGCAGGTATGTTAATTGGTCTGTCTTTCCAGCACTTATTTGCTATGTTTGGTGCGACTGTTCTGGTTCCCATTCTAGTTGGAATTGACCCATCAGTTGCTTTGTTATCTAGTGGTTTAGGAACCCTTGCCCACTTATCAGTGACCAAATTTAAAATTCCAGCATATATGGGATCAAGTTTTGCCTATATTGCAGCAATGCAACTGTTGATGAAGACAGATGGTATTGGAGCTGTGGCTCAAGGGGCTATGACAGGAGGTCTAGTTTACCTGATTGTAGCTTTAATTGTTAAAGCTATTGGCAATGATTGGATTGATAACATCTTACCACCGATTGTGGTTGGTCCTATTGTTATGGTCATTGGTCTAAGCCTAGCTTCTACAGCTGTTAATGATGTCATGCTAAAAAATGGGAGCTATAATCTGACTTATCTTGTTATTGGGTTAGTCACCTTATTATCAGTTATTTTTTTCAATATTTATGGTAAAGGAATTGTCGCTATTGTTCCCATTTTATTAGGGTTATTAGTTGGTTATGTTGTAGCCCTTTTAGTGGGTGTTCTCACCGGTCAAGAAATTGTTGATTTTACCAATGTGGCTCAGGCCAAATGGTTTAGTATCCCATCAGTGGAAATTCCTTTCCTCACCTACGGGATTAAATTCTATCCAAGTGCCATTTTAACCATGGCTCCGATTGCCTTTGTTACAATGACAGAACATTTTGGACATATTATGGTCTTAAATAGTTTGACAAAAAGAGATTATTTCAAGGATCCAGGACTCGAAAAGACCCTTACAGGTGATGGTTTTGCGCAAATGATTGCCGGTTTTCTAGGCGCACCGCCAGTGACTTCCTATGGTGAAAATATTGGTGTTATGGCTTTAAATAAAATATTCTCAGTCTACGTCATTGCGGGCGCCGCAGTGATTGCAGCTCTCCTTAGCTTTGTGGGTAAAGTATCTGCTTTAATTCAGTCTATTCCATCCCCAGTAATCGGAGGTATCTCTGTTGCTTTGTTTGGGGTGATTGCTTCAAGTGGTTTGAAAATCTTGATTGAATCAAAAGTTGATATGGATAATAAGAAAAATCTATTGATTGCTAGTGTTATTTTGGTCTCTGGGATTGGAGGATTGATGCTTCAAGTAAATGGTCTTCAAATTTCAGGTGTCGCTTTCTCAACACTTCTTGGAATCATCCTATATCAGGTACTTCCTGAAAAATAAAAGAGCCAGTTGTCTACTACTTAATTTAGTTGTCATTCATTAGTGATAAAGGGGAGGAACATGTCAGTCGTTAATAACCGTGTTGCACTTACTAATTTAGTTTCAATGGAAACATTAACCAATGAAGAAGTTTTAGGGCTTATCAACCGAGGTTCAGAATACAAAGCAGGAAAGGTTGCCCTACCTAAACTGCAAGATCAGTTTGTGGTCAACCTCTTTTTTGAAAATTCTACTAGAACTCATAGATCATTTGAAGTAGCTGAGAAAAAACTTGGGTTAACCGTTCTTGATTTTAATGCAGATACGAGTGCTGTTAATAAGGGAGAAAGCTTGTATGATACTGTGTTAACCATGAGTGCCCTAGGGACAGATATTTGTGTGATTCGTCATCCTGAAGATGATTATTACAAGGCCTTAGTGGAGAGTCCAACAATCACAGCTTCAATTGTTAATGGCGGAGATGGTTCTGGACAGCATCCAAGCCAGTGTCTGCTTGACTTGTTAACTATTTACGAAGAGTTTGGGCGATTTGAGGGGTTAAAAATTGCGATTGCAGGGGACTTGACCCATTCGCGTGTCGCAAAATCAAACATGCAGATTTTAAAACGATTAGGAGCAGAGCTTTATTTCTATGGTCCCAAAGAATGGTATTCAGAAGAATTTGACAGTTACGGGGCTTACACTGCGATTGATCACATTATTGAAGAGTTAGATGTCCTGATGTTGCTTCGGGTGCAACATGAGCGTCACGATGGTCAGCAAAGTTTTTCAAAAGATAGTTACCATCAGCAGTTTGGACTGACACAAGAACGTTACAATGCTTTAAAGGACTCTGCTATTATTATGCATCCAGCTCCTGTTAACCGTGATGTGGAAATTGCAGATAGTTTGGTAGAAGCACCGAAGGCAAGAATTGTTTCTCAAATGACGAACGGTGTCTTTGTACGTATGGCTATTATTGAGGCTATTCTTAATGGCAGAAGCCATTGCTGATTAGTCAAAGTGAAAGGGTATGAGAAGGTAAAGAATGGCAAAACGATTACTTATTTTGGAAGATGGTACTATTTTTGAGGGAGACCCCTTTGGAGCAGATAAAGATGTGACTGGCGAAATTGTTTTTAACACAGGGATGACAGGTTATCAAGAGTCCATTACTGACCAGTCCTATAATGGTCAACTGTTAACCTTTACCTACCCTCTGATTGGAAATTATGGCATTAACCGTGATGACTATGAATCGATTACACCAACGTGTAAAGGGGTTATTGTCTCTGAAGCCAGTCGGCTGGCAAGTAATTGGCGCCAGCAAATGACGCTAGATGACTTTTTAAAAATAAAAGGTATCCCAGGTATTTCAGGAATTGATACGAGAGCATTGACCAAAATTATTCGACAACACGGAACCATGAAAGCTACGATGGCAGATGATGGAGATACTATCCAGCATTTAAAAGATCAACTGCGTGCAACCGTGTTACCAACTAACACTATCGAGCAAGTCTCAACAAAAGCAGCCTACCCAGCACCAGGTATTGGAAAAAGTATAGTTTTGGTTGATTTCGGCTTAAAACATTCGATCTTAAGAGAGTTATCAAAAAGACAATGTAACGTCACCGTGGTTCCATTTACTATCACAGTAGAAGAAGTACTTCAATTGAATCCCGATGGCTTAATGTTGTCTAACGGTCCTGGAAATCCTGAACAGTTACCAGAAGTTTTGGACATGATTCGAGAGGTTCAAGGGAAGATTCCGATTTTTGGTATTTGTATGGGTCATCAACTCTTTAGCTTGGCAAATGGCGCAAAGACTTTTAAAATGACTTTTGGTCATCGAGGTTTTAACCATGCGGTTAGAGAAATTGCAACGGGAAGAGTGGATTTCACTAGTCAGAATCATGGTTATGCTGTAGAACGCGAAAGTTTACCAGAAACACTTATGGTGACACATGAGGAAATCAATGATAAAACGATCGAAGGAGTCAGACATCGTGACTTTCCAGCCTTTTCCGTCCAATTTCATCCTGATGCTGCCCCTGGTCCTCATGATGCTAGCTATTTATTCGATGAATTTTTAGATATGATTGATGCTTGGCAATTGAAACAGCAAGCAAAAAAATAATAGCATCAAAGGTCAAAAGAAAAGATTCTTTGAAAGAAATTAGTTAGCTGTTTGAAAGGAAGACAATTTCAATCTTTCAGACCAAGCTGTCTTGGATTATTTAATGTCGTCCTGTGAGGCGACAAATCGAAAAAGAGGAGAGGAAAAAGGAGCACTAGTGTGGGGGAGAGTGAAAAAATCAAGTATTGGCATTAGCTAATAAGATTTTGTAAGTCCTTCTACGCTAGTCTCTTTCATAATAATAAGTATGCCAAAAAGAAAAGATATTCATAAAATTATGGTAATTGGTTCTGGCCCCATTGTTATTGGCCAGGCTGCTGAATTTGATTATGCGGGAACACAAGCCTGCTTGGCTCTAAAAGAAGAAGGTTATCAGGTCATTCTTGTGAATTCAAATCCAGCTACCATTATGACAGACAAAGAAATTGCAGATAAGGTTTATATTGAACCTTTAACCATTGAATTTGTGAGTCGTATTCTTAGAAAAGAAAGACCAGATGCTCTATTGCCAACCCTTGGAGGGCAGACGGGGCTTAACATGGCAATGCAATTATCTAAGGCTGGTATCCTTGAGGAATTGGGGATTGAATTATTAGGAACCAAATTATCTGCGATTGATCAAGCAGAAGACCGTGACCAGTTCAAACAACTGATGGAAGAATTGGAACAGCCAATCCCGGAATCAGAGATTGTCACCAGTGTTGAAGAAGCAGTTGCTTTTGCTCAAACGATTGGTTACCCCGTTATTGTACGTCCGGCTTTTACTTTAGGTGGTACAGGTGGTGGTATGTGTGCCAATGAGAATGAGTTGCGAGAAATTGCTGAGAGCGGACTAAAATTATCTCCTGTCACCCAATGTCTAATCGAGCGTTCAATTGCTGGTTTCAAAGAAATTGAATACGAAGTGATGCGAGATAGTGCTGACAATGCCTTGGTTGTTTGTAACATGGAAAATTTTGATCCTGTTGGTATTCATACAGGAGATTCTATTGTTTTTGCACCAACTCAAACCCTTTCTGATAGTGAGCACCAAATGCTACGCGATGCTAGTCTAAACATTATCCGAGCCCTTAAAATTGAAGGGGGATGTAATGTGCAATTGGCGCTAGATCCACATAGTTTTAACTATTATGTGATAGAGGTTAATCCTCGCGTGTCACGTAGCTCCGCCTTAGCTTCAAAGGCGACGGGTTACCCTATTGCCAAGTTAGCGGCTAAGATTGCTGTTGGACTTACGCTTGACGAAATGATTAATCCAGTGACAGGGACTACCTATGCCATGTTTGAGCCAGCTTTGGATTATGTGGTGGCTAAAATTCCACGCTTTCCATTTGATAAATTTGAGCAGGGTGAACGTCGTCTGGGAACACAAATGAAAGCAACTGGAGAAGTCATGGCCATCGGGCGAAACATTGAAGAGTCATTGTTAAAGGCTTGTCGTTCTTTGGAAATTGGGGTCTTTCATAACGAAATGTCAACACTAACTGCTGTTAGTGATGATCAGTTAATGGCTAAAATTGTGAAAGCTCAAGATGATCGTTTGTTTTATTTATCAGAAGCTTTGCGTCGTGGTTACACCATTGAAGAACTCGCCTCTTTGACAAAAATAGATCTCTTTTTCTTAGATAAGTTACTTCATATCATTGAACTAGAGTATGAATTGAAAGCAGTTCCTGATGATCTCGATAAGTTAAAAAAAGCTAAGCGTTATGGCTTTTCAGACCTGAAAATTGCAGAGCTGTGGCAGGTAGACGAAACTCATGTTAGGGAGTTGAGATTGGTCAATGGAATTGTTCCTGTCTATAAGATGGTGGACACCTGTGCAGCAGAGTTTGATGCTAAAACACCTTATTTTTACTCAACCTACGAGTGGCAAAATGAATCGACACTATCTGATAAAGAATCAGTACTTGTCTTAGGTTCTGGCCCCATTCGTATTGGTCAAGGAGTTGAGTTTGACTATGCAACAGTGCATTCGGTTAAAGCCATCCAAGAAGCAGGCTATGAAGCTATTATTATGAATTCGAATCCTGAAACAGTCTCTACAGATTTTTCAGTGTCAGATAAGTTGTATTTTGAACCACTGACCTTTGAAGATGTCATGAATGTGATTGATTTAGAGCAGCCTAAAGGTGTCGTCGTTCAGTTTGGTGGACAAACAGCTATTAATTTAGCACAGGCTCTTTCCGAAGCGGGTGTGACGATTTTAGGAACTCAAGTGGATGATTTGGATCGGGCAGAAAATCGAGATCAGTTTGAAAAAACGCTGAAAGCATTAGGCATCCCACAACCACCAGGTCAAACAGCAACCAATGAAGCAGAAGCCTTAGCTGCCGCTAGTCACACTGGTTTCCCTGTTTTAGTCAGACCGTCATATGTTCTTGGCGGTCGAGCTATGGAGATTGTGGAAAATGCAAAAGATCTTCAACGTTATATGAAAACGGCAGTCAAAGCCAGTCCAGAACACCCAGTTCTGATTGACTCCTATATTGTTGGTAAAGAGTGCGAAGTAGATGCCATTTCAGATGGAGAGTCGATATTAATTCCTGGAATTATGGAACACATTGAGAGAGCTGGTGTTCATTCGGGAGATTCAATGGCGGTTTACCCACCGCAAGGATTATCCAAACAGATACAAGAAACCATCACAGACTATACCAGACGTTTAGCCATAGGACTAAACTGTATTGGCATGATGAATATTCAATTTGTCATTAAAGATGAGCAGGTGTATGTGATTGAAGTCAATCCACGCGCAAGTCGTACCGTACCTTTCCTATCCAAAGTCACAAATATTCCAATGGCCCAAGTAGCTACAAAATTAATTTTAGGGCAAAAATTAAGAGATTTAGACTATGGGGATGGTCTTTACCCAGAGAGCCAGCTGGTTCATATCAAAGCACCTGTTTTCTCATTTAGTAAATTGACTCAGGTAGATAGTCTTTTGGGACCTGAGATGAAATCAACAGGGGAAGTTATGGGGTCAGATGAAAATATTGAAAAAGCTTTGTATAAAGCATTCGAAGCAAGTTATTCCCATTTACCAGAATATGGTCACATTGTTTTTACCATAGCAGATGGTAGCAAGGCAGAGGCATTGGAGTTGGCGAAACGTTTTCTTGCGATTGGCTATCACATTGTTGCCACTCAAGGTACAGCAACTTATTTTACTGAACGAGGGCT
The DNA here is from genome assembly GCF_900459225.1 of Streptococcus dysgalactiae subsp. dysgalactiae. Classification (NCBI taxonomy): domain Bacteria; kingdom Bacillati; phylum Bacillota; class Bacilli; order Lactobacillales; family Streptococcaceae; genus Streptococcus; species Streptococcus dysgalactiae. Next base: position 869,794 of record NZ_UHFH01000003.1, read on the forward strand.
AGAATCACAGGTGGTTGCTAAAATTGGCGATACCGCAAATGACATTCCATCCTTGGTTCGAAGTGGACAGGTTCAGGCCATTATTAATACAGTTGGCACTAAGCGCAAAGCGGATAAAGATGGCCAATTCATTAGACGTTCAGCTATTGAACAAGGAATTCCACTGTTTACAGCTTTAGACACAGCTGAGGCGATGTTAACAGTTTTAGAAAGCCGTTCCTTTAGAACACAAGCCATTTAAGGCTCAAGCCCTTTTTAAGTATTCTTAGAGGGGCTTTCTCTATTGTTTTAAGAACTAAGTGACAAAAGTGTAAGGTAAAAATGCTTAAAAACAACTATAATAGAAGAAAAGGCAACTAATTTGAGCATGATTTTTGTTGGGAAGATGAAGAATTTCTTGACAAGAATTGAAAAAGGTCATATACTTGTCTTATAAAAATAGTACAAAAGGGGAGGACAGAAATGTCTCAAAAAAGAAAATTTAATATGTCAAATAAAACTAAAGGGATTTTAGGTGCAACAGCACTATCTTTAGTATTAATTGGGGGAATTTTATGGAAGCAACATCAAGATACTTTATCAACTAAAGCAATGAAAGAGCCCTATTCAACAGTTAATGTAACAGAAGGGAATGTTGCTTCTTCAACCTTACTTTCAGGTACTGTCAAAGCCCTTTCAGAAGAATATATTTATTTTGATGCCAGTAAAGGATCTGATGCAACAGTAACCGTAAAAGTTGGAGATCAAGTAACCAAGGGTCAACAGTTAGTTCAATATAATACAACGATACCACAAGCAACTTATGATGCTGCGGTTAGAAATCTTAATAAAATCGGTCGTCAAATTAATCATCTTAAAACCTATGGAGTTCCTGCAGCTACAGTAGAAACAAGTACTAATGAGGAAACAGGTGAAGAAACTACAACAACTATTCAACCATCTGCTCAACAAAATGCTAGCTACAAACAGCAGTTGCAGGATTTAAATGATTCATATGCTGATGCTCAGTCTGAAGTTAATAAGGCACAAGTAGCACTAAATGACACTGTCGTTGTCAGTGGTGTTTCAGGTACTGTCGTAGAAGTTAATAATGATATTGATCCTTCTTCTAAAAATAGCCAAAAGTTAGTTCATATCGCCACAGAAGGGCAACTTCAAGTCAAGGGAAGTCTAACAGAATATGATTTAGCTAATGTTAAAGTTGGTCAACCAGTTAAAATCAAATCAAAAATTTATGCCGATCAAGAATGGACTGGAAAAATTAATTATATTTCAAATTATCCGACAGACTCTAGCAACAGTGGTACTGGAGCAGGAACTACAGGAGGATCAACTAATGCTAATTACGATTATAAAATTGATATTACAAGTCCTCTGAATCAATTAAAACAGGGCTTTACCGTTTCTGTTGAGGTTCTAAACGAAACAAAACATATGTTGGTTCCTGTTACTTCGGTTATTAATAAGAATAAGAAACATTATGTGTGGGTTTATGATGATAGCACAGCTAAAGCTAAGAAAGTGGAAGTGACTCTAGGGAATGCTGATGCTGAAAAACAAGAGATCAGTCAAGGTTTGAAGGTTGGAGATATTGTTATTGCTAACCCTGATAAGCAAATTAAAGAAGGTGACAAATTGGAAGATGTTATTTCAGCAGATATTAAGGCATCAAAAGATTCTAATGAAAAAAACAAAAAATCAGAGGTGAATAAGTAGTGCCGGATAGAAAAAAAGAATTAATGCGATTAACAAATATTGTTAAGAGTTATCGAAACGGTGATCAACATCTTAAGGTCTTGAAAGGTATAGACTTAACAGTATATGAAGGTGATTTTCTAGCAATAATGGGACCATCTGGCTCAGGGAAATCTACCTTGATGAATATTATTGGCTTGTTAGATCGAGCAACTTCTGGAGATTATATCTTAAATGGAACAGCAGTCGAACTCCTTAGTGATCGAAAACTTGCTCGAGTTCGAAATGAAGAAATTGGGTTCGTTTTCCAACAATTTTTTCTTTTAGCAAAATTAAATGCTCTTCAAAATGTTGAGCTACCTCTTATTTATGCTGGATATAGTATATCAAAGCGTCGTGAACGTGCTAAAAAATTCTTAGAAAAAGTAGAACTTGGTATGCGCATGAAACATTTACCGTCAGAGTTATCAGGTGGACAAAAGCAAAGAGTGGCTATTGCTCGTGCTCTAGTCAATAATCCCTCTATTATTTTGGCAGATGAACCAACAGGCGCGCTTGATACGAAAACAGGTCAGCAAATTATGGAGCTTTTGACAACTTTAAATAAAGAAGGTAAAACGATTATTATGGTAACCCATGAACCTGAGATTGCTGACTTTGCAACGCGTAAAATTATTATCCGTGATGGTGAGATTACCACTGATACTACAGGAAGTGTCAGAATTGAATAGGAGGAAATTTAATGGAAAATTGGAAATTTGCTCTTAGTTCAATTTGGGGGCATAAAATGCGTTCAATCCTAACTATGTTGGGGATTATTATTGGAGTATCAGCTGTTGTGATTATAATGGGGCTGGGAAATGCCATGAAGAAGGGTGTCACGGATACTCTTTCAAATAATCAGAAGGAACTTCAACTTTATTACAAAGCAAAAGACGAAGATGAAGATTTATATGCTATTTCCGACTCTAATCAAAGTAATCATCCAGTTAAAAGTGAATGGTTGGATCAAATTACTAGAGAGATTAATGGGATTGATACTTATTATGTCACCAACAGTGCTTCAGCAACTATTTCTTATGAGAAAAAGAAGATGGACAATGTTACTATTACAGGTGCTAGTCAAGATTATTTTAAAGTGAAGAACTACGATATTGTAGCAGGTCGTACCTTAAAGGTATCTGACTATCACAATTTTTCTCGTATCGTTTTATTGGATACAGTCTTATCAGATGAGTTGTTTGGTAAAGATAATTATAAGAATGCCTTGAATAAGGTTGTTAATGTTGGAAATAAAGATTATCTTGTTATTGGAGTTTACAAATCTTCACAAAACTCTATCATGAAGGGAGGATTAATTGGGAGTGCTGTCATGGCCAATACTCAGGTGGCATCTGAGTTTAACGCTAAAGAGGTTGATTCTATCTATGTTCATGTGCGTGATATTCGTCAAAGCTTAACATTAGGGGAGAAAGCTGCTCAAATGTTAACAAAATTATCACGTGTTAAAGAAGGTAAATATGCTGTTCTTGATAATAGTAAACTAATCAAGGAAATCAATACTCAATTTGGCGTTATGACGACCGTTATTGGTTCTATTGCTGGAATTTCTTTATTGGTTGGTGGTATAGGAGTTATGAACATTATGTTAGTCTCAGTTACTGAACGTACCCGAGAAATTGGTTTACGTAAAGCCTTAGGAGCTACTCGATTAAAAATTCTTGCTCAGTTTTTGATTGAATCCATAGTGTTGACTGTTACAGGAGGGTTACTAGGATTACTATTAGCCCAACTTGGAGTTGCCCCTTTAGCAACGGCTTTAAATCTTAAAGGAGCATCAGTTTCATTTGATGTTGCTCTTGTTGCCATTTTATTCTCAGCATCTATTGGAATTATTTTTGGAATATTACCTGCTAATAAGGCAAGTAAGTTAGATCCAATTGAGGCTTTGCGTTATGAATAGATTTGGTATCTCGTATGCCTTTATAAAAAAATTTTAAAAGGGACTGGGTGTCTTATCAATTTTATTATAGTTAGCCTTGGCTGTCTATCTGGTGAGGCAACTCGATATTCTTAACAATCCCAATGCCTTAGCCTATACTGTCAAAGACCATGTAGTGATTGGTTCGATTGGTTTTTTCACCCTAAAAATTATCCAAGTGGTAATTCCTATCATTCCTGATGGGGTTACCACAGTCGTTGGTTTTCTCGCTTTTGGACCTGGATTAGGATTTTTGCTCAAAGTTGCAGGGATTTGTATTGGTTCGTCACTATTATTTAAAACGGAAGAACAATTGGACTATTACGAGAGAAAATTATTGTCAAAAACGTTTGAAGTCTTTTTGTCTTAAATATGCTTTCCCCACTTGTACCAGTAGACGCATTGATTATGATTACGGGATTAAGTCGCATGAGTTACCGTAAATTCCTGATAATCATCCTCATCTGCATACCAATTTCCATTATTACATTTAGTTATTTTGGGATTTATTGTGGAGAGGTCATAAGGCGTCTGTTAATGACTTCTTAATTCCTAGCTGAACTTCGTTCAACTAGGAGTTTTTGAGTGATATGCTTATTGTTTAAACAAAAGGAGATTAATCCATGAAACTCTTGTCTGATTTATTATCGACCATGTCAAAAATCAGATTCTCTTGGTTATTAAAGGCCAGTGTCTTTCAGTTATTATTTGTAACCATTGCTAACTTTGTATTATCCGAGTTTTTCTATATTATACTGGGAGTAACTGGACAATATCATTTAGATAAAGACAATTTTTTTACTTTTTTGAAAAATCCTCTAGCACTGGCTTTATTATTTTTGTATTTATTGTTATTTGCTGCCTTTATCCATCTTGAATTTTTTGCGCTTTATCGGATTATAGCAGATCAAGAGATTAGCGTTAGAGGTATTAAAAAGCGATTTTCTTATTATTTGAAGCGCATTTGGAAGATATTCTCCGGTTATCAATTAATTCTTTTTGTAGGCTATATCTTGCTGACTATCCCAGTCTTGCACCTAGGGTTATCTTCAGTCATCACTGAAAAACTTTATATTCCAGAATTTATCGTAGGGGAACTGTCGAAAACAGCAACAACTAAATATTTGTTATACGTCGCCTTTGCTTTTTTGTTTTATCTTAATTTACGCTTGATTTATTTTTTACCCTTGTTAGCCATTAAGCATCGAACAGTAAAAGAGGCTATGCTAGAAAGTTGGCTAAGAACTAAGGGGTATCAGTTTTCTTTAGTGATTCGTCTACTAGCTGTCAGTGCTGTCACCTTTTTGTTTTCATCAACCGCTATTTCGATTGTTTTAGCCCTAGTATATTTCTTTAATCCTAGTGGTAATCAGGTGATTATACAAACCATTTCCTTAACTATTATCTGGGAATTAATCTTTTTTGCGACGATTTTCTTGAAGCTTTGCTCTGCTATTATTTTAAAAGAAGATATTGCACCTCAAAAGAATGGGATTATCCTAAAAAAGTAACCAAACGAACCAAGGGCTACGCCTTCTTATTTGTGCTGTTGACCTTAGGATTTGCTTATCAGTCATTGGAAAGATTGGCCTTCTTTCAAAGCCCAACTCCAAAAGCTGTCATCGCTCATCGTGGTCTTGTTTCAGCAGGTGTGGAGAATTCTTTAGAGGCGCTAGAAGGTGCTAAAAAAGCAAAAAGTGACTATGTTGAGCTAGATTTAATCTTAACTAAAGACAATCGCTTTGTTGTGTCGCATGATAATCATCTGAAACGATTAGCAGGTCTTGATGAAGATATTCGTCATCTAACCTTAGCAGAAGTGGAACAGTTACGTATTCAGCAGGGCAAGTTTTCGAGTCATTTCGTTTCTTTTGAAACGTTTTACAAAAGAGCTAAGAACTTAAAGATGCCCCTCTTGATTGAATTAAAACCAACAGAATCTGAGCCTAACAATTATGTCGACCTCTTCCTAGAAGAATACCATCGTCTCGGCATTAGTAAGGAAAATAAGGTTATGTCACTTAACTTGAAAGTCATGGAAGCTATCAAAAAGAAAGATCCTTCTATTACAGCTGGGTATGTTATTCCTATTCAATTTGGCCTTTTTGGAGATGAAACGGTTGATTTTTATGTGATTGAAGATTTTTCATACCGTTCTTATTTGTCGACACAAGCTTTTTGGAAGAACAAAGAAGTCTATGTTTGGACCATCAATGATTCTAGTCGGATAGAACATTATTTGCTCAAACCTATTCAAGGAATTATCACAGATAAGCCAGGTTTAACCAGATATTTAGCTAAGGATTTGAGGAAAGATATGTCTTATTTTGATCGGTTAACTAGGATTATTAGCAGCCTCTACTAGATTTTAAAAACTGTCAAGAAAAAAACTTGACAGCTTAAAAAAACTACGATATACTAGTCCATGTAAGAAATGAGCAAGGCTCTATTTCTTGACAGAACTATTAAAAAGAAAAGAGATATGATAACAATGGCAGTTAAAATTCGTTTAACTCGTATGGGTTCTAAGAAAAAACCTTTCTACCGTATTAACGTTGCAGATTCACGTGCACCACGTGATGGTCGTTTCATCGAAACAGTTGGAACATATAACCCACTTGTAGCTGAAAACCAAATCACTATAAAAGAAGACCGTGTTCTTGAGTGGTTGGCTAAAGGTGCACAACCTTCTGATACAGTTCGTAACATCTTGTCAAAAGCTGGTGTTATGGCTAAATTCCACGACCAAAAATTCTCTAAATAATAAAAGCCTATGGATACCATTGAAAATCTTATTATCGCTATTGTGAAACCTTTGATTTCACAACCAGATAATCTTACCATTAAAATTGAAGATACTCCTGACTTTTTAGAGTATCATCTTGACTTGGATGCTCAAGACATCGGTCGTGTTATCGGAAAAAAAGGTCGTACTATTACAGCGATAAGATCGATTGTCTATTCGGTTCCAACTGCAGGGAAAAAAGTTCGTTTAGTTATTGATGAGAAGTAGTATCTCATTGGGAATAAAGTAGAACAGATGTCTGTTAATCGTGGTTAGCAGACTTTTTTTGTTGCTCTCAAATTGATTGTTTGATGAAAAGGCTTAGTTATTAGCTTGCTTTTAGCCACATATAGTTTATCAAATATTAAAAAATTAACTGATTAAGCAAATGGTGGTATGATTAGCTTAGCCCTATGGGGACACTAATCAAAACTTGTGAAGTAATCATTTACTGAACAAGATATAAAAGGAAATCTAATGATTAAAATTCATAAACGCGTCATAAGCCTAATGGCTGTAACAGCGCTATCAAGCTTGACTTTGGCGAATGCTGCTATGACATAAACTGTTCAAGCTGAGACGCCTGTTCATTCTACAGTACTGGAAGCTCCAGCAAGAACATTTCAATTTTTAGCAACAGTTGTTGACAGTAAAGGTCAAGCTTTATTTAGTCATTTACCAATTAATAGAAGCCTTAGCGTTTCAGTTGATGGTGTGGTTAAAGGTTATACTATTCGTACTAGCCAAGCCAATAGTCAATTAGCAGCTAGTTTTACTGCTCAAGGTGTAGGACAAGGCATTTTTGACTATACTAAAACACCTGTAGATGTTTACGTACGTAATCAAGACGCTGAAGCAATTGTTGACAAAGCAGTGACCTTAAAAGATAGCTCAGGTAATCTTGTTGAAACAGTAACAACAGGTAAAGATGAGCTAGCTCGTTTTACTAAAGGCCTAATGGATGGTACGTTTTATGCTGTCTTTATGGATGACAAAAAATGAGCGAAACCATTCCAGGTATGCCAGTTAATGTGGCTCTTGATACAAGCAAAGGACAGGCAACAGAACAAACCAAAGCAACAGGTTTTAACTTCCTTGTAACTATTTTAGACAAAGAAGGTAAAGTTCTTGAAGGAAAAGAAGTTGCTTTGTCTGATATTACAGATGGGAAACCACTTCCTCTTAAAGCTGCAAAGACAAATGCAAAAGGCTAAATTCTATTTGAGCAATTACCATTATCACGTAATATTAGTGTGACATTTGATGGTAAATTACAAGGATATATTGTTAGAACAGACCAAAATGGACATCTAAAAGAAGAAGCCTTTTATGCTGAAGGAAAAGGAAGTGTGGCACCAGAATATACGAAAAAACCATTGACGATTATTGTTCGTGATTCAGGTGGAAATGGTCTTGTTGGTCAAACGGTGACTTTAGTTAATGATCTTGGCCAAACAGTTGGCTAGATGACAACTGATGCAAAAGGGAAAGTAACTTTTGTTAACCAGTTGATGGATGGTATGTTCTATAATTACCTGGTTAGTGGTATTAAAATGGATACTGTGACACCAGGAAATGACATCAGTGCCTACTTGAAAACTAGTCAAATTAAGAAAGCTGATGAGAAGCCAATGCTTGAACTGTCAGACAAAACAGACGTTTCAAAACAAAAGGATAAGGCTAAAGGTATGGATACCCAAAAAACAGTGGCGCCTGTAAAACAAGAAGATAAAACCCTTCTTAAAGCAGATGATAAAGGAGTTGCTTTAGTCAGCTTGATTGGTTTTGTTATCTTAGGAATTGCAGGCATGCTTACCTTGACAAAGGCAAAAATGAAACCATAACCCCCTATCTCTCTTAAAACTATTTCTTGATCTGAACGATAGTATTCAAAAGGGATTTTATGTGTGTTAGTGCCTCTATTTTATACGAAAAATGAACCAAGCTAACTAGGAGATGAAAAAATTTTCTACCACTAGCCACGTTTAGAAATGAGAAATGGCCTATGATATAGCTGATGCCCTTTCTTTTGAAAGAGAAGGGAGAAAATTGTTAACCAGAAGTGCAAAATAGGTTATAACGTGTTAAAATAGTAAATGGTTTGGTTTTAACCGTAATTCCTTTTATAGGAACTTATGAAATCATGATAAACCACCCAGGTGGTACGAGATAACGAGCGAACGATTGAGGAGTTAGTATGGAATATTTTAACGTTGGGAAGATTGTCAATACCCAAGGACTACAAGGAGAAATGCGTGTATTATCGGTCAGTGATTTTGCTGAGGAGCGCTTTAAGAAGGGATCGCAATTGGCTTTGTTTGATGAGAAAGACCAGTTTGTTCAAGAGGTCACGATTGTTAGCCATAGAAAGCAAAAAAACTTTGACATCATCAAATTTAAAGACATGTATCATATTAATGCTATTGAAAAGTACAAGGGATACACTTTAAAGGTCTCAAAAGACAATCAAGGGGATTTACAAGAAGGAGAATTTTATTACCATCAGATTATTGGCATGGCTGTTTACGAAAAGGATGTCCTTATTGGACATATTAAGGAAATCTTGCAGCCAGGTGCTAATGATGTTTGGGTAGTGAAGCGTCAAGGAAAACGAGACTTGTTATTACCATATATTCCCCCAGTAGTTCTTAACGTAGATGTTCTTAACAAGCGCGTGGATGTTGAATTGATGGAAGGCTTAGACGATGAAGATTGATATTCTAACCCTTTTTCCTGAAATGTTTGCCCCTCTAGAGTATTCCATTGTAGGCAAGGCAAAAGAAAAAGGATTACTTGACATTCACTACCATAATTTTCGAGATTATGCTGAAAAAGCTCGACATGTTGATGACGAACCCTATGGCGGTGGGCAAGGCATGCTCTTGAGGGCACAACCAATTTTTGACACCATTGAACACATCCAAGCTCAAAAACCGCGGATTATCCTCTTGGATCCTGCTGGAAAATCCTTTACTCAGGCTCATGCTGAAGAATTAGCTCTTGAGGAAGAGTTAATTTTTATTTGTGGTCATTATGAGGGCTATGATGAGCGCATTAAGACCTTAGTCACAGATGAAATATCGTTGGGAGATTTTGTCCTAACTGGTGGGGAATTGGCAGCCATGACGATGGTGGATGCAACTGTTCGGCTAATTCCAAATGTGATTGGCAAGGAAAGCAGTCATCAGGATGATTCCTTCTCCTCAGGGCTTTTAGAATACCCTCAATACACTAGACCTTATGACTACCGAGGGATGACGGTGCCAGATGTTTTGATGAGTGGGCACCATGAGCGTATTCGATTGTGGCGTTTAGAAGAAAGTCTCAGGAAAACCTATTTGAGAAGACCAGATTTACTAGAGCAGTACGAGTTTTCTGAGGAAGAGCGCAACTTATTAGCTAAGATAAAAGCAGAATTGATTCAAGGAGAAGACTAATGGAAGAAATAGAATATGATATAACCATCATTGGTGGTGGTCCAGTAGGTTTATTTACCGCTTTTTATGCAGGGCTCCGAGGTATGAGGGTAAAAATCATTGAAAGTTTATCAGAACTAGGTGGTCAACCCGCCATTCTTTACCCAGAAAAAATGATTTATGATATTCCAGCCTACCCAGCTTTGACAGGAGCAGAATTAACAGAGAATTTGCTCAAGCAGTTGAGTCGTTTTGAAGATCGTACAACAATTTGTTTAAAAGAAGAAGTCTTGTCTTTTGAAAAGGTTGAAGGTGGTTTTTCGATTACCACTAATAAGGCAGAGCACTTTTCAAAAGCGATTATCATTGCTTGTGGAAATGGCGCTTTTGCACCACGGACATTAGGGTTAGAAGGGGAAGAAGACTTTGCTGACCATAACCTGTTTTATAATGTCCATCAGTTGGAACAATTTGCAGGCCAAAAAGTTGTGATTTGTGGTGGTGGGGATTCGGCTGTGGATTGGGCTTTGGCTTTAGAAAACATTGCTGAAAGTGTTACAGTTGTCCACCGCCGCGATGCATTTAGAGCACATGAACACAGTGTGGAATTGTTGAAAGCCTCAACGGTTAACCTCTTAACACCTTATGTGCCAAAAACATTGAAAGGAATTGGAAACCTAGCTGAAAAGCTAGTCATTCAAAAGGTTAAAGAAGAAGAGACAATGGAGCTTGATGTGGATAGTATCATTGTGAGCTTTGGTTTTTCAACCTCTAATAAAAATTTGAAAAATTGGAACCTCGACTACAAACGCTCCAGTATCAATGTCACTCCGCTTTTCCAAACCAGTCAAGAAGGTATTTTTGCTATTGGGGATGCGGCAGCTTATGATGGGAAAGTTGATTTAATCGCTACTGGATTTGGTGAGGCACCAACAGCCGTTAATCAAGCCATTAACTATATTTATCCAGATCGAGATAACCGTGTGGTGCATTCAACATCTTTAATTGACTAAAGAGTTAGGGTTACAATCTCGTCGTTAGAGAGGAACGTTCACTTACTAGGCTGATACTTGTTCTAAGGGGGAGAGCCCTTTTGTCAAGTGTTCGTGACAAGTCTAAGGCATTGTGATAAAATAGACATTGTGAAAAAATGTGATAGTTTTCACAGGATAATACATTACAATGAAAAGGGGTCTATCATGACAACAACAGATAAAGAGACATTTAGTTCTTTTATGAATAAGGTCTTGGCGGGTACAGCGATTGCTATCGTTGTGGCGCTCATTCCAAATGCTATTTTAGCAACTTTTTTAAAGCCGCTTCTGCCAAATGCAGCAGCAGAATTTTTACACATTGTGCAAGTCTTCCAATTCTTCACACCTATTATGGCAGGGTTTTTGATTGGTCAACAGTTTAAGTTTAACCCAATGCAACAGTTGGCGGTTGGTGGAGCAGCCTATATTGGTTCTGGAGCCTGGGCTTATACTGAGGTTGTTCAAAAAGGTGTTACAACAGGCACTTTCCAACTTAGAGGTATTGGGGATCTCATCAATATGATGATTACAGCTAGCCTTGCGGTTTTAGCGGTTAAGTATTTTGGGAATAAATTTGGCTCTTTAACCATTATCTTGTTACCAATTATTATCGGAACAGGTGTTGGTTACATTGGTTGGAAGTTATTGCCTTATGTGTCTTATGTGACAACGCTAATTGGGCAAGGGATTAATTCCTTTACAACCTTACAACCTATTTTAATGTCTATTTTGATTGCAGTTGCCTTTTCGCTTATCATTGTTAGTCCGATTTCAACAGTGGCTATTGGTTTAGCTATTGGTTTAAATGGAATGGCTGCCGGTGCTGCGTCTATGGGAATTGCATCAACAGCTGCAGTTCTTGTTTGGGCAACACTCAAAGTTAATAAGTCAGGTGTACCAATTGCTATTGCACTTGGGGCTATGAAAATGATGATGCCAAACTTCTTAAAACATCCTATCATGGCTATTCCAATGGTGGTCACTGCAGCAATTAGCTCATTAACAGTACCATTGTTTAATCTTGTTGGGACACCAGCTTCATCTGGTTTTGGTTTGGTTGGTGCAGTAGGACCAATTGCTTCTTTAGCAGGTGGTAGCTCAGTACTTATTATTATCCTTGCTTGGATTGTTGTACCATTTGCAGTTGCATTTGCAGCGCATAAGGTTTCTAAAGATATTCTAAAACTTTATAAAGAAGACATTTTCGTCTTTGAAGGCTAATAGGAGGAAAACATGTTAGTTTATATTGCTGGCTCAGGTGCCATGGGTTGCCGTTTTGGTTACCAAATTTCAAAAACAAATAATGATGTGATTTTGTTAGACAACTGGGAAGATCATATCAATGCCATTAAAGAAAACGGGTTGATTGTAACAGGTGATGTGGAAGAAACGGTTAAACTTCCTATCATGAAACCAACCGAAGCAACTCAAGAAGCCGATTTAATTATCTTGTTTACAAAAGCAATGCAGTTGCCACAAATGCTTCAAGACATTAAAGGTATTATTGGAAAAGAAACCAAAGTGCTTTGCCTTTTAAATGGCCTTGGACATGAAGACGTTATTCGTCAGTACATTCCAGAACACAACATTTTAATGGGAGTTACTGTCTGGACAGCTGGATTGGCAGGTCCTGGTCGTGCTCATCTTCAAGGTGTGGGAGCACTTAACTTACAAAGCATGGACCCAAGCAATCAAGAAGCTGGACACCAGGTGGCTGATTTGTTAAATGAAGCTAACTTGAATGCGACTTATGATGAGAATGTTGTGCCAAACATCTGGCGAAAAGCTTGCGTGAATGGTACCATGAACTCAACTTGTGCCCTTCTAGATTGTACAATTGGTGAATTATTTGCCAGTGAAGACGGTCTCAAAATGGTTAAAGAAATCATTCATGAGTTTGTTATCGTTGGTCAAGCAGAAGGTGTTGCCTTGAACGAAGACGAAATTACAACTTATGTCATGGACACTTCTGTTAAGGCTGCCCACCATTACCCATCAATGCACCAAGATCTTGTTCAAAACCATCGCCTGACTGAAATTGATTTTATCAATGGAGCTGTCAATACCAAAGGTGAGAAACTGGGCATTGATACCCCATATTGCCGCTTGATTGCACAGTTGGTACATGCCAAAGAAGCTATTTTAAAGATTAACTAATTTAAAAAGATTTGAAAAGCTCATCACATTAGGATTAAATCCTTTGTGAAGGGCTTTTTTAGGTTTGATACTTTCTTTCAGCTTATCGAAGTTATGGGTAAGAAAAAAGTGACAGATATTGGATGTTTTTGGAAGATTATGCTTGACTTTAGAGAACAAAAAGGTATAATAATAATTGTAACCGATTTCAGAAAGAGGTGATTCTATCTTAAAATCAAAACGAAAACAGTTGATTATGGCAAAAATCGTAAAAGATAACTATGTTGCTTTAGAAGATTTGATGCAGCTGCTGGATTCGTCTGAGTCAACTGTCCGTAGAGATTTGGGGGAACTGGAGCAAGAAGGACGTTTGCACCGTGTTCATGGTGGAGCTGAATTGTTTCATTCCTTGCAAGAGGAATTGTCTAATCAGGAGAAGTCTGTCAAAAACAGTCAAATCAAACAGGCGCTCGCTCAAAAAGCTTCCCGATTCATCTATGATAATGATGTGATTTTTATTGATGCTGGGACAACGACGGAATTTTTACTCCCTTTTTTACAAGGAAAAAATGTTACGGTCGTTACTAACTCCATCCATCATGCGACTCGCTTAGTTGATTTATCCATCAAAACGATTATCATTGGTGGGTATGTCAAGCAAACGACTGATGCGAGTATTGGGAGTGTGGCTTTGGAACAAATCAGACAGATGAACTTTGATAAAGCATTTCTTGGCATGAATGGTGTTGATGAGGCCTATCTAACAACCCCAGATATGGAAGAAGCCGTGATAAAAAAAGCAGTCATTGCGAATGCGAAAGTGTCTTACATTCTGGTTGATGGCTCGAAAATCGGTCAGGTATCTTTTGTTAAAGTAGCTGCCATTAATCAGGTGACTATTATTACTGAGGCAGCCTCGACAGGGATTCTCAAAAAAATAAAGGAAAAGGCAAAGGTGGTTGAATTATGATTTATACCGTGACCTTAAACCCTTCGATTGACTTTATCGTCAGAATTAATCAGCTAAACCTGGGATCAGTAAATCGCATGGTCAGTGATGATAAGTTTGCAGGGGGAAAGGGTATTAACGTCAGTCGTGTCTTGCAACGATTAGGAGTTGGGAATACGGCGACAGGCTTTCTTGGCGGCTTTACTGGACATTTTATCGAAGATAGTTTAAAGAATGAAGGCATTGAAACGGCTTTTGTCAAGGTAGAGCAGGATACCCGTATCAATGTTAAAATTAAGTCGCAAGAAGAGACTGAAATAAATGGTCAAGGGCCAATGATTAGTCAGGAACAATTGGAAGCCTTGAAAGCTAAGTTATCCCAATTGACCTCAGACGATACAGTTGTTTTTGCGGGATCAGCTCCAGCCAATCTTGGGAATGCTGTTTATAAGGAATTGATTCCTTTAGTTAGGCAAAGTGGTGCCCAGGTGGTTTGCGATTTTGAAGGACAACCCCTCTTAGATGCCCTTGCGAATAATCCTTTGTTAGTTAAACCTAATAACCATGAATTAGAAGCTATTTTTGGTGTTCCGTTAAACAGTCTTAACGATGTAGAAACCTACGCTCGTCGAATTTTAGAGATGGGAGCTCAGTATGTCCTCATTTCGATGGCTGGTGATGGTGCCTTGTTGGTTACTGAGGAAGCCACCTATTTTGCTAAGCCAATTAAAGGGCAGGTCAAAAATTCTGTCGGGGCTGGTGATTCTATGGTTGCTGGATTTACAGGCGAATTTGTTAAGAGTAAAGACCCAGTAGAAGCCTTGAAATGGGGAGTAGCGTGTGGTACGGCGACCGCTTTCTCTGATGACTTGGCGACAATTGCATTTATTAAGGAAATATATCATAAAGTTGAGGTAGAAAAACGATGAAGATTCAAGATTTATTGAGAAAAGATATTATGATTCTTGACTTACAGGCTATTTCGAAAGAAGTTGCCATTGACGAGATGATTACACGTTTAGTAGAAAAAGGTATTGTTCACGATTTTGATGTCTTTAAAAAGAGTATCATGGCACGTGAAGAACAAACATCAACTGGACTTGGCGACGGTATTGCCATGCCTCATTCTAAAAATATTGTGGTTGATGAACCAGCAGTTTTATTTGCGAAATCAAATAAAGGGGTGGATTATAAGGCTTTAGATGGTCAACCAACGGATCTCTTCTTTATGATTGCTGCACCTCAAGGGGCAAACGACACTCACTTGGCTGCGCTAGCAGAATTATCACAATACCTTTTGAAAGACGGTTTTGCAGATAAACTTCGTGCTACAGCGACACCAGATGACGTTCTTGCTGTCTTTGATGAGGCTTCAACAGCTAAAGAAGAAGTGGTAGCGCCAACAAGTGATCAAGATTTTATTGTTGCAGTTACAGCTTGCCCAACAGGGATTGCTCACACTTATATGGCAGAAGAGGCTTTGAAAAAACAAGCTGCAGAAATGGGAGTAGCTATTAAAGTTGAAACAAACGGCGCTTCTGGTGTGGCTAATCGTTTAACCGCTGAAGATATTCAGAAAGCTAAGGGTGTTATCGTTGCAGCAGATAAAGCAGTTGAAATGGATCGTTTTGACGGTAAACAATTAATTGCTCGCCCTGTTGCAGATGGCATCAAGAAGAGTCAAGAATTGATTTCTTTGATTTTGAATAATGAAGGACACACTTACCACGCTAAGAACGGAAAGTCTGAAACAGCAGTCTCATCTGAGAAAACAAGCTTAGGTGGTGCTTTCTATAAACACTTGATGGGTGGTGTCTCTCAAATGTTGCCATTCGTTATTGGTGGCGGGATTATGATTGCCCTAGCTTTCTTGTTGGATAACATGCTTGGTGTGCCAAAAGACCAATTAGGCAATCTTGGATCTTATCATGAAGTAGCTGCTATTTTCATGAAAATTGGGGGTGCCGCCTTTTCCTTCATGTTACCAGTATTAGCGGGTTACATTGCATACTCTATCGCTGAAAAACCAGGTTTGGTTGCTGGTTTTGTGGCAGGTGCTATTGCATCGAGTGGACTTGCTTTTGGCAAGGTTCCATTTGCATCAGGTGGAGAAGCTAGCTTGGCTTTAGCGGGTGTGCCATCAGGTTTCCTTGGTGCTCTTGTTGGTGGTTTCCTGGCTGGTGGTGTTATTCTTGCTCTACGTAAATTATTAGCAGGCTTACCACGATCTCTTGAAGGGGTTAAATCTATTCTTCTTTACCCATTACTTGGTGTCCTTGTCACTGGTTTCTTGATGCTCTTTGTCAATATCCCAATGGCAGCTATTAACACAGCGCTTAATGATTTCTTACAAGGTCTTTCAGGAAGTTCTGCTGTCCTTATGGGACTTCTTGTTGGTGGTATGATGGCTGTTGATATGGGTGGTCCTGTTAATAAGGCAGCTTATGTTTTTGGTACAGGAACTTTAGCAGCTACTGTCGCAAATGGTGGTTCAGTTGTTATGGCTGCTGTTATGGCAGGTGGTATGGTACCTCCTCTAGCTGTTTTTGTAGCCACTCTCTTGTTTAAAGATAAATTTACTAAAGAAGAACGCGAATCAGGTTTGACCAATATTGTTATGGGGCTTTCATTCATCACTGAAGGAGCAATCCCATTTGGCGCCGCAGACCCAGCGCGTGCAATTCCTAGCTTTATTGCTGGTTCTGCCTTGACAGGAGCTCTTGTTGGTTTGGCTGGTATTAAATTAATGGCACCACATGGTGGTATCTTCGTCATCGCCTTAACAAGCAACCCAATCTTATACCTTGTCTTTGTAGCGATTGGTGCTATTGTATCCGGAATTATCTTCGGCGCCCTTCGCAAAAAAGCTTAACGTTGAAAGACTTTTTCCTTACTAAAACTAGAATCTGCTAAGGTTCTAGTTTTTTGATATACTAAAAGAGAAAGAATAAGAAGTGAGGATATGGCTTGAAAAGAAAGAAAAGGAGAAAGGCTACTAATCCCTCATTAAAGGCTTTTGCTTTGTGTTTAGTATTGCTTAGTGCCTTTGTTAGTATTTGGACACTAAGAAAGGCTAAGCAAGAGT
This sequence comes from Streptococcus dysgalactiae subsp. dysgalactiae, assembly GCF_900459225.1. NCBI lineage: Bacteria > Bacillati > Bacillota > Bacilli > Lactobacillales > Streptococcaceae > Streptococcus > Streptococcus dysgalactiae. Next base: position 886,875 of record NZ_UHFH01000003.1, read on the forward strand.
TAACCGCTTATGCAACTCATGACACAATGGTTTTTGTAAGGCAAATTAGCCATGCAGCTCAAGCAGTTGCTCAAAAAGAAAAGTTATATAGTTCAGTGATGATGGCTCAAGCTATTTTAGAGTCTAACAATGGTAAGTCCCAGTTGAGTCAGAGACCTTATTACAATTTTTTTGGTATTAAAGGGAATTATAAGGGGCGGTCGGCTATTTTTTCTACCTTAGAAGATGATGGGCAAGGAAATTTATACCAAATTGATGACGCCTTTCGTTCTTACGGTAGTATGACAGCATGTTTTGAAGACTATGCTAGAGTTTTGAATAATCCTCTGTATACCAAAACCCATAAAAACCTGGGTTCTCATTATTATGATGCCACAGCTGCACTAACAGGAACATATGCCACTGATACCAGTTACAACACCAAATTAAATGAACTCATTGCTGTTTATCAACTGACCTATTTTGATAGTCCCATGAAATAATAAGCTTTATCCACAAAATCCTCTTAAATTAGAAGAAATATTTCGATTTTAAGACAAAAGTTATCAATCTGGTTAAATCAGTTGTGGATAAGTCCTTGTTAGATTTTCTATGTTATAATAGAAACATAAAAAATGAACAGAAAAGGGATTTAATCACTAATGGTAAAAAAGAAAGGTAAGCTTCTACTTATCAGTCTTTTTGTTCTTGCGGCTTGTTTAGGAGCTTACAGTGCAATGAGACAACCTAACCGTACCTCTAAAGTATCAGCAGAAACAGTCACTGGTACTTCGACACAGGCGTTTATCAATAATATTGGACCTACAGCCAGCGCTATCGCTCAAGAGCGTGACCTTTACGCTTCTGTGATGATTGCTCAAGCTATTTTAGAATCAAGTAACGGTCAATCTGGCCTTAGCCAAGCACCCTATTATAACTTCTTTGGCATCAAAGGGGCCTATAATGGTTCGTCAGTTACCATGTCAACTTGGGAAGATGATGGAGCAGGAAATACCTATACTATCGATCAACCCTTTAGAGCATACCCAAGCATCGCTGATTCACTTCATGACTACGCTAACTTACTAAGCTCTAATATGTATGCTGGTGCTAGAAAATCAAATACACTGTCGTATCAAGATGCGACAGCAGCTTTAACAGGTCTATACGCTACAGACACGAGTTATAACTTGAAGTTAAACAATATTATTGAAACGTATGGGTTAACCGCTTATGACGTGACAAATGCTTCAGACCAAGGAGTCTCCTTAACAGGTGCAGGCTACGTTTGGAATGAGTACCGTCACAATTATACAGATGCGGAAACCCTAGCAATTGATGAAGCATGGGCACAACGCTTTAACTATTAAGATAAGTCTAAAAATCATCCTAACGGGTGATTTTTTGGTATAATGAAATAATGAAAACAATTAAAGAAGTATACCAAAATCATGCTGAGATGCCTTACATTGCTCCAGCTTATCAAGAAGAGTTACTGCGCAAGCCTATTCCTAAGCGTAACATGGAGCGTACCAAGGAAGGGTTACTTCCTGGTCACATTGTGATGTTATGGCGCATTCAGTTCGGGACCTATACAACTGCTAATAGTCATCATAAATATTTTTACACGACCTATGGCATTGATGCGCAAACAGAATTGGACTGGCTAATCTCTCAAGGTTATGTGCAAAAAGACTCTGCAAGAGAATCGCTCTGTCATTTGCCAGCTAGCCGTTTAAAAGACTTTTTGGGACAAAAAGCAGTTAAAGGACTATCAAAAATGAAGCGAGATGAATTAGATCAAGCCGTTTTAAGTCATTTTAGCGAAGAAGAATTGAGCGTTTTAGTTGACCTCAGAGGTTACCGACTACTCCCTAAGGGAGAAGAGGCCTTAGGGGCTAATGCCAATATTGTTGACCGTCATCCTCAGAAAAAATACTAGTTTAAGTCTACTTTAATAATCCTCAAATCTATGCTATAATGAGTCATATCGACATCAAGGAGAATGAATACATGCAATTAGTTCGTGAAAAAGAATTTGTCAATCAATACCACTATGATGCTAGAAATCTCGAATGGGAAAAAGAAAACGGAACACCTGAAACCAATTTTGAAGTGACGTTCCAATTGATTAATAAAGATGAAGCTCGAAAGGAAACAGCTATCGTCTCTGTGTTACAATTTGTTATTGTCAAAGAAGAATTTGTGATTAGTGGAGTGATTTCACAGATGGTTCGTATTTTAGACCGTTTAGTAGATAAACCAAGCGAATTTACCCAAGAAGAAGTTGAATCGTTAGCAGCACCTTTATTAGATATGGTTAAACGCTTGACTTATGATGTCACAGAAATTGCCTTGGACCGTCCGGGCATTAATTTGGAGTTTAAGAATTAATGAAATTAGCAGTAATTACTGATAGCACAGCAGCATTACCAACTGACTTAAAGCAGGATGAGGCTATTTTTAGTCTTGATATTCCAGTTATTATTGATGGCGAGACCTATTTTGAGGGGCGTAACCTGACCATCGATGATTTTTATCAAAAGTTGGCAACCTCACAAGAGCTCCCTAAGACAAGCCAGCCCAGCTTATCGGAATTAGATGAGCTTTTAGGCCTTTTGTCTGCTAAGGGATACACACATGTCATCGGGCTTTTCTTGGCTGGTGGTATTTCGGGTTTCTGGCAAAATATCCAGTTTTTAGTTGAAGAACATCCTGATTTGGTCATTGCCTTTCCAGATAGTAAAATCACATCAGCTCCATTGGGCAGCATGGTTAAAAATGTATTAGATTGGTCTCGTCAAGGGAAAACCTTCCAAGAAATTCTAAATCAGTTGCAAAAACAGATTGACGGTACGACAGCCTTTATCATGGTGGATGATTTGAATCACTTGGTTAAAGGAGGAAGATTATCAAACGGTTCAGCACTGCTTGGCAATCTTTTGAGCATTAAGCCTATCTTGTATTTTGACGATGAAGGAAAAATCGTGGTTTACGAAAAAGTCAGAACAGAGAAGAAAGCCATGAAACGTTTGGTAGAGATTCTTAATGACTTGACAGCAAATGGACAATACGATGTTTCCATTATTCATTCGAAAGCCCAAGATAAGGCAGATCACTTGAAGGCACTCTTGCAAGACAGTGGCTACCAGTGCGACATCGCAGAAGTTCACTTTGGTGCTGTTATTGCTACTCATCTAGGAGAAGGAGCAGTCGCCTTTGGGATTACACCCCGCGCCTAGTTATTTTTTGGGAAAGCTGGCGCCAAGTCTCAGTCAGATAGCAAACCCCCCCCTTACGAAATAGCTAGTGACCTAGGGTAGGGTGACTAGTCCTTTAGATAATAGGTTAGAAAATAACGTATGAAATTAATGACAATGCCTTCTGAATTTCAGAAGGCTTTACCAATATTGAATAAAATTAAAGAAGCTGGTTATGAAGCCTACTTTGTGGGTGGCAGTGTCAGAGATGTGCTGTTGGGTCGTCCTATTCATGATGTAGATATTGCGACTAGCTCCTATCCTGAAGAGACCAAAGCGATTTTTAACAGAACTGTCGATGTTGGCATTGAACATGGTACAGTGCTCGTGCTTGAAAATGGTGGTGAGTATGAAATCACAACCTTTAGGACAGAAGATGTCTATGTGGATTATCGCCGTCCTAGTCAAGTGTCTTTTGTGCGCTCTTTAGAAGAAGACCTCAAACGTAGAGATTTCACTGTGAATGCTTTGGCTCTTGATGAAAATGGTCAAGTGATTGATAAATTTACAGGTTTACAAGATTTAGAGCAAAAGCGATTACGCGCAGTAGGAGAGGCAGCAGACCGTTTTGAAGAAGATGCCCTCCGTATTATGAGAGGTTTTCGCTTTGCCGCAAGTTTGGATTTCGATATCGAGTTTGCCACCTTCGAAGCTATGAAAAGTCATTCCCCACTGTTAGCAAAAATTTCGGTAGAGCGTTCCTTTATTGAATTTGATAAATTGTTGATGGCACCTCATTGGCGAAAAGGTATCTTGGCTATGATTGCTTGTCAAGCTTACGACTATTTACCAGGTTTGGGACAACAAGAAATAGCTTTAAAGCAGTTAACAGTGTCCCTAGCTGATGGCTTTACCTTTAGTGACCACCATCAAGCTTGGGCTTATTTGATCATAAGCTTATCGATTCAAAATCCTAAGCCATTTTTAAAGGCTTGGAAAACCTCAAATGATTTTCAACGCTGTGTGGCACAATTAGTGACCCTTTATCATATTCGACAAGAAAGACCTTTTGAAAAATTGGATATTTATCAATATGGTAAAAAACTGACAAGGTTGATAGAATCCCTTCGCCAAGCTATGGGACAAGACGTTGATATGGCTTATATTGAGCAATTAGACCAAGCATTAGCTATTCATGATAAACATGACATCGTGGTAAATGGCTCGCACTTAATAAAGAACTTTGGTTTGAAACCAGGACCAGAGTTGGGAGTGATGCTTGAACGCATTGAGTTAGCTATTGTGGAAGGTCATCTTGCTAATGAGTTAGATGCCATTGAAGCATTTGTTAGAGAGGAATTAGCAACATGAGCTATTTATTGGTGGAGAAACTGACAAAAACGGTGGGAGATAAGACTGTCTTTCAAGATATTTCCTTTATTATTCATGACTTTGACCGTATTGGGATTATTGGGGTTAATGGGACAGGAAAAACAACTCTTTTAGATGTCTTGTCGGGAAGGCTTGGTTTTGACGGAGACAATTCTCCATTTTCCAAAGCCAATGATTACAAAATCGCTTACTTAACACAAGATCCTGAATTTAACGATGCAGCCTCTGTTTTAGATACGGTATTGTCATCTGATGTTAAGGCGATTCAGCTGATTCGTCAATATGAACTATTGATGGCGAATTATACTGAGGATAAACAAGAGACCTTAGAGTCCCTCATGTCTGAAATGGATCGCTTAGATGCTTGGTCTATTGAAAGCGATGTCAAAACAGTCCTATCAAAATTAGGCATCACGGATTTGGAACAAAAAGTGGGAGACCTATCAGGTGGTATGAGAAGACGTGTCCAGTTAGCTCAAGTATTGCTAGGGGCTGCTGACTTACTCTTATTGGATGAGCCAACCAACCATCTTGATATTGACACCATCGCTTGGTTAACAACCTATCTCAAAACAGCTAAAAAAACCGTCCTTTTTATTACCCATGACCGTTATTTCCTGGATAATGTGGCCACCCGTATTTTTGAATTGGATAAGGCGGGACTGACAGAATATCAAGGCAATTACCAAGACTATGTGCGCTTAAAAGCAGAACAAGACGAACGAGATGCTGCTAATTTACACAAGAAGAAGCAACTCTATAAACAAGAATTAGCCTGGATGAGGACGCAGCCACAGGCGCGTGCAACCAAACAGCAGGCTAGAATCAATCGTTTCAGTGACTTGAAAAAAGAAGTTCACCAAGACAGTTCTGCGGATAAATTGGAGATGACTTTCGGAACGAGCCGAATTGGGAAGAAGGTGATTCACTTTGAAGACCTTTCTTTTGCTTATGGCGACCGACAGTTGATTAAGGATTTTAACTTGATTATTCAAAATAAAGATCGTATTGGAATTGTTGGAGATAACGGCGTCGGAAAATCTACCCTGTTGAATTTAATTAATGGAGATCTTGAACCAACTTCTGGGAAGCTTGATATTGGAGATACTATTCGTGTAGGTTATTTCTCTCAGCAGCTCAAAGATATGGATGAGACCAAACGGGTCATTAATTACCTTCAAGAAGTGGCTGATGAGGTTAAAACAAGCGTGGGAACAACGAGTATCAGTGAGCTTTTAGAGCAATTTCTTTTTCCGAGATCAAGTCATGGCACGCTGATTGCTAAATTATCTGGTGGGGAGAAAAAACGGCTCTACTTGCTAAAAATGCTCATTGAAAAACCAAATGTTCTTCTCCTTGATGAGCCAACAAATGATTTAGACATTGCCACCTTGACGGTCTTAGAAAACTTTTTAGCTAACTTTGCAGGACCAGTCATTACGGTTAGTCACGATCGTTATTTCCTAGACAAAGTAGCCACTAAGATTTTAGCCTTTGAAGAAGGCGATATTCGTGTTTTTTATGGTAATTACAGTGATTACCTTGATGAAAAAGTTTTTGAAAAAGAAACAGTTGAGGCTGACTTGGTTAAAGCAACAGTCATTGAAGAAGTGCCGCTTCCTCCGAAAGAGGAAAGAAAGCGCATGTCCTACCTTGAAAAACAAGAATGGGCTCAAATTGAAGATACGATTGCCACGCTTGAGACCCAGATTGAAGATATTGAACATCAGATGTTAGAAGTAGCAAGTGACTATGGTCAGCTAGCTCAGCTTCAAAGGGATTTAGAGCAAAGAAATAAGGATTTACTGGAAGCTTACGAACGATTTGACTATCTTAGTGGCTTAGAAATGTAAGAATTGTATGTCAATGTCATTTTTATGGTACACTAGTGATAACAACAAAAGAAGTGCTAGATTGCGCTTCTTTTCATTCATCATTTATTACCTGAAGGAGGAGAAAAATGGGGCTGATTTGGTCGTATTTATCATCAAAGCCTAAGTGGTTGGCTTTGGACATTTTAGGTGGCCTATTATTTGTCCTGGTTAATTTAGGATTACCCACTATTTTAGCTCGAATGATAGACCATGGAATCATGCAGCAGGATACCGAAGCCTTATATGGCTGGACGTTGGTCATGTTTGTCATTATTGTGTTAGGTGCTCTTGGTCGAATTATCTTATCCTACGCATCTGGTAAGCTAACGACAACCATGATCAAGGAGTTGCGCAATGACATGTATCGTCAGTTGCAGGATTACTCTCATACAGAATATGAAAAAATTGGGGTTGCTTCTTTGGTTACCCGAATGACAAGTGATGCCTTTGTGCTCATGCAGTTTGCTGAAATGTCTTTACGATTAGGAGTAGTGACGCCCTTAATGATGATTTTTTCAGTGCTGATGATTTTCTTGACAAGTCCATCGTTAGTATGGATTGTAGCGGTATCCATGCCTTTTTTGGTGCTGGTTGTTGTTTATGTTGCCGTCAAAACAAGGCCTCTCTCTGAAAAACAACAAGAAAGTTTAGACCACATTAATCAGTTAGTCAGAGAAAATTTGACTGGCTTGCGCGTGATTAGAGCCTTTTCGAGAGAAGCGTTTCAGCAGGAACGTTTTGATGAGCGTAATCAAGAATACGCCAGTATTTCTAAACGTCTCTTCACCCTAACAGGATTGACAGAACCGCTATTTGTGCAAATCATTATTGCCATGATTGTAGCCATTGTTTGGTTTGCCTTAGACCCTTTGGCTAAGGGACAAATTCAAATTGGGGATTTGGTAGCCTTTATCGAGTATAGTTTTCATGCTCTTTTTTCGTTTTTGATGTTTGCTAATCTCTTTACCATGTATCCTAAAATGGCAATTTCCAGCAAACGGATCAAAGAAGTCATGGACATGCCAATCTCTATTTCTAAAAATGAAGATGGGGTAACAGAGACCTTGACAAAAGGTTACCTCGAATTTGACAATGTCACCTTTGCCTATCCTGGAGAAACAGAAAGTCCTGTTCTACATAACATTTCTTTTAAAACCAAGCCTGGTGAAACCATCGCTTTTATTGGCTCAACAGGGTCAGGAAAATCATCCTTGGTGAATTTAATTCCTCGATTTTACGACGTGACGTTTGGGAGAATCTTGGTCGATGGGGTAGATGTCAGAGATTATCAGTTAAAATCTCTTCGTGCTAAAATTGGTTTCATCCCACAGAAAGCTCTGCTATTTACAGGAACTATCGAAGACAATTTAAAATATGGTAAGGCAGATGCTAGCTATTGGGAATTAGATGAAGCTACGGATGTATCTCAAGCTAGAGCATTTATTGCTAGCCGCGAAAAAGGCTATCAGACCCATCTAGCAGAAGCAGGAAGCAATTTATCAGGTGGTCAGAAGCAACGGCTATCCATTGCCCGTGCGGTTGTTAAAAAACCCGATATTTATATCTTCGATGATTCTTTTTCGGCACTAGATTACCAAACCGATGCTGCTTTAAGGAAGCGCCTGAAAGAAGTAACAGAGGATGCGACTGTTTTGATTGTAGCTCAACGGGTTGGGACTATCATGGATGCCGATCAAATCATTGTTCTAGATCAAGGTGAAATTGTCGGTCGAGGCAAGCATGAGGAATTGATGGCAACCAATGCTATTTACCGTGAAATTGCTGATTCGCAATTAAACAAAGGAAATCTCATGGAAAAGGAGGTGGACTAATGGCAGAGCAACATGTTTTTAAGCGGGTGTGGACCTATTTAAGCGCCTACCGTGGCTTAATCTTTTTAGCAGTTTTCCTTAAAATTATCAGTGCTGTCATGAGTGTCTTGGAACCCTTTGTGCTTGGTTTAGTCATTACAGAATTGTCATCTAATCTTCTTGATATGGCTAAGGGGATTGAAGGCGCAGGGATTAATACCTCTTATATTGCTTTTTTACTGCTTGTCTATTTTATTCGTGCATTATGTTATGAAATCGGAGCCTACGGGTCAAATTATGTCATGACCAAGGCTGTTCAATCGACTATTCGTGATTTGAGACAGGCCTTGAGTCAAAAAATTAATCGTATTCCTGTCTCTTATTTTGACCAACACCAGTTTGGGGATATGCTAGGACGCTTCACCTCAGATGTTGAGACAGTGTCAAATGCTTTGCAACAGTCTTTCTTGCAGATTGTCAATGCCTTTCTCACCATTTTTCTCGTGATGGGAATGGTCTTGTACCTCAATCTGACACTAGCTTTGATTGTGATTGTTGCTATTCCTATTATCTATGCTGCATCTCAATTCATTTTAAAAAAATCACAACCTTATTTTAAAGAGCAAGCTAAGGTGTTAGGAGAGATGAATGGTTTTGTTCAGGAAAATCTATCGGGTTTTAACGTCTTAAAACTTTACGGCCGCGAAGAAGCCTCAGAGCAAGCCTTCCATCAGATTACTGAACACTTGCAAGATGTTGGGTTTAAGGCAAGCTTTTTATCCGGTATTATGATGCCTGTTTTGCATTTTATTTCTGATTCTGTCTATATGATCGTTGCTTTGGTCGCAGGCCTGCAAGTTATGGCAGGACAATTGACCATTGGGAATATGCAAGCTTTTGTTCAATATATTTGGCAAATCAGTCAGCCAATTCAAACCATTACCCAGTTAGCAGGTTTATTACAGAGTGCTAAATCATCCTTAGAACGTATTTTTGCGGTTCTGGATGAGGCGGATGATGCCATGCTTGTGACAGATCAACTGGATGAGGATTTAACAGGTCAAGTCTCATTTAACCATGTGGATTTTTCCTATCAGGCTGATAAACCTTTGATCAAAGAGTTTACACTTGATGTTAACCCCGGTGAGATGATTGCGATTGTAGGACCAACTGGAGCTGGGAAAACGACTCTCATTAACCTCTTGATGCGTTTTTATGATGTGAATAAAGGATCCATTACTGTTGATGGGCATGATATTCGTGACCTGTCACGTCAATCCTATCGTCGCCAATTTGGTATGGTCCTACAAGATGCTTGGCTTTATGAAGGGACAATCCAAGATAACCTTCGCTTTGGGAACCTTGAAGCCAGCGATGAGGCTATTGTAGAAGCAGCCAAAGCTGCCAATGTGGATCATTTTATCAGAACCTTGCCAGGTGGGTACCACATGGTGATGAACCAAGAATCTAGTAATATTTCCTTAGGTCAAAAACAACTTTTAACCATTGCAAGGGCCTTGTTGGCTGATCCTAAAATTCTGATTTTAGATGAAGCGACCTCTTCGGTAGATACTCGGCTAGAATTATTGATTCAAAAGGCGATGAAGCGGTTAATGAAAGGACGAACAAGCTTTGTGATCGCTCACCGTCTGTCTACAATTCAAGAAGCTGATAAGATTCTAGTATTAAAAGATGGTCAGATCATTGAACAAGGGAACCATGACAGTTTACTGGCTGCTCAAGGTTTCTATTTTGATCTCTATCATAGTCAATTTAAATCCAGTCAACCCTAAGCTAATAGGGGATGAAGAACATTCTCTTAAACAAGAGGATGTTTTTTGAGTTCAGTTAGTAAAACATGCAAACTCCAGTAACCTATAAATTTCTCTTATAGAGTAATCCCTAGAAAATATCTTTTTCTGTTTTTAGGTCAATACTCATTGAATGTTAGGGAATAACGATCTATACAAATGAAAAACTTGACAGTAAAATTCAGAAAATTTATAATATTGACTATACTTGACACGATAGATAAGGAAGGACAAGATATGGTAACAGCAAAAGCATATGTTGCAGGTGTTTTTAAGAAAGTTAAACAAGAGAACGAGCATGAAACAGAATTTTTACAAGCAGTTGAAGAGGTCTTTGACTCCTTGGTACCAGTTTTTGAAGCTTACCCTCAGTACATGGAAGAGAACCTTTTAGAGCGGTTGGTAGAACCTGAGCGAGTGGTGAGTTTTCGGGTTCCTTGGGTGGATGATAAGGGCAAGGTTCAAGTGAATCGTGGCTACCGTGTTCAATTTTCATCAGCGCTTGGGCCTTATAAAGGGGGCTTACGATTTCACCCTTCAGTGAACCAATCCATTGTTAAATTTTTAGGTTTTGAACAGATTTTTAAAAATTCTCTAACTGGTCAACCAATTGGCGGTGGTAAGGGAGGGTCCAATTTTGATCCTAAAGGTAAATCTAATGCCGAAGTGATGCGATTTACCCAAAGTTTTATGACTGAATTGCAAAAACATATTGGACCAGACCTAGACGTTCCGGCAGGAGATATTGGAGTCGGAGGTCGAGAAATAGGCTACCTATTTGGTCAGTATAAACGTCTGCGTGGATTTGAAAATGGTGTGCTAACAGGTAAGGGACTCACTTATGGTGGTTCATTAGCCCGTAAGGAAGCAACAGGCTATGGCGTAGTCTATTTTGCCCAACAGATGCTAGCTGCAAAAGGTGATAGCCTGACTGGTAAGACAGCTCTTGTGTCAGGTTCTGGTAACGTGGCTATCTATGCTGTTGAAAAATTACAAGAATTGGGCGTTAAAGTTTTGGCAATGTCCGATTCGTCAGGTTATATTTACGATGACAAGGGAATTGACCTTGCCCTTTTGAAGCAAATCAAAGAAGTTGATCGTGGCCGTATTCATGCCTACCTCGAAAAATCTCCAGATGCTGTCTTTACACCAGCAGATAAAGGAAGCATTTGGTCCCTCAAAGCAGATTTGGCTTTCCCATGTGCGACTCAAAATGAATTAAACGAAGAAGCTGCCAAAAATCTGATTGCCAATGGTGTTCTAGCCGTTACAGAAGGGGCTAACATGCCTTCAAGCTTATCAGCTATTACAGCATTTCAAGAGGCAGGAGTTTTGTTTGGCCCGGCCAAGGCAGCCAATGCTGGAGGGGTAGCTGTATCTGCTTTAGAAATGGCACAAAACAGTAGTCGTTTAGCCTGGACATTTGAAGAAGTGGACCGTAAACTCTATGACATCATGACAACTATTTATGAGATATCAGCTGATGCTGCTAAGTCTTTTGGTCAAGAAGGTAATTTTGTCTTTGGTGCTAACATTGCTGGTTTTCTAAAGGTTGCCCAAGCCATGTCAGAACAAGGGGTTGTTTAAACCGTTCTTTGATTTATCCTTAAGCAATTCTTGAGAAATTTTCCCTATCTCATCTGATATAATAGAGATGAGTCATTGACATCATACTGCTTTGAAAATAGTATTTGCATTAGGGGGAGAAAAGATGATTAGAGAGATTGTGACAGATACTTTTTTCTTGCAGCAAAAGTCCAAAGCTGCTACTAAAGAAGATTTATGGATTGGTCAAGCCCTACAAGATACCCTGTCTTTCCATAGAGATCATTGTCTTGGCTTAGCTGCTAATATGATTGGTGAGCAGAAGCGCGTGATTATCATCAGCATGGGATTTGTGGATTTGGTAATGTTTAACCCCGTTATAGTCTCTAAGAGAGAAGCTTATGAGACAGAAGAGTCATGCTTGTCCTTAACTGGTAGCCGTCAGACCAAACGCTATACTAGTATCACAGTTGAATACGTTGACCTTAATTGGAGGCCTAAACGCTTAAGATTATCAGGTTTACCAGCTCAAATTTGCCAACATGAGTTGGATCATTTAGAAGGTATTTTAATATAAACCCAAAAGCCAGCAAGGCAGTTATAAAAAGTTCCTCAATCGTTAGAGATAGCTATTAGTGTGTCGAGGGGAGTTGTGGCTGTTTGCTTGGCTTTTTTATGCTTTTAGCTAACAGTAGGACACTAAAAATATCCCATCCTCGATAAGAGAATGGGATATCATGAGCTATGTGGATAGAAACGAGATTTTAGTTTCTGTCTTTTTTCTTAAGAAGCCCAGCACCACCTAAAGTTAGGAATCCAAGAATCATCATGAGGGTAGACGAACTTTGATTGCTACCTGCCATTGGAAGACTAGCATTGGCAGTCTTACTTTTAGCAGCAAGTTCTTCTGCTTGTTTAGGAGTAGTTAATTTCTTCTCGTCAGCTTTCACAGCAGGTGTGACAAGGTCAGAGACAATTTCAGTAGAAAGGATATTACCAGTGCGGTCTCTAAAGATTCTGCTGATGATATCATGTTTACCAGTGTCATCTGTCTTAGTAGAGCCTTCAAGTGTTGAGTTTACATAAGTTTTCACCCCTTTGACAGCAGCAGAAACAGGTTTACCAGCAGCTTCTAAATCTTTGATGTACTCGATAAAGACTTCTGTATCAGGATTGATAGCGCCAATTAACTTAGCTGATTTAAAGACTGAGAAGCCATCACCACCACCATAAAGGAAATCATTGACAACAAGAGTGTAATTAGCAGCTAAATCAAGCTCTTCACCATTATCTTTATAGACTTTAACGACTTTAAATGGAACCTCAGGATTTTTAGCTTCGTTGTCGGTGTAAGTGTACTTAAGACCAGACATTTGAAGGAAGTATTTTTGACCTTCATCATACTGTTGGTTCAAGACATCATAGATTTGTTGACCGGTCATTTGAACAACTTGAAGGATATTGCCAAATGGTTGAACAGCCTGTGCAGCTCCCCAAGTAATGGTCTGATCATCTTTGACAACAAGATCCGCACGGATACCACCATTGTTTGTCATAGCAAAATCAACGTTAGGGAAAGTTTTCTTAGCGATAGCCAGTTGAGCAGTTGTTACCAAGTTACCAATAGGAGATTCCTTGTCATTGTTTTCCATTTTAGGAATAGTAGAAGATGTTGAAGCAGTACCGATTTTACGTTCAGTAACTGTTTTAACAATTTCATTAGCCTGATCAACAATAGCTTTGATATCAGCACTTCCAGTTTTGACACCAGGTGCTACGGCAATGACTTTAGCTTCTGGTGTCGCCACAAAATCATTGGTATCAGTGTCTAAAGTTCCACGGACATCAGCGTAAGCCTTACCTTGAGAGACTGCTTGGACAACACGTGTCTTACCAACAGTTCCGTTAGTGTATTGGTGATTGTGTCCTGCAAAGACAATATCCACACTGTGATTTGGGTAAAGTTGGTTAACTTTTTCCATAATAGTCGCCACTTCATTATCAACGACACCATCTTTGCTTGTTGCAGGAATGTGAGCCAAAACAACGATCGCATTCACATTTTGTCCTTGTAATTCTTTGGCATACTTAACGATGGTTTCAGCAGCATCTAAGAATTTATATTGTTCATAGTTTTGTTTTAAAACAAGATTTGGAATTTCTGTTGTGACAATACCGATAAATCCAACTTTAACGGATTTGTCATTCACAGGAATATCTTTGACAGCATAAGGTTTCCAGTCATAAGGAATCTTGTTGGATTCTTTGTCAACCACATTAGCAATGACAATGGTTTGCTTAGAAGCTTCATGCTCATAGTTTTTGGTAATGTCATTAACCGTTGAATCAGCAGCAGGTGCTTGACCTGTCATGATACGATTAAACTCAGCTAAACCTTCATCAAACTCATGGTTCCCAAGTGTTCCATACTCAAAGCCCATTTTATTAAAAACTTTTACAGTAGGTTCGTCTTGTAATAGTCCAGAGTTGGCAGGACTAGCCCCGACCATGTCTCCTGCTTGGACACGGATACTTGTGCCTTCTGGGCTTGCTTGTTTGAACTCAGTTTCGGCATCGTCCATGTAGGCATCCAATTGAGCGGCAGTACCAGCATTGGCTACTTTACCTTCTGGCATGTAGGCTGAACCTGTTGTATCAAGGGCACCGTGGAAGTCATTGACACCAAGCAATTGCACATCGACCTGATCAGCTTGAACTCCTGTTACTAGCATTGAAAAACCAGCAAAGACACTCAACACACTACTTTTTAAAACAAGATGCTTTTTCATAAAATCTCCTAATAAGTTAAAGTAATTGTTACAAGTCAAGTTTACTATTATTTACACTAGAATTCAATAAAATGTTGTTAAAAAGAGAAATATTTTTAAAAAATAGGAAAGATTGTAAAAGTGAAAACGTTTAAAAAGCAAACATTTCATTCCATAAAATTGGCAGAAAAATATAAAAAGTTTTAAAAACCTATTTACAAAGCTTATGAGGTGTGCTAAGATGATAGACAGATTAAAAGAAAGGAGAACAATGTCATGAACAATTCAACTAAACGTATGAACTTTCTTGAGAATACCCTCCTTTCTAGCCGAAAAAGTTAGTTTCTTTTAGTGTGACTAATAGAAAACAGTAAAGCCCGTGGTAGGAAGGATATCTTATTGCGGGCTTTTTGTGTACCCAAATTCCTGTTTGACGACAAAAACTTGTCAAACTGGTTAACTGAAAAGAAGAAGGAGGATAACATGCTATCCTTAATCAGTCGTTACATTAAACAAAACAAATGGACTTACATCATTATTGCCCTAACACTATTTGTCTATGACGCATCCCTGATTATTCCGACAAAAGTGATTCAAAGCTTAATTGATGCTATGTCTCGGTATCAATTGACTCAAGCAAGTTTGATGAGCCATGTTTTGGTTCTCTTAGGAGCAACGATATTGTCATATGCCACGGCTTATGTCTGGCATCTCAAGCTTTTCCAAGAAGCAGTGCATTTTAAATTTGACTTGCAACAACGTGCCTTTCGTAAATTGGTTTTTATGCGGACGCCTTTTTATGAAAAATTTAGATCCGGTGATATGATGACCCGGTTTTCGACAGACGTTGAAGCCTTAATGGATTTTATTGGTTATGGCCTGATGATTATTCTTTATGCTGGTGGGATGATTGCCTTTATTATTCCAACCATGTTTTTGATATCATGGCAAATGTCACTCATCGGTATGATTCCCATTAGCATCATGATGGTCATAACTTATTTTATTACTAAAAAACAAGAAGTATTGGTTGAGGATGCTCGTGAGGCTATTTCCAACTTAAGTGATGAGGTCCTCGAGACTGTCGAAGGCATCCGTGTGATGCGTGCTTATAGTAAAAAAGATTACATGGAAAATCATTTTGCGCAAAAAGCTGATGCGCTAGCTGATCGTTGGAATCGCATTGCTGGTTACAGAGGTCTCTACTTCCCTGTTTATAGTGTGATGATTGCTATCAGTACTCTTATTATTTTGACGGTTGGCCTACACTTTATCAATAAAGGAGAGGTGAGTTTAGGTCAAGTGATTGCCTTGCAGTTGTACTTGGTTTCTTTGGTGGAACCGTTTGCCATGTTATCTGATTTTATTCTTGTTTATCAGACTGGGCGGACCTCATTTCATAAAATCAATGAACTCATCGAGACCGGTGATGACCTCGAAGAAGACGGGCATCTGAAGCTGGAGAGCTACGATCAGATTCGTCTAGCGGATTATTCTTTTTCTTACGCTAAGAGCAGTAAGCCTAGTTTGTCCGCTATTAATCTGGTATTGAATAAAGGTGAGACATTAGGGATTGTCGGAAAAACTGGGTCTGGAAAGACGACTCTATTGCGTCAATTGTTGAGGCAATACCCAGTTGGTCAAGGTCAATTTTACATTAATGGGCACCATGTTCTGGAGTACCAACGTCACGCTTTGGAAGAACACATCGGTTACGTGCCACAAGAACATGTGCTCTTTTCAAAAACAGTTTCTGAAAATATCGCCATGGGGAAAGAGGATGCTACTTTAGAAGACATTCTTGCTGCCATTGCGACGGCTTCTTTTACTGACGATTTAAAAGGGTTGTCAAAAGGGCTAGAAACTAAAATTGGTGAGCGCGGCTTATCTATTTCAGGTGGTCAAAAGCAACGGATTTCCATTGCCAGAGCCTTTTTGTCAGAGCCTGATTTGTTAATTTTAGATGATTCTTTATCGGCCGTAGATGCTAAAACAGAAACAGAGATTATTACTCATATTCAGGAAGAAAGGCAAGGTAAAACAACGATTATTGTCAGCCACCGTCTATCAGCTATTCAACATGCCGATTGGGTAATTGTGATGGATCAAGGCAAGATTGTTGAAGAAGGAAAACCGGACCAGCTTCTTGCACAAAAAGGTTGGTATTATGAACAATACCAACGTCAACAAGCACAGGAGGACTAAGATGGCCTTATTTAAACGCTTATTAAGTGAAATCAAAGTGGCTAAAGCAGCTTTTGCCACGGGAATCGGGCTATTGTTACTGGCAACGGCAG
This sequence comes from Streptococcus dysgalactiae subsp. dysgalactiae, assembly GCF_900459225.1. Taxonomy (NCBI): domain Bacteria; kingdom Bacillati; phylum Bacillota; class Bacilli; order Lactobacillales; family Streptococcaceae; genus Streptococcus; species Streptococcus dysgalactiae. The sequence goes on from NZ_UHFH01000003.1 coordinate 903,552, forward strand.
CTGGACAAATAGCCCCACTATTATTAAAACAACTGATTGATCATTACTTGACGCCGTTAGCAAAAGGAAAATCTATCGTTTTAGCTCATTTTGAGCAGTTGAGCTGGCTTTATTTAGCCCTGATTATAGGATCAGCCCTGTTACGTTATGTCTCTTATCGGAGCCTGGTTTATTCCTCGAATAAGGTGGTTACACAGTTAAGAAAACAAGCTTTCGATGTCATGCAAAGCCTACCGATTTCTTATTTCGATCACCAACCTGCTGGTAAAATTGCGACTCGCATTGTCAACGATACTGAAACGTTGCGAAACCAATTTTACGACAATCTGTTGTCGCAGATTATCATCAGCATGGCTCAAATTATCTTTATTTATGGGGTAATGATTTATCTGGATCTTAGATCAGGACTGTTGTTACTATTAGTTATCCCTATCTTTTACGGCATTCAAGTTCTTTATAAACGCTTAACAGACCAGCCTATGAAAGATTTTTATGACGCTAGAAGTGCTGTCAACACTCAAGTCAATGAAACCATGAACGGGTTTTCCATTATCCAGCTTTTCCACCAAGAAAATTGTATGCTAGAAGACTTTAACCAGCAAATTAATCAGATGAAAAAGGCAGATGATACAATCATCTTTGCTGATTCTGTGGCTTCGTGGACCTTAACAGAATTGGTGAAGTACACCATGATTTCTGCTATCTTAGCTTTTATTGGCTATCAATTTTTACAAGGAAAGCCAGGAATTACAGTGGGGAAACTCTTTATTTATTTAAATTACCTCACCCGTTTATTTGATATATTAGGAACAATGGTTAGGCAGCTGCCTAATATTCAGCGGTCACAAGCAACAGGTGGCCGTTTAATGGCTCTATTAGACCAAAAGCTGGAAGAGGATAATCCCAAGGAGATACATATTGACAAAGGAAATGTCACCTTTAATCACGTGTCGTTTGCCTACGAAGAGGGCAAAAATGTTTTAACAGATATCACAATAGAAGCCAAACAAGGAGAAACGATTGCGTTAGTTGGGCATACCGGATCAGGTAAATCTTCAATTATGAATCTCCTCTATCGTTTTTACACGCCTCAGTCAGGAATGATTACCGTCGATGGGCAGGATATTCAAGCCTATTCTAGAGAAAGCTTGCGCTCCCAAATGGGAATCGTTTTGCAAGATCCCTATCTTTTCTCAGGGACCATTGCTTCTAATGTGACCATGGGGAATCAAAGCTACAGTGATCAAGAAGTGATAGAAGCTCTAGAAAAGGTTGGAGCAGGGCCTATGATTGGTAGATTAGATAAAGGGATTCATGAGCCTGTTTATGAAAAAGGGGCGTCTTATTCTAGTGGCGAGCGGCAACTCATTGCTTTTGCCAGAACATTAATTACGAATCCTAAAATTCTTATTCTAGACGAAGCGACTTCCCATATCGATACGGAAACAGAAGAAATTATCCAGCGTGCTATGGAAGTTTTGAAACAAGGTCGAACAACCTTTATCATTGCTCATCGCCTATCGACGATTCAATCTGCTAATACTATCCTTGTCCTAGATAAGGGGCGCATTGTCGAGCGTGGAAACCATCAAGAATTGTTAGCAAAAGGTGGTATTTATGCGCAGCTTTCTAAATTACAAGAAAAGGTATAAAATCGTGGCAAGCGTCGTCATTATTCTCATAATAACTTCGGCACTCTATTTAAAAGCTATCTAATATGTCTTAGATAGCTTTTATATGTGCTATAAGTGGTTTGTTGACAAAGACTAAAAAAGGTATATCATCGCATTTTCTAAGGATTTAGTGTAAAATAGTAAGGTAACAGTTTAAAAGAATGAACAACGAAAAGATAAGAAAATGAACGAAAAGATTGGATACGGTAAAGCGCATAGTAAAATTATTTTAATGGGGGAACACGCCGTTGTCTACGGTTACCCAGCGATTGCTTTGCCACTCACAGATATTGAAGTCGTCTGCCATATTTTTCCAGCAGACAAGCCTCTAACCTTTGATTTTTATGACACGTTATCAACAGCAATTTATGCTGCTTTAGATCATTTGCAGCACCTAGAAGAACCAATTACTTATGAAATCGTGTCCCAAGTGCCGCAAAAACGAGGGATGGGGTCTTCGGCGGCTGTTTCTATTGCAGCTATTAGGGCGGTATTCTCTTATTTTCAAAAATCATTACCAGATGAGCTGTTGGAAATTTTAGTCAATAAAGCAGAAATTATTGCTCATACTAATCCTAGTGGTTTAGATGCCAAAACCTGTCTTAGTGACCATGCCATCAAGTTTATTCGAAATATTGGTTTTGAGACTATAAAAATTGACTTAGGTGCTTTTTTAATCATTGCAGACACTGGTGTCCATGGGCATACCCGTGAAGCTATTAATAAGGTGGCCCAGTTTGAAGAAACCAATCTACCTTATCTAGCTAAGTTAGGTAGGTTGACCGAAGCTGTTGAAAAAGCCATTACTCAAAAAGACAATCAGGCTATTGGTCAGCTTATGACTCAGGCTCATTTCACCTTAAAAGCTATCGGAGTGAGCATCGCTAAAGCTGATGAATTAGTTGATGCTGCTCTCAAGGCAGGTGCTCTTGGCGCTAAAATGACTGGAGGCGGTTTAGGAGGTTGTATGATTGCTCTGGTTGACACTAAGGAAATGGCAGAAACCATTAGCCATAAATTACAAGAAGAAGGAGCCGTAAACACGTGGATCCAAATGTTATAACTGTAACATCTTATGCAAATATAGCTATTATCAAATATTGGGGGAAAGAAGACCAGACCAAAATGATTCCCTCAACCTCTAGTATTTCGTTAACTTTGGAAAACATGTTCACTACAACCAGTGTTTCTTTCCTACCAGACACAGCATCAAGTGACCAGTTTTACATCAATGGTTGCTTACAAGATGATAAGGAGCATGCCAAGATTTCGGCTATCATAGACCAGTTTCGAAAACCTAATCAGCCCTTTGTTAAGGTCGAAACTCAAAATAATATGCCAACAGCTGCAGGCCTTTCCTCAAGTTCCAGTGGTTTGTCAGCTTTGGTCAAAGCTTGTGACCAGTTATTTAACACTCAGTTAGATCAAAAAGCTCTAGCTCAGAAAGCAAAATTTGCGTCAGGCTCAGCCTCTCGTTCCTTTTTTGGTCCGGTTGCTGCTTGGGATAAAGACAGCGGTGACATTTATAAGGTGGACACCGACCTGAAAATGGCTATGATTATGCTAGTTTTGAATGATGCTAAAAAGCCAATTTCCAGCCGAGATGGTATGAAATTATGTCGTGAGACGTCTACTACCTTTGATGAGTGGATAGAAAAATCAGCAGTGGATTATCAAAACATGTTGACTTATCTTAAAGCCAATGATTTTGAGAAGGTCGGTCAGTTAGCAGAGTCCAATGCTTTGGCTATGCATGCCACGACCAAAACCGCTAACCCTTCTTTTTCTTATCTCGCAGATGAATCCTATCAAGCAATGGAAGCTGTTAAACAACTCCGTCAGGAAGGCTTTTCTTGCTACTTTACCATGGATGCAGGACCAAATGTGAAGGTACTCTGTCTAGAAAAAGATCTTGAGACATTAGCAGCACGATTTGAAAAAGATTACCGAATCATCGTCTCAAAGACAAAGGACTTACCAGATGCTTAATTACCGTGTACAAACAGGTGGCAAATTATACCTGACAGGAGAATATGCTATTTTAGAGCCGGGCCAGCTGGCACTGATTCAGTTTATTCCCCTGATGATGACAGCAGAAATAGGCCCATCATCTCATCTTCAGCTAGCTTCAGATATGTTTGACCACAAAGCTGATATGACGCCAGATGCTTCGTATGGTCTGATTCAAGCGACGATTAAGACTTTTGCAAACTATATGGGGCAGTCGGTGGAACAATTAGACCCCTTTTCATTGTCTATTACAGGCAAACTAGAGCGGGATGGCAAAAAATTTGGAATTGGCTCAAGTGGGAGTGTCACGCTCTTAACTTTGAAAGCTCTGTCAGCTTATTATCAACAGCCCTTAAGCCAGGAGCTTCTTTTTAAACTAGCTGCATATACGTTACTAACTCAAGGGGATAATGGTTCTATGGGAGATATTGCTTGTATTGCCTATCAAACCTTAGTTGCCTATACTTCTTTTGACCGACAGCAGGTTAGTCAGTGGCTTTCTGATATGCCTTTACGAGATCTTCTAGCCAAAGATTGGGGGTATCAGATTCAGATTATTGAACCAGCTTTGTCGTGTGACTTTTTGGTTGGCTGGACTAAGATTCCCTCTATTTCTAGTCAGATGATTCAACAGGTAAAGGCAAAGATTAGCCCCAGTTTCTTGACTACTAGCTATGAGTTGAGTCAAGAGACTATTGCAGCTTTGCAATCCGGACACAAAGAAGCTCTCAAAACAAGTTTAACAAGAGCGAGTCAGCTGTTAGGAGCTCTCGATCCAGTCATTTACCATCCGAAGTTAGTAACTCTAGTTGAGGCTTGTCAGGGGCTATATGCCGTTGCTAAATCATCTGGCTCTGGTGGTGGAGATTGTGGTATTGCCCTTGCCTTTGACCACGAAGCCAAGGAGGCTATTGTTACTAGATGGCAAGCAGCTGATATTGACTTATTGTATCAAGAAAGGTGGGGAAACTATGACTAATCGTAAAGATGACCATATCAAATATGCTCTCAAGTATCAATCGCCGTACAATGCTTTTGATGACATGGAGTTGATACACCATTCCTTACCTAGCTATGATGTCGCTGATATTGAGTTGAGCACTCATTTTGCAGGACAGGACTTTGAGTTTCCTTTTTACATTAATGCCATGACAGGGGGGAGTCAAAAAGGAAAAGCAGTTAATGAAAAATTAGCTAAAGTGGCAGCTGCTACTGGCATTGTCATGGTGACCGGATCTTATAGCGCTGCTTTGAAAAATCCGAGCGATGACTCTTACCGATTGCATGAAGTAGCAGAAGGGTTAAAACTAGCTACTAATATTGGATTGGATAAGCCAATAGAACTAGCTCAACAGACTGTTAAAGAGATGAATCCCTTATTTTTGCAGGTTCATGTCAATGTGATGCAAGAATTGTTGATGCCAGAAGGTGAACGAGTTTTCCGAACTTGGAAACAACACCTGGCCGACTATGTGAGTCAGATTAGAGTGCCGATTATCCTCAAAGAAGTTGGCTTTGGTATGGATGTCAACACTATTAAAATTGCTCATGAGCTAGGTATTCAAACCTTTGATATCTCAGGTAGAGGAGGTACCTCCTTTGCCTACATTGAAAACCAACGTGGCCTTGATCGTTCGTATCTAAACGATTGGGGTCAAACCACTGTTCAATGTTTGCTAAATGCACAAGGGCTCCTAGATCACGTGGACATTTTGGCCTCAGGAGGTGTGAGACATCCTTTAGACATGATTAAATGTCTGGTGCTTGGGGCGCGTGCTGTGGGACTATCGCGAACTGTTCTAGAATTGGTCGAGAAATACCCTGTTGAGCGCGTGATTGATATCGTGAACGGGTGGAAAGAAGACCTCAAGCTAATCATGTGCGCTCTTGATTGTCGCACTATCCAAGACCTTCGCCAAGTTGATTACCTTCTTTACGGACGTCTCTATCAAGCTAATCATTAAAACCATCTCTATTTGTTAACCAAAGGTTTGGCAAATAGAGATGGTTTTTTGTTATAAGATGGTTAGAAATTATTGTTTAGTTAAAAAAGACAATACACGTTCAGGAATGAAACACATAGTAACAGCTGACTGTCCTTATGACAATGCCGTAGCTGAGAGCGTCTATCGCGCTTTCAAAATTGAATTTATTCATTAAGAAACCTTCCAGCCACTGAAAGAATTAATCCTTAAAACGAAAAATTATGTCTACTGGTGGAATTACCGTCGTATTCATGGCAGTCTCAACTACCAGACACCCATGACCAAAAGATTAACGGTCTAATAAAAACACTCTATAAATGTTGTACAGAAAACTGTTGCCTTTTCAAGCTACCTTTTTTCCCTGCATTCATAAGGGTTGCTAATTGAGATAGGTGAATATCTTGAAAATCCAACAGGGCATTTAAAAGGGTTACTTGTTCGGTAAGTTTACCTTCGAAGTAGTCTTAAATCATGGAAGCTCTCGGGAGCAAAACGTCAATTACAGAAATAGAAATAAGATGGGTGGGTATTACCAAGGATTGTCAATAAGATAGAGATAATGAAACCGAGCGACTAAAAAGCCCTTCCCAAGAGAATGAGTTGGGAGGACTAACCGGTTATTGGGTAACCATCTCTGTTTAAAAAGAGGTAGCCTTAGTTTAAGCATTTCGTAGTATTGCTAGATGCTGACTAGCTTTCTCAAGGTTCATTGGCTTGTCTGCTAATAAGGAGGTCACCAAAGGGGCAACTTCCTCCTCTTTAGCACCTGCTAAAAGGGCTAGTGACTTCGCATGAAGCTTCATATGGCCTGCTTGAATACCTGAGGATGTCAAAGCCTTGAGCGCAGCAAAGTTTTGAGCCAATCCCACCGAAACAATGACCTGAGCTAAGGTTTTAGCATCTGGTTGATTAAGTAAATCACGGGCAATGGAGACAGTTGGATTAAGTCCAATAGACCCCCCTTTACTGGCAATGGGCATAGGAAGCGTTAATTGACCAAGTAATACTTCTTGTTCCTGGTCAAACTCCCAATGACTGAGGCCTTGGTAAGCCCCATTTCTTGAAGCGTAAGCATGCCCCCCCGATTCGATGGCACGCCAGTCGTTCCCTGTCGCCATAACTACCGCGTCAATGCCATTAAATATTCCCTTATTATGGGTGGCAGCTCGGTAGGAGTCCACTTGAGCTAATTGACTTGCCAAGACCATTTTTTTAGCTAATTGCTGGGCTTCTGACTTCTCTCGACTCAAAAAGCGAATATCAACTTGACAACTAGCCGTTACAAGAGACTCTGTGGCATAATTTGATAGGATAGCCATTAAGCTTTTTCCCTTGGATAATGATTCTAGGTCGGGAATAAGTGCTTCCATCATGGTATTGACCATATTGGCTCCCATGGCCTCTTGTGTGTCTACTGTGAGATAAAAAATAAGGAAATCTCCCTTTTCTTCCAAACGGATTTCTCTGGCGCCGCCACCTCTTTTGACAATTGATGGGTAGGCATCATTAGCAGCTGCAATCAGTTTGTCTGAGTTGGCAAGAATAGCTTGTTTAGCCTCTTCCACTTGGTCGATATCATAGAGAGCAACTTGACCAATCATTTGGCGTTTGAGAATTTTAGAGGTAAAGCCCCCAGAGTGCTTGATCAGTTTAGCAGCAAAGGAAGCAGCAGCGACAACAGAAGGTTCTTCAGTCACAAAAGGGACTTGATAAGACACGCCGTTAATGAGGAAATCAGGAGCGATACTAAAAGGTAAGGCAAAGCGTCCCAAAACATTCTCGGTCAGTTGATTAGCCGTTTCGATAGGTAATAAGTAATCATTCTCTAATGCTTGAAAATGCTCAGGGGTTAAGAGTTCAAATTGTTTAATGAGTTGCAGTCGCTCTTCAAAGGTCTTCTTTGAAAAGCCTGCCCAATTAAGATTCATATTTGTCATTGATTTGGTACAGTCGTTGATTGTCCTTGATTTCTGTTAAGGCAAATTTGCCAGTTAAGTAGGTGTTGAAGCTAGCATCGCCTTGCTCATCCAATTTGGCTTCTTCGTAGAAAAGTTCTTCGTACTCAGCGACAGAAAGGCGATGTCTTTGATCTAAAATGGTTTGACGATTCGTTATTAGCATCTGCTCATAGCCTGCTACTAACTGTCCTGAGAAAATTTCACTCACTGCTCCAGAACCGTAACTGAAAAGTCCGATTCGGTCCCCTGCTTGTAACGTTTTGCTATTTTCAAGCAGAGACAAAAGGCCTAAATAAAGAGAACCTGTATAGATGTTGCCGATTTGTTTGCTGTAAGTGATAGAAGCTTGGAAATTTTCCAGTAAGTGTTCCTTGTGTTCAACAGGCAAGGACTCATCCATCATTTTATTCAGTCCTTTCAAGGCTAACTTCGGAAAAGGAAGATGGAAACAAAAAGCAGCAAAATCTGTTAGTTGAGCCTCTGTTTTGTCTTGGTAGGCTTGCCAGGTAGTTTCTAAAGAGTCAAGGTACTGTTTGGTAGAGTAAACGCCGTTAACAAAAGGCGTTGTACTATAATTTGGACGCCAGAAGTCCATGATATCTCGCGTCTGCGCCACATTATCTTGATGCAATTCGAAAATACGTGGATTAGCCGTTACCAACATAGCAATGCTTCCAGCACCTTGAGTGGATTCACCAGCAGACTCAATGCCATATTTAGCAATGTCACTGGCAATAACAAGAACACGTGATTCTGGCTTTGCTGCCACATGTAGTTTAGCGTAATCTAACGCGGCCGTGGCACTATAACAAGCTTCTTTGACTTCAAAAGAACGGGCAAAAGGTTGAATCCCCATCAAATGGTGGACGTAAATTGCCGCGGCTTTGGATTGATCAACACTTGACTCCGTTGCAAGAATAACCATGTCAATTGTAGCTTTGTCTTCATCTGTTAATATCTGATCAGCTGCAGAAGCAGCTAATGTCACAATATCTTCTGTAACCGGAGTAACACTAAGGGCCTCGATGAGTAGTCCCTGACTAAATTTTGCTGGATCTGTTTGGCGAGCAAGAGCCAAGTCATCCAATTTCAAGACATATTGACTGGTCGCAAAACCAATCTTATCAATTCCGATTTTCATAAGTGTCCTTCTTTATATCCATTTTTGTAGTCTTATCCATTTTAACACATTTTATCCAGAAGTTAGACTGATAAAACTATGACTTTCCTTTTTCAGATTAAAAAAAGAGAACTTATCAGATAACATTTCCAAGAGACATTTCGTTTTTATTCTGGTATTTTCCTATAAAATTAGTTAGAATAGTAAGAAGCGCTCAGAAAGAAAGGACCTGGAGATGACAAAAGCAGACGAGATTTTTAAAGCCAATATTGAAAAAATTATGGATGAGGGTGTCTTTAGTGAACAAGCACGTCCCAAGTATAAAGATGGTCGTACGGCTAATTCCAAATACATTACAGGTGCCTTTGCAGAATATGATTTAGCTAAAGGGGAGTTTCCAATTACCACCTTACGACCTATTCCCATTCAATCAGCTATTAAAGAATTATTGTGGATTTATCAAGATCAAACTAACAGTTTAGATGTTTTGGAAAACAAATACAATGTTCATTATTGGAATGAATGGGAAGTTGGTCAGACAAGAACCATTGGTCAACGCTACGGAGCGGTCGTCAAAAAACATGACATCATTTCAAAATTATTGAAGCAATTGTCAGAAAATCCTTGGAACCGTCGCAATGTCATTTCCCTTTGGGACTATGAAGCGTTTGAAGAGACAGAAGGCTTGTTACCATGTGCCTTTCAAACCATGTTTGACGTTAGACGTGTAGAGGAAAATCTTTATTTAGATGCTACCTTGACGCAACGTTCTAATGATATGTTGGTTGCCCATCATATTAACGCCATGCAATATGTTGCCTTGCAAATGATGATTGCTAAACATTTTGGCTGGAAAGTTGGCAAATTCTTTTATTTTGTCAATAATTTACACATTTACGATAATCAATTTCCTCAGGCTAAGGAATTATTGAAACGACACCCAACTGATTGTCAGCCTAAGCTTGTGTTAAATGTTCCAGATGGTACTAATTTCTTTGATATTAAACCAGAAGATTTTGAATTGCAAGACTACGAACCGGTCAAACCACAATTGCGGTTTGACTTGGCAATCTAAGGATTACCTCGATTTTTTTGTGAGCATTTTACTAAGAAATTTGATAAAATAAGGAAAGTTCAAGGTGAAGGAATAGACTAATGACAAAGGAAATGATTGCTATCTGGGCAGAAGATGAAGCAGGTCTTATCGGGGTTGATGGCAAGCTACCATGGTACCTGCCAAGAGAGCTGCAACATTTTAAAGAAACAACTTTGAATCAAGCTATTTTAATGGGGAGAGTAACCTTTGATGGCATGAATCGTAGGCTGCTTCCTAATCGTCAAACCCTTGTGATGACAAGAGATGTAAACTATCAAGTAGATGGGGTATTGACCATGACTAGTGTTGAGGAAGTTCTGGATTGGTATCATGCACAGGAAAAAACACTTTACGTTATTGGTGGAAGCAAGGTTTTAGAAGCCTTTGACGGTTATTTTAATCGTGTGATTAAAACAGTGGTTTGTCACCAATTTGAAGGGGATACCTACCGACCAAAACTTGACTTAAGTCGTTTTAAGGAAGAAATCCAAACCTTCTATCCAAAGGATGCAAACAATCCTTACGATTTTACAGTGACGGTCTTAAAACACCAATAGTATAAGGAGATGATAAGGAATGCAACGTAGTATTTTTGGCATATTTACGGCCTTTTTGTGTGCGATTTGTATCTTATGTGCTATTCCAGCCTTTCGGAAAAATCGTTACGGCCTAGGGACACTATTCTTGTTAAATGCTTTTACCAATTTGGTCAATAGTATCCATGCCTTTTATGGCACCTTGTTTTAAAGCATTCTAAAGCGGGTAATCAAAAGATACTTGAAGCATTTAGAGAATATTGAGTACACGAGTGACTCATGAAACGTATGAAATGATAAGAGAAAGTAAGAGAGAGTTATAGGAAATGGCAGGAAATCGTACAAACGATATTAAAGTATATTGCTCATTTTGTGGCAAGAGCCAAAACGAAGTCAAAAAAATTATTGCAGGGAATAATGTTTTTATCTGTAATGAATGTGTGGCTTTGTCACAAGAAATTATTAAAGAAGAGTTGGCAGAAGAAGTATTAGCTGATCTAACAGAAGTTCCAAAACCCAAAGAGCTCCTTGAGGTTTTAAACCAGTATGTTGTTGGCCAAAATCGTGCCAAACGTGCTTTATCAGTAGCTGTTTACAATCATTACAAACGCGTATCATTCACGGAAAGTCGTGATGATGAAGATGTGGAATTGCAAAAATCAAACATTTTAATGATTGGTCCAACAGGTTCAGGAAAGACTTTTCTGGCTCAAACCTTAGCTAAGAGCTTAAATGTTCCCTTTGCGATTGCTGATGCAACCTCACTGACTGAAGCAGGGTATGTTGGAGAAGATGTGGAAAATATTCTTCTCAAGCTTATCCAAGCAGCTGATTATAATGTGGAACGAGCAGAGCGTGGTATCATCTATGTCGATGAAATTGATAAGATTGCTAAAAAAGGCGAAAATGTGTCCATCACACGTGATGTTTCTGGTGAGGGAGTTCAGCAGGCCTTACTAAAAATTATTGAAGGAACGGTTGCTAGTGTTCCTCCTCAAGGCGGTCGTAAGCATCCAAATCAGGAAATGATTCAAATTGATACCAAGAATATCTTGTTTATTGTTGGGGGAGCCTTTGACGGCATTGAAGATATTGTCAAACAACGTTTAGGAGAAAAAGTCATTGGTTTTGGTCAAAACAGCCGAAAAATCGACGACAATGCTTCTTATATGCAAGAGATTATTTCAGAAGATATCCAAAAATTTGGTCTTATACCAGAGTTTATTGGACGCTTGCCAGTCGTAGCTGCTCTTGAACAACTAAACACATCAGATTTGATTCAGATTTTGACAGAACCAAGAAATGCCCTAGTCAAGCAATATCAAGCTCTTCTTTCTTACGATGGCGTCGAATTGGCATTTGATAAGGAAGCCTTAGAAGCCATTGCAAATAAAGCCATTGAGCGTAAGACAGGCGCGCGTGGTCTTCGTTCTATTATCGAAGAAACAATGTTAGACATTATGTTTGAAATTCCAAGCCAAGAAGATGTCATAAAAGTGCGTATCACCAAGGCTGCTGTCGAAGGCAAGTCAAAACCCGTTTTAGAGACAGCGTAAGGAGAAATAATGGCTGAAGAACAAGTCTTAAATACCCATAATGCCTCAATTTTGTTGAGCGCTGCAAACAAATCTCACTACCCTCAAGATGACCTGCCAGAAATTGCTTTGGCAGGACGTTCCAATGTTGGGAAATCTAGTTTTATTAACAGCATGCTTGGGCGAAAAAACTTAGCGCGTACGTCAAGTAAGCCAGGAAAAACTCAGCTTTTAAATTTTTTCAACATTGATGACAAGCTTCGCTTTGTGGATGTACCAGGATATGGTTATGCCAAAGTATCAAAATCTGAACGTGCTAAATGGGGCAAAATGATTGAAGAATATTTGACTAGCAGGGATAATCTAAGAGCTGTCGTGAGTTTGGTGGATTTACGTCATGAATCTTCTAAAGAAGATGTTCAAATGTATGAGTTTTTAAAGTATTATGACATTCCTGTCATTATTGTGGCAACCAAAGCAGACAAGATTCCTCGTGGTAAGTGGAATAAGCATGAATCAATGGTTAAGAAAACTCTGGGGTTTGACAAGACAGATCATTTTATCATTTTTTCATCAGTGGACCGCGTGGGTATCGACGAAGCATGGGATACTATTTTAGAATACCTGTAAAAGAGAGAAATCCTAACAGATAGAATATTTCCAATAGGGAATGTTCTTTTTGTGTTCTAAAAAAAGGGTAGGTTAGAAGTTTTTTATTTTGACTTGACGCTTTAATCATGTCATGCTAGTATTTTATATTGAGGAGATAAGTAATGACACGAGTAGCCATAGGGCACCCCGCAAGAAAATGTTTGCTATGGGATCGATGTAGTGCTCTTTGTGTGTTTATCATTTTCCTAGCTTTATTGACGATGCTTTTTGTGATTAGGTACCGTAATAGTTCTATCGAAGGTATTTGGAAGACGGCAAGTATTGATCAAAAATTAGGAGATGATTTTGCGAAACGGCTCACAGGATTACATCAAAGTCCCCTTATTGATGACAGTTTGTTAACGTCATCCGAAATGATTTTACAGGTTAAAAATAATAATGCTCACCTAAGCTTTAGAGTCCAAGTCGAAAAAGCTGCCTTTGCTGAACGTTTAGCATCTTATCACGAAAATGAGTTATTAAAGATATTGAAAGATAATCACCTTGTGATTGGTGATTTGAGTCAGGAAGAACAACACATCATTGACAGTAGCATGCCAGCTCACCATGAGTTGGAAATGATTTTAGATCAGGCTTTTGAAAAGCTAGCTTCCAATATTGGTGGTCATTATGATCGGAAAACAGGAAGCTTGTCTGCTGTTATTCTTAAAGGCAATGTTAATCGCATTTTGCATACTATTGATATTAGTAAATTAATCACAGGACATATTTACCTTTCAAAAGGAATCACAACACCTAATGGTTACTTTGATTACATCAAATTTGGTAGAAAACTAGAATTATTAGGTGATGAAAAAATTATTTTTAAAAAGATAACAGAAAAAAGCGCATCTGGCACTTCTTAAGGTTGCAAGATGCGCTTTTTTACGTTAGGTCATTTTCCAAAAGTACTGGCTAATGATCAATTTTTGTCGTGAATGACTAACTGTCCTTGTTCCAGACTAGCTTGTAGGTTTTTGACCTCTGGGTGATCGAGGTAGAAGTCTGTAATGCGGTCTCGGATTTCTTGCTCGATGACACGGCGTAATGGTCGAACTCCCATTGCGTGGTCATAACCTAGTTCAATCAAGTGAGCTTTGGCATCATCAGAAATAGTTAAGCTAATTCCTTTTTTAGCTATGGTTTGATTAACTTCTGCTAACATTAAATCAACAATTTCTTCTAAGTCTTCTTTTTGCAAATGATTGAATTCGATAACCCCATTGAAACGATTGAGAAATTCTGGTCTAAAGTAAGGCGCAATACGGTCCATAATAGCAGGTTGATCTGTGTTTTCATCTTCTTGATGCCCAAATCCCGCATTAGAAGTAGCAATGATAACAGTGTTTTTAAAGTTGATGGTATTCCCCTGACCATCTGTTAATCGGCCATCATCCAGTACTTGGAGAAGAAGGGTAATGACTTGCGGATCGGCTTTTTCAATCTCATCCAATAGAACAATCGCATATGGATTGCGACGAACGCGTTCTGTTAGCGTATTGTTATTATCATCATAGCCAATATAACCAGCAGTTGTGCCGATTAGCTTGGACACAGCTGTACGATCACTATATTCAGACATGTCAAGTCGAATAATAGCATCTTTGGAACCAAAGAGGTCCAGTGCTAGCTGTTTGGCTAATTCTGTTTTACCGACACCTGTTGGTCCAACAAAGAGGAAGGAACCGATAGGACGATTGCCGTCGTCAAAACCAGCTCGATTACGGCGAATAGCACGAGCCACAGCTTCAACAGCTCCATCTTGGCCAATCACGTGTCCTTTTAAGCGGTTACTAATTTCTTTGAGTCTTTCCAAATCACTAGCTCCCATATTGGACACTGGGACACCAGTCAGACGCTCTACGGATTTTGCAATGTCATTGACAGTAGCAGTAACCTTTTGGTCTTCGCTATGGCTATCCATTTGTTTTTGCAATTCTTCAATTCGTGTTTTAGCGGTTAAAGCTCTCTCAAAATCTTCTTTGGCCACAGCCTCTTCTTGGATGTTCTTTTGAGTTGTCATTTCAGCTTCTAGAGACTTGAGGTCAGTCACAGGATGCTGAGCAGCTAAATGCGCAGCAGTCATATCTACTAAGTCAATCGCTTTATCTGGTAAACTACGTTGAGGAATGTACTGAATAGAATAGTCAATCGCAGCTTTAAGAACAGCATCCGGAAGGATAACATTATGGTGTTGTTCGTAAAGATTTCGAATTCCCATTAAAATATGGAAGGTGTCTTCAGCAGACGGTGCATTGACCTTAACCTCATTAAAACGACGAGCAAGCGCAGCATTTTTTAAAATGGTATTGCGGTATTCATCTTGAGTTGTTGCACCAATCAGTGTCAATTCACCACGGGAAAGAGCAGGTTTTAGCATATCAGCTAATCCTTTAGACCCAGAGTCACCACCAGTGGAACCTGCACCAAGGATTTGATGGATTTCGTCAAAGAAGAGAATAATATTCCCAGCTTCTTTGACCTCTTGAATCATGTTTTGGATATTTTCTTCAAAGGAGCCACGGTACTGAGTGCCTGCTTCAAGGCCAGAGATATCAATGGAAATAATTTCTTTATTTTTGATAGCAGCAGGGACGTCACCATTCACAATAGCTTGAGCTAGTCCTTCAACCACAGCTGTTTTACCAACACCAGCATCTCCGACTAGAACGGGATTATTCTTTGTTCGGCGAGCTAAAATTTCCGCAGTGTCTTGAATTTCGTGATTGCGACCAATAACAGGATCAAGTTTTCCTTGTCTTGCTTCTTCAGTTAAGTTGGTGCCCAGTTTAGCTAAAATCCCATCCTTTTTGGTCTGATGACCTTGGGATGTAGACTGTTCAGTACCTTTATCACCTTTATCGCTTAGACGACCAGTTTGACGATATGCCTGGAATTCTTCAGGTGTCATTTCGCGTCCATTCACTAAATAGCGTCGATTTTCACTACGATAGCCACCCATATTGCCCATTAGTTGATTAAAGATATCATCCATGTTTCCAAAAGGATCTTTGTCATAATAATTTGTCATATTAGTTACCTCGAAATAAAAATAATGTACTATCGTAAGATAGAGTAGGAAGGTTACCATTCTTAGATCCGTACACACTTTAGTAGATTAGAGAGGTCACAGCTAAGAATTGGAGTTTACGTTTTGCTAACCACCTTATGATATTATTTTATCTATTTAGTCAGTTAAGGTCAAATAAAAAAATTAAAAATTTGGGTTTGTTTTTTAAAACAGCAAATTTCAAGTCCAAGTTAGCTACTTTGCCAAAATTCTCTGGGTGATTTGTAACCTAGTATTTTCTTTGGATAGTTATTTATCCAATTTTCAATGCATGCGACTTGTTGCTGGGTCGCATTTTTACTTCCCTTAGACCACCAACGGGGTATCAGCCTGTTATGATTTTTATTAGTCCCACGTTTCCACGATGCATAAGGATAAGCATAGTAAATGTGCTCGGGATTAAAAACTTCAGCTAATGGACTGAATTCATCCCCGTTGTCTGCTTTGATAGAGTTAATCTGATACTCTTTAAGAATAGCTTTTAGCGCTTGGTTCACAGAAGAATCCGACTTGTCAGGAATGAGGCGAATGAGTTGATAGCGACTCTTTGTGTCGGTTAGGGTCAGTAGACACTCATTTTTAGCTCGTGACTGAATAACGGTATCAATCTCAAAGTCTCCAAAATGCTCACGCTTATTAATGCTCTCTGATCGCACCTCGATAGATTTTCCAGCAGGCTTAAAGTCAAGACTGGCTTGTTTTTTATTAGCTTTCACTTTGCGAGAATAGAGCGTGTCAGATTCGGTAAATCTTAAGTGCCCATGAAGAATCCAGTAATAGATGGTTGCAATAGGAACCTTAATCCCTTTTGTTTTGACCATCATTTCAGGAGAGTATCTGTGTTTGATGTAGTGAGTTATCTTTTCTTTGAGTCCCTTGGTTAGGGAGACCTGTTTAACAGAACGTTTGCGATTGTTTTGATAAGCTTTTTGAGCGAAATCAGCTGAGTAGAGTACTTCAAATTTCCCTTTACAAACTTGTTGTCTCACTTGTCCACGTTTAACTTCATTGATAGTGGTTTGAGGAGCTTTAGCTAATCTTCCAGCAATGTCACGATTTGAATAGTCTTCGTGGAACTAACGTTCAATGTTTCTGCGATCAGCTAGTGTCAATTGTTTCCCTTTGGGTGTATAATAGTTTTGCATCTCGGAGTCTTTCTAATTGTTGTTGTGATAAACTACAATTATATCTCTCTGAGATGTTTTTTCATACTCTCAACTGGTTAACTTCATTTTAGAACTTTCAGCCCAAGCAGCTAAATGAAAAGGTTAATTTTTTTAGATTTTTCTATTGACAACTAAACATTAAAACGGTATACTGATTAAGGTTTGATAAAAACTGACCTAAGACAGCAGGGGAGCGTGCTCATAATATTCCTGCCGAGGCACAAAACGTAATTAGAAAAATAACGTATTTGTACTTTCGTGTCTAGGTTTAGGTGCGATTTTTTTGTACCTAGCCCAAAAATAAAAACGGAGGTAAAACTAATGAGTGAAGCAATTATTGCTAAAAAAGCTGAACAAGTCGAACTTATTGCTGAGAAAATGAAAGCAGCAGCAAGTATCGTTGTTGTTGATTCACGTGGTCTTACAGTTGATCAAGATACTGTTCTTCGTCGTTCACTTCGTGAAAGTGGCGTTGAGTTTAAAGTTATCAAAAACTCAATTTTGACTCGTGCAGCTGAAAAAGCAGGTCTTGATGAGTTGAAAGACGTATTCGTAGGACCATCTGCAGTAGCATTTTCTAACGAAGATGTTATTGCACCAGCTAAAGTTATCAATGACTTTGCAAAAACTGCTGACGCACTTGAAATCAAAGGTGGTGCAATCGAAGGCGCTGTTTCTTCAAAAGAAGAAATCCAAGCACTTGCAACATTGCCAAACCGCGAAGGAATGCTTTCTATGCTTCTTTCTGTACTTCAAGCTCCAGTCCGCAACGTTGCATACGCTGTCAAAGCTGTTGCAGAAAACAAAGAAGGCGCTGCTTAAGTCGTCTCAAAGTAGCTTAAGGCTACACTTAACATTTTAAATTAATTATTTGGAGGAAATAACAATGGCATTGAACATTGAAAACATTATTGCTGAAATTAAAGAAGCTTCAATCCTTGAGCTTAACGATCTTGTAAAAGCTATCGAAGAAGAATTTGGTGTAACTGCAGCTGCTCCTGTAGCTGTAGCTGCTGCTGGTGGTGCTGAAGAAGCTGCTAAAGATTCATTCGACGTTGAATTGACATCTGCTGGCGACAAAAAAGTTGGCGTTATCAAAGCTGTTCGTGAAATCACAGGTCTTGGTCTTAAAGAAGCTAAAGGTCTTGTTGATGGAGCACCTGCTAACGTTAAAGAAGGCGTTGCTGCTGCAGAAGCTGAAGAAATCAAAGCTAAACTTGAAGAAGCTGGAGCAACTATCACTCTTAAATAAGAAGCACATAGCAATTTGAGAGCGGAAGCCCGATTTACCAGTCTTTTAGAGCTTATAGCGATTTAGAGAAACTGATAAATTGATTTGGTTTCCTGCCAAAAATCCTGCCAAAAAAACTTTGGCAGGATTTTTGTTTTTATATAAATAAACTGTGCAAAGTTGCTATTTCTTAAACATTCTTATTACTAGGAATATATTTTTACGTGAGCGAGAACATTTTAATAAGTGTTCTCGCTTTTTTTATTTTCAGGAGGAAAATCATGCAAAAGAATGAACAGTCATCACGACAAATTGTGATGTGTCATCTCATGGCTATCATGCGAATCGATATTGAGAAAGCGACATGGATAGTTGGTGAGATGGAAGATTCTGGCTTAATCCAGTTTGATGACATGGGGAATGTTGGTCTGTTAGTGTTGGAGGGACAATCATGAAACGTATCACCGCAAATCACTATCAAACGTCAGAGCGTTATTATAAGCTCCCTAAACTCTTATTTGAGAGCGAACGCTACAAGGATATGAAACTAGAAGTTAAGATTGCTTATGCTGTTCTAAAAGACCGTTTGGAATTGTCATTAAGTAGAGGGTGGATAGATGAAGATGGAGCTATTTATTTGGTCTATTCCAACTCCAAACTCATGGCACTACTTGGCTGTTCCAAGTCAAAATTATTGACGATTAAGAAAACCTTACGAGAGTATGGTTTGATAGATGAAGTCCAACAATCTTCCAGTGAAAAAGGACGTTTGGCGAATAAAATTTACTTAGGTGAGTTGGAACATGAACCTACCCCAGTCTCAAATTCAGACGGGGGTGGTGTTCAAAAAATACTAGGGGGGTATCAAAATCAGCCGGGGCCGGTCTTAGATTCAGCCACTAGTGAGACTGAAGTTAGTGAGACTGATATGAGTGAAACTAAAGAGAGTGAGTCAGTCATTGAGGACGAGGAGGAGAAAGAAAGTCTAACAAGTAAGAAAAATGACAATGACAATTTTCAACGTAAAGTAGACCGAGTCACAAGATACGACAGAGATTACATTTGGGGCTTGGTACATGATCAGTTGAGACAAGTTGGTCTATCACAGGATGCTAGTGATTATGCCATGATTTATTTTGATCATCGGTATCAGTACGCTTTAGAGAATATGAGGTTTGCGGACAGAACAGAAACGATAGCGGAATACGTCTTTAATGGCGTCTTATCCGAATGGACCAAGGTCCAACGCTTAAAAGAACTAAAAGGGGGTGAGTAAGATGTTTTGGTGGATATTATTAGGTATTTGGGGATTAGGAATGATTTGGTTCATTTTTGAACTTATCACTGCCCCAGAAATGAAAGATCATTATTAAGAAAGGACGTTACGGAAGAAGTAAGGTCCTTTTAGTTTTGTCAGAAAGGAATGTGAGACATGAAGTTTTTAGATTTGTTTGCAGGAATTGGAGGCTTTCGACTGGGGTTAACTCGTCAAGGCCATGAGTGTATTGGCTTTTGTGAGATTGATAAGTTTGCGAGGAAATCTTACAAGGCCATCTATGAGACCGAAGGAGAAATAGAATTTCATGACATTAGACAAGTCACAGACCAAGACTTTAGACAACTTAGAGGGCAAGTGGACATCATCTGTGGGGGATTCCCTTGCCAGGCATTTTCACTCGCAGGCAGACGATTGGGATTTGAGGATACTAGGGGAACTTTGTTCTTCGAGATTGCTCGAGCGGCCAAACAGATCCAACCACGTTTTTTATTCCTCGAAAATGTCAAGGGCTTACTCAGTCACGACAAGGGAAAGACATTTCGAACAATCCTCACCACATTGGATGAGTTGGGGTATGATGTTGAATGGCAGGTGCTTAACAGTAAAGATTTCCAAGTGCCGCAAAACCGGGAAAGAATTTTTATTATCGGACATTCTAGAAGATTCCGTCCCCGATTCCTATTTCCTCTCAGAGGAGAAAACAGCTCAGCTAGTCTTGAACGATTAGGTAATGTTAATCCATCAGGAAATGGCATGAATGGGGAAGTCTATTTATCATGTGGACTAGTACCAACCTTAACCAGAGGAAAAGGTGAAGGAACTAAAATTGCCATTCCAGTTTTAACCCCTGATAGGCTAGAAAAACGCCAACATGGGAGACGATTTAAGGGCAATCAAGACCCAATGTTCACCCTAACTGGTCAAGATCGACATGGGGTAGTTGTCGCAGGAACTCTGCCAACTTCTTTTATCCAAACTGGACGAGTCTATGACCTTTCAGGGCTTTCTCCAACGTTGACAACCATGCAAGGAGGGGATAAAGTTCCTAAGATTCTCTGTCGTGAAGAAGTGCCACAATTGAAAATTAGGGAAGCGACCAAACTAGGCTATACCAAGGCAATAGTCGGAGATTCTGTCAACCTTGCTTACCCAGAGTCTTCCAAGCGCAGAGGACGAGTAGGAAAAGGTATCGCCAATACCTTAACCACTTCTGACAATATGGGAGTGGTTGTTGCTGCTTTGGAATACCGTAAGGACAAGTGGTATGAAGTGACTGGAATAATCCTAGATGGAAAACTGTATCGGTTGAGAATCAGACGCCTAACACCTAGAGAATGTTTTAGACTTCAGGGGTTTCCTGATTGGGCTTACGACAGAGCGGAGAGGGTATCCAGTAAAAGCCAGTTGTATAAACAAGCAGGCAATAGCGTAACCGTCACCGTTATCGAGGCCATTGCTAGAGAATTTAGAAAGATTGAAGAGGAAGAAAAACATGAAATTATTACATAGTAAAAGTATTAGGAACTGCACAGAGCTAGAAGAAGCTATACATCAAGCAGAAGTGGAGAGATTTTCGGAAATGATTGCTTCTTTACCCAATTATGATTGTGACATTGATGTTACTTTTGAAGATGACTACCACAAAGAAATGAATTATCCGTTAGCTTATGAGTCCAACTTACATCGTATTTTTGAGTTTATTGAAACCCAAGACATCAAAAATGGTGTTGATGCTTATCTAACGGATGAGAACAATCTCGCCTTTAGGGCATATGGGCAAGGCTATTCTTGGAATGATAAGAATGATGTCATCACCACATTAATAATAGTGAAGTGCTACGGTGAAGGCATGTCACCTATTGATATGAGTAAGGTGTTTACTCCACCAACTCAAGCATTAGAGAAGGAGCTATCTGTGTAGGAGGAAGCGATGTTAGAAATCTATTTAAGCCGAAATAACAGTCGGAATCAAAAACTCCTGTCTTTTTGTGACTCGCATGGTATTTCCTACTCCTGTAAAGAAGTGAGTCATCTATCACGTGAGGAATTACTGAGGTTGTTTACCAAAAGCAGTGATTGTTTTACGCTCTTATCCCCCTCGCTACAACGATTTAAAGGTCATAGAAAGATGAAATTGAGTGAGTTAGTGACGGTGGTTCTACGGAAACCTGACCAGAATCTTCGTCTCCCAATTGTGGTTTGTGAGGATAACGTGTATCCCGATATGAGTTTAGAAGAAGCAAGGACCTTTCTTCCGAGAAGTCAAAAAGTGGTTTCCTTTCGTGAACATCTTTTTAAGGATCTGGTGACATAAGGAGGAGTTATGAACGATCGTTTTTGGGAAAATTTGGAAATTATCGTTATGGAAAAAGGACTGTCATGGGCTGACCTTGCTCAACAGATGTTTAAGGGACAATACGTCTACCCTAGTGAGTTTAAGCGCCTCTACCAAACCTTTCGTCACTACAAATCTCATCGCCTCATGCCACAAGGCAAATGGGTGGAGAAAATAGTGAGTGTTTTAGAGATTGACTATGAAGATTTGTTTAGGAGATAGCGATGAAACGACTAGTAGTGATGTACGGAGCCATTCATGTCAATGTCTTCCTAGTGAGTGTGTACCTAGTTGGTTGGCTAAATGGGGCATGGTTAACAGTTTTACAAGTGACGTTTCTAGCCCTGCTATTGTGGAGCTGGAAAAGGTTTAAGATACCGAAAAGAGACATATCTTTGAAGGAGAGAGGAATTTGGTTACTTGGCAGTCTTGGTGTCATGGTAAGTCTGGCTCTTATCATGAGTGCTCTATTTTCAGGAAGCGAACCAAACCAAGAAACGTTAGTGACTGTTCAAAATCAGATTCCTGTTTTCTCCTTTATTTTCTTTCTTCTTAATGCCAGTGTTGTGGAAGAAGTCTTTTATAGAGAGGTGTTGTGGGGAGTCTTACCTCAACCAGTGGTTCAAGTGTTGTTAGCGAGTTTTCTCTTTGCCTTAGCTCATCACCCCTCTAGTTTATTCACTTGGGTGCTTTATGGGAGTTTAGGTCTCACACTTGGTATGGTGAGAGGGCAAACAGACTGCTTGACGTCCGCACTTATTCACCTGTCTTGGAACGGAATTGTCTTTTTCCTATCTTTATTGTGATACCAAAATCAAGGGTGCTTTCGTATCATGAAAGCACCCTATTGTTTTGATGGGGAATCATATAAAGGAGGGAATGATGTCATCCGAACAACAGGAACGTCAAGCGATTCAATATGCGGAACGGAGTGCTATGTTTACGGTGAAGGTCCTTCTCAAACTCTTAGAGTGGTCAGCCAGACACGCCCTAGCACAAGACTCGGCTTATAAAGTTGGTGTTCAAAAGTTAGAAGAACTCCTTCAAAGTCCTTATGCTATTGAGTCGCTGAATATCTCAAAAGACATCTTGGATAAACCCGTTGATGTCGAAAAATTTAAGGAATTGGTGGAATCAGAAAACCTTCCTATTGCCATTAGTTGGCAAGGAGATTACCTTCATTTCTATGCTAAGGATAAGTCGCTCTTAGACAAGCACTTAGATGAGTTGCTTCAGAAGCTGGTTTCCAATCCAGAAAAACTGAAAGGGCTAACTATGGATAAAACTCTTGATGAGGAAATCGCACAAGCCAAGGAACAGATTGTGATGTCAGAACCCTCTGCTGTGAAATCAAAGGAGGTCATTCTCTAATGGTCTCAGGGAAAAAAGTTTGTATCTTTGGTATTTTAGGGCTTGCTCTTGGCTATTTCTGCCATCGGCTAGTCTTGCTTTACGATAGTCTACCTAATCAACCGCCCTTGGAACGCCTTGCCTATCTCTTAGGAGAGGGACAGAATCAGGTCTTAAATCCCTTGTGGAATGGCAACTTCACTGGAAGATCGTTTTTAGGCTTTTGCTTTGGGATTGTGACGATGGGCCTAGTCTATCTTTACGTCTCAACTGGTCAAAAGGTTTACCGAGAAGGGGCTGAATATGGCTCTGCTCGCTTTGGAAACAATCGTGAGCGTAAAGCCTTTCTCAGTAAGAATCCCTTTAATGACACGATTTTGTCACGTAATGTTAGGCTAACCCTGTTAGAAAAGAAAGCCCCACAGTTTGACCGAAACAAGAACCTTGTGGTCATTGGTGGGTCAGGGGCAGGGAAGACCTTTCGGTTTGTCAAACCCAATCTGATTCAGCTAAACTGTTCCAATATTGTCGTTGACCCTAAGGATCACTTAGCTGAAAAGACAGGGAAGCTCTTTTTAGAGCATGGCTATCAGGTCAAGGTCTTAGACCTTGTAAACATGATTAACTCAGATGGTTTTAATCCCTTTCGCTATGTGGAAACGGAGAATGATTTGAACCGTATGCTTACAGTCTATTTCAATAATACCAAAGGCAATGGTAGTCGCAGTGATCCCTTTTGGGATGAAGCTTCCATGACCTTAGTCCGTGCGATTTCCTCTTACTTGGTGGATTTTTACAATCCCCCAGGTAGTACAAAGGAAGAAGCAGACAGTCGCCGTAAGCGTGGCCGATACCCATCCTTTTCAGAAATCGGAAAACTCATCAAGCTCTTATCCAAAGGAGAAAATCAAGATAAGAGTGTCTTAGAAGTGATGTTTGAGACCTATGCCAAGACATATGGGACAGAAAACTTCACCATGCGTAACTGGGCAGACTTCCAAAACTACAAGGATAAGACCTTAGATTCGGTGATTGCTGTCACAACAGCTAAGTTTTCCCTCTTTAATATCCAATCTGTCATTGATTTAACCAAACGTGACACCTTGGACTTAAAAACATGGGGGACGCAGAAAACCATGGTCTATCTCGTTATTCCAGATAATGACACCACCTTTCGGTTTCTCTCAGCCCTTTTTTTCTCCACCGTCTTTTCAACCTTAACGAGACAAGCTGATGTGGACTTTAAGGGACAACTGCCTATCCATGTCAGAAGTTATTTAGATGAATTTGCCAATGTCGGCGAAATTCCAGACTTTGCCGAACAAACCTCAACAGTTCGCTCACGAAATATGAGTCTCGTACCCATTCTTCAAAACATTGCCCAACTTCAAGGATTTTATAAGGAGAAGGAGGCTTGGAAAACCATTCTAGGAAACTGTGACAGTTTGCTTTATCTTGGAGGAAATGATGAAGAGACCTTCAAGTTCATGAGTGGCCTCTTAGGCAAACAAACCATTGATGTGAGAAGTACCAGTCGGTCGTATGGCCAAACAGGGTCTGGGTCAACGTCTCATCAGAAAATTGCAAGGGATCTCATGACTCCTGATGAAATTGGAAACATGAAACGTGATGAGTGCTTGGTGAGAATTGCAGGGATTCCTGTTTTTAAGGAGAAAAAGTTCTTTCCCTTGAGACACAAGAACTGGCAATACTTAGCGGACAAGGAGTCAGATGAACGTTGGTGGCATTACCACATTGACCCACTAGAAACAGAGGAAGTTCCGTTTGAACCCTCAGACCACAAGGTTAGGGATTTAAGCACAGAAAGCACACTACACTAATAGAAAAGAGGAATCGTATGAACCAAAAATTTACAGGATTTGTTTATGGCGTGGACGCTAGTTCCATGTTTGCCCAAGCCATGGCGCTCTTACAAAAAGGAATGGTTGCGACAGGCGCCTTTCTTGTCGTCATGGGCATTATTAACCTATCAACCAATATCAAGGATGGTGGACCTGGTGTCCGCAATGCCATCTTAGAAATTGTGGGTGGTGTTATGGTAGGTGCCGCAGGTGCCTTCATCACCCAAATTACCATTTAGGAGGGCTAAGTATGACATGAACAACACATTACCTTCATCTTTTGTCTTTCTAGCCTCGGAGAAAATTTCAAGCGATAGCCTATTTGAAGGCTTTAACGTGGACTTGGAATCGACGGCCAACTTGGTCAAATCCCTTGCGGATTATAACCCAACCGTTTGGTCTTATATGTCAGCGATCACAAAAGGAGTGATGCAACCATTGGGAGTGGCTATTTTAGCAGTCGTTTTAGTCCTTGAGTTCTCGAAGATGGCTAAGAAAATCGCCAACTCAGGTGGTGCCATGACCTTTGAAGCTATTGCTCCTATGATTGTCTCTTATATCATGGTGGCTGTGGTCATTACAAATACCACCGTTATTGTAGAAGCCATCTTAGCCGTTGCTTCTCATATCATTGAAGGCGTAGCTGGTGTCGTTTCTCATGGGGGAACGACTTATGAGACCATTTCAGGACTTAAAGGGTCAGGAATTATTGGAAAACTCATTGTTGGCTTTTTTGCCATTCTGATATGGTTAGTGCGATTGGTTAGTGTGATGGTGGTGAATCTCCTCATTACCATTCGCTTTATCCAACTTTATCTCATGATTCCATTTGCGCCTCTAACGATTCCGACCTTCCTCAGTGATGACTGGCGAAGCGTTGGGATTGGCTACCTGAAAAACATCATGGTCTATGCTCTCCAAGGTGTCTTGATTTTCTTAATCATCTCCCTTGTTCCCCTCTTTGAATCAGCAGGGAAATTGGCTCTCTCAAATGGGGCGGGAGTGATGGAGACGCTAGCGACCGCCTTTGGTGGTTTAGTCCAGGCTATTTTATTGATTATTGCCTTGGTGGGCAGTCAACGGACTGCGAGAAGTATCCTAGGCATGTGAGAGTAGGACAGGAATCGGTACTGCTTTGCAGTCGATTACGTCGTCCTACCTCCGCAAGGACGACTAGAACTGTCATAGCTAGGAACTAGCGTAGAGAGTTCAGACGTCTACTGCGTCAAATTCATTAAACCATTCAAACTGGACTGAGATTTCCATCTTAGTCCTTTTATCAAAGAAGGAGATAGTACTTATGAATACACGTGTTTTTAAGGACATCACAAAAGTCCAACACAGGGCTTGGCTAGGTTTTACCACACGACAAGTTATCTTTGTCTTGCCAGCCATTGCCATTACCATCTTGATTTTAGGGTTAAACCTCTTTTATTGGCAATTTGGGGATTGGTTTGTCTATGGTCTTATCTTTACCTTTACCATTCCTCTTATGCTTTTTGGGGTCTATCGCCCTAATGACTTACCTTTTGAAACGTATCTTAATTATAGATGGCATTATGAAATGACCATACCAGACCGTACACTAACTGGACAGAAAGGAATACAACGTGAAAAAAACAAATCGCTCAATGAAACCAAAGACCTCTTCTAAGCACAATAAGACACGTAAACCAAAAGAAGAAGTGCTACCAACAACTGTTAATACACTTCTTTACCAAGGCCTTTTTCCTAATGGTCTCATGCAGGTTACCCCAGGTTATTTTTCCCAGTCCTATCTTTCAGGGGATGTCAATTACCAGACGGTGGGACTTGAAGATAAGAGAGCGATTATGGAAACCTATTCGGATTTGATTAACAGTTTGGATGACAAGACCAATTTCCAACTTACTATTTTTAACCAAAGGGTCAACTTGGATAAGTTTAGAAAGGGTGTCTTGTACCCCTTACATGAGGATGGGGATGATACCTATCGGGAAGAACTCAACCGTATCATGGAAAATAACCTTGAAGCTGGAGAAAATAACTTTTCAGCTGTTAAATTCATCTCTTTTGGGAAATCAGACCAAAATCCGAAACTCGCTTATCGCTCCCTGTCTCAGATTGGAGAATACTTCAAGAGTGGTTTTTCGGAAATAGATGCGAACTTTACTCTCCTCAGTGGAGAAAGCCGTGTGAATCACTTAGCTGATATGTTGCGAGGGGAAAATCATTTGCCCTTTTCTTATCAAGACCTGGTGCGTTCAGGACAAACAACTAAGCACTTTATTGCCCCAACCAGTCTGTCCTTTAAGCACAAAAATCATATTGAAATGGATGATAGACTGCTTCAGATTGTCTATGTTCGTGACTATGGGATGGAATTGGGAGATAAGTTCCTAAGAGAACTGATGCAGTCAGATTTGGAAGTGATGATTAGTCTTCATGCTAAAGGGGCAGCCAAGTCAGAAGCCATGACCAAGCTCCGCACCAAGAAGACTTTGATGGAATCGCAAAAAATTGGGGAGCAACAAAAGATGGCACGATCTGGCGTTTATCTTGAAAAGGTTAGTCAAGTCTTAGAAAGTAATATTGATGAAGCCGATGAGTTGATTAAAACCATGACCCAAACAGGAGACAAGCTCTTTGACACCCTTTTTCTGATTGGAGTCTTTGCGGATAACGAAGACCAATTGAAGCACTCCCTTGATATTATCAAACAAGTGGCAGGTTCTAATGATCTTGTGATTGATAATCTGACCTATATGCAGGAAGCTGCTTTTAATAGTCTGTTGCCTTTTGGGAAGAACTACCTTGAGGGTGTGTCACGGTCTCTTTTGACCTCAAACATTGCCGTGAATTCCCCATGGACCTCTGTTGACCTACAAGATAAGGGAGGGAAATTTTATGGGATAAACCAGATTTCAAGTAATATCATCACCATTGACCGTGGGAAACTAAATACCCCATCAGGCTTGATTCTAGGAACTTCAGGTGCAGGTAAGGGAATGGCGACTAAGCATGAAATCATCTCAACCAAGTTAAAAGAAGCAGAGACTGATACCGAAATCATCATCGTTGATCCCGAAAATGAGTACAGTATCATTGGTCAAGCCTTTGGTGGGGAAAGTATTGACATTGCGCCTGACTCTACCACTTTCTTAAACGTTTTAGACTTATCCGATGACAATATGGATGAAGACCCTATTAAGGTCAAATCTGAATTTCTTCTCTCTTGGATTGGGAAGCTCTTGGACCGAAAAATGGATGGTCGAGAGAAATCGCTGATTGACCGTGTGACACGGTTAACCTATAAGCATTTTGAGACACCATCTCTCGTGGAATGGGTCTTTGTTCTCTCTAAACAACCTGAACAAGAAGCCAAGGATTTGGCTCTTGATATGGAGCTTTATGTGGAAGGGTCACTCGATATTTTCTCACACCGCACCAACATCAAAACTGACAGCCATTTCCTCATTTACAATGTCAAAAAATTAGGAGATGAATTAAAGCAGATTGCCCTCATGGTCATCTTTGACCAGATTTGGAATCGTGTGGTTAAAAATCAAAAACTTGGCAAGAAGACCTGGATTTACTTTGATGAAATGCAGCTGTTGTTGTTGGATAAGTACGCTTCTGATTTCTTCTTCAAATTATGGAGCCGTGTCCGTAAGTATGGGGCCATTCCCACAGGCATTACTCAAAACGTAGAAACCTTACTTCTTGATGCCAACGGCAGACGCATTATCGCCAATAGCGAGTTCATGATACTTCTAAAACAAGCTAAAAGTGACCGAGAAGAGTTGGTCCATCTTTTGGGCCTATCTAAGGAGCTTGAGAAATACTTGGTTAACCCAGAAAAGGGAGCTGGATTGATTAAGGCAGGCTCAACGGTTGTTCCCTTTAGAAATAAAATCCCACTTCAAACCCAACTCTTTGACATCATGAGTACCGATCCAGAAAAGATGAGGGCTGAACAATGACAAGAGAGCAACAGAAGGTCAAGGTGGCCCGTAAAACCTTTCAGAGTAGTTTAAAGGCTAGCCGTACCCATTACCGCAGGGAGAAGAAGGGGTTAAAACGCTCACTTCCTAAACGACGCTTTATCATGCGCCGAGCTGAGAAAGCTGAAACAAGGGAACAACGTCAGGCCTTAAAACAAACCTATCAGGAGGAAAAAGACCTAGCGACAGATACCTTTAAGGAAGCCATTTCCTATGTATCTCCCAGATGGCTAAAAAGTAAGGAAATTGAGAAGTATCGGCTTCCTCAAGCCAGACAGCGCCTAGCAGTCGCGAGAAAACACTTGGCAGAGGTCAAGATGGCCGAAAAAGAGGAGGCTGCTACCCCTAAGTTTACCTATCAGAAAAAGCCAACAGAATCAAAAACGTCACGGTTTCAGTTTCAAAAAGAAAAACCTCTTGAACGCCTTCAGGCAGAAAAAGAGGTGAAATCAGCTAAGCGTGACGTGATACAACTAAAAAAAGCACATCAGTTTAAGAACCCCTTGATCAAGGTCAAACGAGGGTTACGCTATGTCGCTTCAGACTCACTGGATGTAGTCGCTCAAGATGATGACTTGGAGAGAATCAGAACTCTAAAAGAGTCTGTGATTAAAGGAAGAGGCTATGGGAGATTTACTTATCAGTCAGGAAAACTCCTTGTCAAAAGTGGGCAGACAGGTCTTCGGTTTACTAAGACGAAAGTCACTCATAGTAGGGAGCGGTATCAGAATTTTAAAAAGGGGAAAGGCTTTACTCGTCAGAACCCTTTAAAACCAAGAAGACGTTACCACACCTTTCTCAAACAAGCTAGAAGGCACAGTGTGTCAGGAATAACAGGGGTTATTCAAGCGATTAAGAATAGCCTGACCTTCTTTTCATCGATTGCCCTTAATCCTATGACTTGGGTCGTGTCAGGCTTTTTGTTTTTCTTGCTTTTGATGATGAGTTTTGTTATAGGAATTTCAGGAACCACTCTCATTCAACAGGATGAGAGTGAACTGACAAAAGCCTATACGCACATGACGTGGGAAGATGCGGAAAACACCCGAACCAACCCCACTGGCATTACCTACTACACCAAGATTGATGACGTCATGGGCTTTATGAATCTCAAGTATCAAGATTATGCTTTAGATGAGGTCATGGAAGAAGGGGATAAAACTTATCAATCCTATTTGAGTCAACTTTGGCAGGACTTAAACGGTGGGGATTCTTTAAAATCCATGCTTGAGTTAAGTAAGGAGGCTACCTATAAGCTCTCTGATGACGATAGAGAAGACTTAAAGGAATTAAGTGAGGAAGGCACCTACCTTGCCCTCCAAGAATTGGATAATCCATTTCAGGGACAGACTGAAGACGATGCGCTAACCATGGCGGTCCGCTATGGCTATGAGGTGATTGATGACAAGCCAACCCTCCATCACCATATCATTCTAGAAGCTAAAGAAAATCAAGTGATTGTGGCTCCCATGGATGGTAAGGTCTCCCTAGATGGTGAGAACATTATCATCACGTCAGGTAAGGGACTGAATAAAGCTCAGCTGACCCTATTTAATAGTAATAGTGGTCGAGTGAACGATGGCCAAAAGGTCCAAGCAGGGGAAGTGATTGGTAAAACCAAGGATGGTACTGGTCTAAAAGTGATTTATCAAAAGGTTGACGATGATTCAGAGAAACTGGTTTACGTCAATCCAGCCTTTTACTTTCCTAAAGTCATTCAACTCCAAACGACGATTCTACCTACCATTGGTCAATTTGGAGGCGATGAGTTTGCGAGAGCCAAAGCTATCTATGAGTATTTGAAGAGTCAAGGGGCGACTAATCAAGCGATTGCGGCTATTTTAGGAAACTGGTCAGTAGAATCCTCAATCAATCCCAAACGAGCTGAAGGTGACTATTTATCGCCTCCTGTTGGTGCAACGGATAGTTCTTGGGACGATGAGGGGTGGTTGTCTCTAAATGGTCCAGCTATCTATAATGGCAGGTACCCCAATATTCTAAGACGTGGCTTAGGCTTAGGGCAGTGGACAGATACGGCAGATGGGTCACGCAGGCATACCTTATTATTAGAGTATGCCAAACGAAAAAACCAGAAGTGGTATGACTTAGGCTTACAACTGGATTTTATGCTAAATGGGGATAATCCTTACTATACCAACTGGTTAAAAGACTTTTTCAAAAATTCAGGAAGCCCAGCTAGCCTTGCCCAAGTCTTTCTCATTTATTGGGAGGGAAATAGTGGTGATAAACTCCTAGAGCGACAAACCAGAGCTAATGAGTGGTATTACCAAATTGAGAAAGGCTTTAGCCAACCAAATGGTGGAACTGCCCAGAGTGATCCAAAAGCGCTGGAAGCGGTTCGGGGCGATCTTTATGACAATTCTATTCCAGGTGGAGGTGACGGTATGGGCTATGCCTATGGGCAATGCACTTGGGGAGTAGCTGCTCGTATCAACCAATTGGGGTTGAAACTCAAAGGCCGAAACGGTGAGAAAATTCCAATCATCAGTACCATGGGAAATGGTCAAGACTGGGTAGCAACAGCAGCACGTCTTGGTGGAGAAACAGGTAAGCTACCAAAAGCAGGAGCTATTATCTCCTTTGCGGGAGGAGGTCATGGGTCGCCAACAGAATACGGTCATGTCGCCTTTGTCGAGAAAGTTTACCCAGATGGGTCTTTCCTTATCTCAGAAACCAACTATAATGGCAATCCTAACTATACCTTCCGTAAGTTATCAGGAGTCGATAGTACGATTAGTTTTGCCTATACGACGAAATAAAAACAATATGCTAACAACTTAATAATTTGTTAGCATATTGTTTTCTTTGTTATTGATTTTTTCTAAACAATATGCTAACATTATAGTAGAATGTTAGCATATTGTTTAGGAGGTGGCGATATGGATCTGTTAGAGAAACCTGTTTATGATTATATAAAAAAAAATCATGGAGTTATAACTTTTCGTGATATAGAAGAGCTTAACTTTTCTTACCAACAACTGAATCAATTGGTCTCAAAAGGTAAAGTGGAATCAATTGAAAGAGGGATTTATCATCTGCCTGATACCTATATTGATGATTTCTTTAGTTTACAGTATCGTTTTCCAAAAGGAATTTATTCCTTAGACACAGCACTATGGTTACATGGCCTTTCCCTCACTGTTCCATTTGAACCTGTGATGACTTTTCCTTTTGGGACGAACACGAGGCTAATGAAAGAAGCTGGTGTTAAGCCGATTGTTGCTAGAAATCATCATGAAATCGGTATTATAAAACTAGAGCGACAGGCTGGACAGTTTATCTCAGTATATGATATGGAACGAACTTTGGTAGAGTGTTTGCGAACAGCTTATCATGTTGATGTTCAAGTCATTGCTCCAGCGTTTCAAGCTTACTTTAAAAAAGGAGCTGTGAATTATGCCAAGTTGTACCACTATGCACAACTATTTAAAGTCACTGAAAAGCTACAATCTTATGTGGAGGTCTTGTCGTGAAATTTTCAAATGCCAATAGCTTCAAAGCGAAAATTAAGAATATTGCAAGAGAAAAAGGGATACCTGCTCAACAAGTTCAGCAGAACTATTTGATTGAAAAAATCTTAAAACTCATCTCTGAAAGTCGGTATAAAGATTCTTTCATTGTGAAAGGTGGATTCCTTATCGGACAGATGATTGGCTTAGATAAACGAACAACAATGGATTTAGATGTTACTTTGAAAGGTCAACCTCTTAGCGAGGAAAATATTCAAAAAATCTTCAAAGAAATTGTAAGTCAACCTTCTGAAGGTTTTCAATTTGAAGTTGATATGTTAGAGCCAATTCGACAAGATGACGAATATGGTGGCTTTACCCTTAAACTCAAGGCAACATTCGATACCCTACGTGAAGTTGTCTTTATTGATATAACAACAGGTGATCGGATAACGCCACGAGAAATTACTTATCAATTGCAGTCTGTTTTTTCAGAGAATAAGCTAGAAGTTTGGACTTATAATTTAGAAACTGTTCTTGCTGAAAAATTAGAAACGATTATTCGTCGAGGAGCTGCTTCAACTAGACCTCGTGATCGCTATGACCTCTACACATTGTATCACCTTCGAAAAGATGAGATTGATATCCCAATATTGAAAACTGCTCTAAACAATACTGCTAAAAAAAGAGAAAGCTTAGATGTTTTGATAAATTGGGAAAGTCAATTAGAGGTAATCCGTAGCTCTGACTATCAGAATCAGCTTTGGTCTCGTTATCAAAAATCATTTAGGTATGCCAGTGAAATTAGTTTTGAGGAGTCGGTAGAAGTGGTGGCAATTATTTTAAATCAATTAGGGGGTTAGTAGCGTATGCTGACAGGAACTTTGAAGATGATGGGTTATGAATTTTTCTTTACATTTGATAAAGAAAAGTTATCTTTGATTCCTAAAGAAGAGAAAGATTCGATTAAGTATTCTTGGTTTTATAAAAAATTGGAAACTGGGGGATATGCTTGGCCTGGAGATCCTAAATTTGTAGAAGAAGACTTTCTTTATGGACGGACAAATGAAACAAATCAAGTTATTACATTTCTAACAAATAAACACATTCAACTTCATGAAAACAATGGTGTTATTACTGTACCGTTTTTGGCCTATTTTTTTAGTTATTCTGAAAGACCTATGATTAGCCGGATATCCTTCAGCGGGTTAGAACTAAACTATATTCATCCAATCAATCATGCTTTTGAAATTTCGTATAAGACTGAAGAACATGATGGAAAAATAAATATTAGTACCTATGATTTTGACTCCACAACGACAAAAGAACAGAAGTTTAACGTTTTTGGAAAAGAAGTTCAAGTTTATTTCGGAATTACAAGGACAACGAGTCTATCTATTGAAAAACCACCTCTAACCCTATCATAGTCAATGATTTTTCATTTTGAAGAAACTCAAGATTATTCTTTTGTACGAGAGTTATATCGTATCGCAAAAGAGTTTCTCCAATTTCTTTGTAATAGAAGAAATGTTAGTTTTACTGATATTCGATTGTCAAATAATCAAGGAAAGGTTGGGGAATTCAATGTGATTGAAGAAAGTATTGAGATTGAAATGAAGCCATTGAAAGATGGAAGATATATTCAACAAAAATATATTGCTGGCTATGAGGGGAAGATATTAAATGACATAGCTGAAAATAATCTATATCTCAGACATCTAGGTAATAGTTTTAGGGATAGTCTGATAATTGATGCTGCCAGTTTTGTGCTAAGAACTGCTGCTTTTGAATGGGAGTTTAGCAAACTATTTTCAGAAGATAAATGGAAAAGTGATCAAAGAAAAAGACTGGAAGAGGAAGTCAGCAAAGAATTGGAGTGTTTAATTGAAACCTCAACAGGTAAAAAGAAAAAAATTTACAAAGATCTGAAAAAATCAGTTATTTCTTATCTATCTCTTTCTCAAAAGATTCATCAAATATTTGAAGAATACGGGGCTAGAATACTAGATATATTTGGTTGTTATATGTATAAAATAAACAATATCTCTTATGATCATTCTAAAATCGGAGAGAGGATTGGCAAGCAAAGAAATAATTTTGCCCACGGAAATTTAGATAAAGAATTTATAAATGAGTCTTTGATAGATGTAGTGTTCCTTGAACAAATTGTCCTAGCTATGCAACTCCAATATTTTGGAATAGATGAGATAGAAATCCAAAAAATTATAAATGAAGTATTTCACCATAATTTGGCATTATAGAGTGGCTCTGGGAGGGTCTGATACATCAGTCCTCCTCTTTTTTGTAGGGAATTTCAGAAGTTATCGGTAGTGCTACCGATAGCTTTTTTCTTTGTCCTTCTTTGATGTGATACCAAAATCAAGTCGTCTTTTTTATGATGAGGAGAGAGTGACAGATTGTTGCTACTTATCAAAAAGAAAAGAAGGACTTTTTATGACCAAACAATGTCATCATCACTTTTTAGTCAATCAGGAAAAAGCAGAAAAACACGTCTTCCGTAAAAGTAAGAAGTACCGTACGCTTTGTTCGGTGGCTCTTGGAACTATGGTGACGGCTGTTGTCACTTGGGGTGGCCAAGTAGCACAAGCTGATGAAGTGGTAAC
This sequence comes from Streptococcus dysgalactiae subsp. dysgalactiae, assembly GCF_900459225.1. Taxonomy (NCBI): domain Bacteria; kingdom Bacillati; phylum Bacillota; class Bacilli; order Lactobacillales; family Streptococcaceae; genus Streptococcus; species Streptococcus dysgalactiae. The sequence continues at coordinate 938,486 of NZ_UHFH01000003.1, forward strand.
ACCCTCGCTGGATAAAACCGTTCAGTTGACAGAAAATCCTGCGACCAACTTACCAGAAGCTCAGCCAACTCCAGTTGTTGAACAGACGGATAGCCTTGCCTCAACTGGTCAATCAGATGGGGCTATCATGGTTACGGTTCCTCATGATGTTGTGACACAGGCTGTTAATCAAGCAACTGCTAAAGGAGTTACTACTGTTCAAGACCAACCTATGGACTTGGGAAATACGACTTCTGCGAGTGAGACCAGTAAGCAATTGGATAAGGCGGAAGCTGATGCTGCTAAGCAGGCTGAAGCCATCACTCAGGTGACCAATACCTATAAAGCGGATAAAGCGATTTATGAACAAGATAAAACTCGTGTTGAACAAGGGAATGCTGCGTTGGCTGCTAGTCATAAAGACGCCACTCAAGCAGGAAAAACCTTGAACCATTCAGTGGATAGCACAGTTTCAAAAATCAAAGGCCAAGATCAGTCGGCTATTGTGACCGTTACCACTCAAACAGTACCATCAGGAGATGGCTCAACTGTTTCAGGCTATCAGGATTATACCTCTGCGGTAGCTGCTATTGATAAGCAAAATAAGGACAATCTATCTGAATACGAATCAAAGAAAAAAGATGCAGATGCCATTGTCGCAAAGAACTTAGTGACTCAAAAGGAAAATGAAGCGAGTCTTGCTAAAGCAAAGGCTGATAATGAAGCTATTACTAAACGCAATCAAGCTGGGCAACAAGCGATAGATGACGAAAATAAGGCTGGTCAAGCTGCTGTGGATGTCTACAATAAAGACCAACAAAAATTGGTGACAGACCGTGAAGCTGAGATTGCTGCTATCACGAAACGCAATAAGGAAAAAGAAGAAGCCGCCAAGAAAGAAAATGAAGCGATTGATACCTACAACGCCAAAGAAATGGAGCGCTATAAACGTGATTTAGCTGAGATTTCAAAAGTTGAGGAAGGCTACATCTCACAAGCTCTTGCTCAGGCTTTAAATTTGAATAATGGAGAACCACAAGCACGCCATTCAGCTGATACAAGAAACCCAAATCGTATCGTTGCAAAAGGTGACGCTATGCTTGGTGGGTATTCTAAAATCCTAGATTCTACTGGTTTCTTTGTCTATGATACTTTCAAAACGGGAGAAACCCTTTCCTTTACCTATCAAAATCTTCAAAATGCTCGCTTTGATGGTAAGAAAATCACAAAAGTAGCCTATGACATTACAAACCTTGTTTCTCCAACTGGAACTAATGCCGTGCAGTTAGTCGTGCCAAATGACCCAACAGAAGGCTTTATCGCTTACCGTAATGATGGGACAAGCAATTGGCGAACAGACAAGATGGAGTTTCGTGTCAAGGCCAAGTATTTCTTTGAAGATGGCTCACAAGTCAGCTTCACCAAGGAAAAACCAGGTGTCTTTACTCATTCCTCACTCAACCACAATGACATCGGTTTAGAGTATGTAAAAGACACATCAGGTAAGTTTGTTCCTATCAATGGCTCAACCATTCAAGTAACTAACGAAGGTTTGGCTCGTTCACTTGGGTCAAACCGTGCCAGTGATTTGAAGCTTCCTGAAGAATGGGATACGTCATATAGTAAGTATGCCTATAAAGGAGCAATTGTCTCAACGGTTACATCAGGCAACACCTATACGGTGACCTTTGGTCAGGGGGATATGCCCCAAAATGTTGGTCTCTCTTATTGGTTTGCCTTAAATACCCTTCCAGTTGCACGGACGGTTAAACCTTATAGTCCAAAACCACATGTGACACCAAAGTTAGAGCCAGTTCCAGAACCCGTTAAGGTTGTGCCAAAAACCTTTACCCCAAAAACCTTTACCCCAGAGCCACCTGTGAGCTTTAAGGAAAAACCATTAGAGAAAGTTACTCAGCCTAGCCTAACACTTACCAAGGTGACCTTGCCTAAAGACCCTACGCCAGAACCGTTACCAAAAGCACCACAAGTGCCAACGGTTCATTATCACGACTATCGTCTGACAACGACTCCTGAAATTGTTAAGGAAGTTATCAATACCGACCAAGTGAACCTTCATGACAAAACGGTCGCAAAAGATTCAACGGTCATTTATCCCTTAACCGTAGATGCTTTTTCTCCAAATCGAGCCAAAACCACTAGCCTCACCTTTGAAGATTACCTTCCGGCAGGCTATGCCTTTGATAAAGAAAAAACGCAGGCAGAAAACGGAAATTATACCCTTACCTTTGATGCTGCTAAGAATTTTGTGACCTTGACCGCAAAGGAAGCCTTGCTTCAAGAGGTCAACCAAGACCTCACCAAGTCTTATCAACTGGTGGCTCCGAAACTTTACGGTAGCCTTCAAAATGATGGAGCAAGCTATTCCAACAGTTATAAGCTCCTCATCAATAAAGGAACGCCAAACGCCTATACGGTGACTTCAAATGTCGTAACAGTGCGTACGCCTGGTGATGGGACAACCACTAGCCGTATTGACCCTAAGAAACGCAATGAAAATGAAGATGGTGTGGTCATTAACGATACAGTGGTGGCTTTAGGCACAACTAACCATTACCGTTTGACCTGGGATTTAGACCAATACAAGGGAGATATCTCTTCTAAAGAGACGGTTGCTCGTGGTTTCTTCTTTGTGGATGATTACCCAGAAGAAGTTCTTGACTTGGTAGACAAGGGAACAAGTATCACCACTCCTGAAGGCAAAGCTTTATCAGGGATTACTGTTAAGACTTATGCGTCGCTGTCAGAAGCGCCTAAAGACCTTCAAGATAAACTCGCTCATGCTAAGATTTCTCCTAAAGGGGCTTTCCAAGTCTTTATGCCTAATGATAATCAGGCTTTCTATGACCAGTATGTTAAAACAGGCACCTCTTTGAACCTTGTCACTAAAATGACAGTGAAAGATGACCTCTATGGGAAAACGGCAACCTATCGAAACAAAGCCTACCAAGTGGATTTTGGCAATGGCTATGAAACCGATGAGGTGATCAATACCCTTGTTAGCCCAACACCTAAAAAACAAAGCCTTAATAAGGATAAGGTGGACATTAACGGAAAACCGATGGTAGTGGGTTCACAAAACCACTATACCTTGTCATGGGACTTAGACCAATACCGAGGCATTAAGGCCGATAAGGCTCAGATTGCACAAGGGTTTTACTTTGTGGATGACTATCCCGAAGAAGCTCTATTACCAGATGATGCAGGCATTCAACTTGTGACAACTGACGGCAAAGCAGTGTCAGGTGTGACGGTAAAAACTTATACGAGTTTATTAGAAGCTCCTAAAAACCTACAAGCAGCCCTATCAAAACGCAAGATTTCTCCTAAAGGAGCTTTCCAAGTCTTTATGGCAGAAGATCCGCAAGCCTTTTATGATTCTTATGTAACGAAAGGTCAAAACATCACCATCATCACTCCTATGACTGTTCGTGAGTCTATGCTTAATTCAGGAAAGTCTTATGACAATGTAGCTTATCAAGTAGACTTTGGACAAGCCTATGAAACCAATACGGTAACGAATCACGTGCCAAAAGTAAACCCTCATAAGTCCAATACCAATAAAGAGAGCGTGTCTATTGATGGGAAGACCGTTCTTCCAAATACCGTCAATTACTATAAGATTGTTCTGGATTACAGTCAGTACAAGGACTTGGTGGTGACGGAGGATGTTCTTGCAAAAGGTTTTTACATGGTGGATGATTACCCCGAAGAAGCGCTTAGCCTCAATGCAGATGGTATCCAAGTGATGGATAAGGCAGGAACTCTTGCCAAAGGGATTTCGGTGAAAGCCTATGCCTCATTGTCGGAAGCGCCTAAAGTGGTTCAAGATGCTATGGCCAAACGCCAGTTCATACCCAAAGGAGCCATTCAAGTTTTAAGCGCTGATGATCCAAAAGCGTTCTACGAGGCTTATGTTAAAACTGGTCAAACCTTAGTGGTGACCCTTCCAATGACCATTAAGAATGAGCTGACAAAAACTGGTGGGAAGTATGAAAACACCGCTTATCAGATTGACTTTGGTTTGGCTTATGTGACAGAGACTGTGGTTAATAATGTGCCAAAACTAGACCCACAAAAAGATGTGGTGATTGATTTGTCACAAAAGGAGAAAAGTCTTGATGGAAAAGAAGTTGCTTTGAATCAGGTCTTTAACTACCGCTTGGTGGGAGCACTTATTCCTGGTAATCGTGCGACACCACTCATCGAATACCGCTTTGACGATGATTACGATGAAAGCCATGACGACTATAACGGTGTTTACAAGGCTTATACCTTAGTAGATGTGACTCTAAAAGATGGAACGGTTTTACCAAAAGGGACAGAAGTGACCAAGTACACACTACAACATGTCGACACGTCAAAAGGAACGGTTACCATCAGTTTTGATAAGGAATTCCTTGAAAAACTAGCTGAAGAATCCGAGTTTCAGGTTGATGTTTACGTGCAGATGAAACGAATCACTTCAGGTGAAGTAGAAAATACGGTACTACATACCGTCAATGGCTACACTATCAGTTCAAACACGGTTAAAACAACTACTCCTGAACCAGAGCCACCAACTCCGACTCAACCAACCCCACCCCAACCACCTATTCCAACACAAGAACCACCAGTTCCAGCAAGTGTCTTACCAAATACAGGAGAGAGTCAATCCCTCTTGGCGCTTGTCGGTGGAGGACTTCTTTTAGGTCTAGCTTACGGACTTTCTAAACGCAAAATGGAGGACAACTAGATGGAACCTAAAAACATTTACACAAGAGATTCAGACCAAGATGGTCTAACGGATGCTCAAGAGTTAGCTTTAGGGACTAATCCTTTTAGCAATGATACGGATAGTGACGGACTGACAGACCTAGAAGAAGTCCAACAAGGCTTGAATCCAATTCAACAGCGTAAGGAGAGCAGTTATGGCTTGGAATTATGACACGATTTCAAAAACTCTCTCTGATATGGCACTAGAAAACTATGAAGATATGGTTAAAGCCTTTTTAGCTATGGAGTTGAGTATCAAAAACAAGTCACTTCTTGATACGCTCTATCAAGACTTTAGGAGCATTGATGACTTGTCTTTAGTTAGTGATGACCTGCGTCTAAGAGCAGACGGTTATCAGGAACAGCTTCAAGAAGAAGTGACGGACCTCTTGGATAAACTCTATCGAACAGGTGAGGGAGCTAGTTTCATTATGGAAGTGATTGCGTCCAACAATATTTCTGAGTCCCTTGCTCAGTATGAGGTTTTGAATGAGGAGGATTATTCGCCTCTCACCTTAGAAACCTTGCAGGACATTATCCAAAAGGAGTTGTCTTTAACGAGTCAAGATTATTTTGGAGATGCGACTTATCTCGCCTTGCAGAAGGATTTGTTAGACCAAAAAAGCCATTTCTTACGACAGTATGTGACAACTTTGATGGAAAAGTTACCACAAGAAAAAGACCAAAGAGCCTTGGTCCTAGACTAAAGCAGTGGGCTGAGAATACCTCTCAGCTCCTTTTTTAATTGGAGGAACGTATGAATCAAGAACAATTACTTGAGATGTTGCGGGCAAGATTGCCACGTGACCAGATTCTTTTGGAATCCTTTTTACGCTATCAAGCAACCCATTTTGATGAGGATTGGGATAGCCTTATCCAAAATTTTACAACCCAAAGAGGAGTAGTCACCTCACCTGTTCAAGTGGTTCGCTTTGAAACAGAAGTTTCTGCTTTTGTAGAGGCAAGCCCCTTTGACGAGGCAACAGACCTAAGCAGCTACACGCAGACCTTTGGTCAGGCTGGCTTAAAGAAGTTACCTCAGTTAAACAGTGATGAGAAAGCCTTGGTGATTGAAGTAGCTCTCTTTAACCTAGCCACTCGCTTTCAGCTCTTAGACCAAGAGGGCGCCTATCAATCCATTTCGGCAGCTTCTCTTTTGGAAAAAGGCAGAGCTGCTAATTTGGTCAATGTCTACCGAGTGGCCAATAATTTGTCTGACCGAATTAGCCGTGATATTGAACAGTTTCTTCTCACCTATGAACCTGAACGGGTAAGTCCCCAGGAAACGTTGGAGGAAAAGGGGGAGGTTGTTGATAATATAGTAATATCAGAGTCTCGTCAAGAAATCACCTTTCGGGAAGAGGGTTTCATCATAATCGCAAGTCTTGATGAGGACGAGTTATCACAACTAGATTTACGAACAGGGCAAACCAAACATTTACCAGCCTATGAACATCTAAACTTGTCTCAAAAATTTGAGATACTAAGTCACTTTGACCAAGTGAGAAATAGCCGTCCAAAGCTACCAAACCTGAGACGTGGGGAGTTTGACCATGAGATGGAAATGACGCCAATCTATGCGGACAATGAGCTATTAACCTATTTAGAAGCTGATGGGACCGTCTATGACTTACAACGTCCTTTAACACCTCAAGAAGAAGTGATCTTAACTGAAATGGGTCAAACCATTTTGGGTGAAAATACCGAAAAACTGACTCGTTTAGAGATAGACTTAGCTGACTTTGATGAGCAACAAGGTGGGATACTGATAGATGCTGCAGGGCGTTTTCGTTTGAAGAATGTCGACCTAGCCTTGCTAGGGGGCTATCCTAAGGCAACCGTCACTCAATTAGCCCTTGCGACAGAATTGCTTCAGATGGGATTAACGCATGACAAGGCAGAATTTTTCTTGACCAGTCAGCTAGACTTAGAAGAAGCAAGACCCATTGCCTACGCCTTCTTGCATGAAGACCTTACTCTTGAAGAAGCTAGAACCTTTGAAAGGGACAAACTGTCCCAACCTGACCTATCCTTTAGGGAATGGCGAGAACACATCTCACAAACAAAACCTGAAATCATTGTGACTCAAGAAAAACTACCAAATCCTATCGTAGAAGAAGCCCTTAAACGCTACCCGATTGATTCTAGAGTAACTTATAAGGGGCAAGAGTTTCAGGTAATGGCCATTGAGGAGTCAGGCGTTAATAACCTGATTCGGATTGAATTACAAAATGATTTCACCGATGTGATTGAACAAAATCCAGTTCTTTTCTTACGGACACTAGAAGACATCACTCAAGCTCTTCATGTTCCTTCTGTCGAAGAAAAAGAGGAAGTGGAAGAACCTAGCCAAGAATTAGACCTCTTTTCCTTCATGGATATGGAAGAACAAAATGAGCCGGTTTCTCAAGTGATAACATCTCTATCATCAAATAAGAGAGAGGCTAAACAAGAAGAAGCATTGTCAGAAGATGAGTTGGAACCAGAAGTCACTGAGACGCCCCCGACCACTGATTTTCACTTCCCAGAAGATCTAACAGACTTTTACCCTAAGACAACAAGGGATAAGGTTGAAACCAACGTAGCTGCTATTCGTTTGGTGAAAAGTCTTGAATCTGAACACCGTCAAGCCACACCAAGTGAACAAGAACTGCTTGCCAAATACGTGGGCTGGGGAGGCTTAGCTAACGAGTTCTTTGACGAGTACAATCCAAAGTTTTCTAAGGAACGTGAGGAATTAAAAACGCTAGTCACAGAGAAAGAGTATTCAGACATGAAACAATCTTCTTTGACAGCTTATTACACAGACCCTCTCTTGATTCGTGAGATGTGGAATAAACTAGAACGAGATGGCTTTACAGGTGGTAAAATTCTAGACCCTTCGATGGGGACTGGGAATTTCTTTGCGGCAATGCCTAACCACCTGAGAGAAAATAGTGAGTTGTATGGTGTAGAGTTAGACACGATTACAGGAACTATTGCCAAACACCTTCATCCGAATAGCCACATTGAAGTAAAGGGCTTTGAGACTGTTGCCTTTAATGAGAATAGTTTTGATTTGGTTCTCTCAAATGTATCGTTTGCCAATATCAGGATTGCGGACAGTCGCTATGATAAACCCTATATGATTCATGATTACTTTGTCAAAAAATCCCTTGATTTGGTGCATGATGGTGGACAAGTGGCTATTATTTCCTCCACAGGAACCATGGATAAACGGACAGAAAACATTCTCCAGGACATTCGTGAGACGACTGATTTTCTTGGTGGTGTGCGTTTGCCAGATACTGCCTTTAAGGCCATTGCAGGCACCAATGTCACAACGGACATGTTGTTTTTCCAGAAGCATGTGGATAAGGGATATGTGGCAGATGATTTAGCTTTTTCAGGTTCTATTCGCTATGACAAGGATGATCGTATTTGGCTGAATCCTTACTTTGATGGAGACTACAATAGTCAGGTTCTTGGGACCTATGAGGTTAGAAACTTTAACGGTGGGACACTTTCTGTGAAAGGCAATTCTGATCATTTGCTAGCAGATGTTCAGACTGCTCTTAAACAGGTTAAAGCCCCTAGAGTGGTGGATAACTCTGACATCTTCATCACTCCTGATGTGATGAGAAGACAGGTCATTGATACCTCTGTTCCGCCTGAAATCAGAGAAAGCTTAGACCAGTATAGCTTTGGCTATAAAGATTCTACGGTTTACTACCGAGATAATAAGGGAATCCGTGTTGGGACTAAGACCGAGGAGATTAGCTATTATGTGGATGAGGAGGGCAACTTTCAAGCTTGGGATACCAAGCATTCGCAAAAACAGATTGACCGCTTTAATGACCTCGAAGTCACAGATAGCACTGCTCTTGATGTTTATGTGACCGAAGAAGCGACCAAACGTGGGCAGTTTAAGGGGTATTTCAAAAAGACTGTTTTCTATGAAGCTCCCTTGACTGAGAAAGAAGTGGCACGAATTAAAGGGATGGTCGATATTCGGAACGCTTACCAAGAGGTCATCGCCATTCAACGTTACTATGATTATGACAAGGAAGAGTTTGCACACTTACTTGGAAAACTCAATCAAACCTATGATAGTTTTGTGAAACGCTTTGGCTATGTGAATAGTGCTGTGAACCGTAATCTCTTTGATAGTGATGATAAGTATTCACTGCTTGCGAGTTTGGAAGATGAAGGACTTGATCCAAGTGGGAAAATAGTTATCTATACCAAGTCTCTGGCTTTTGAGAAAGCCCTAGTTCGTCCTGAAAAGGAAGTAACGGCAGTTTCTTCTGCCCTTGACGCTCTCAATTCTAGTCTAGCAGATGGTCGTGGGGTCGATTTGGCTTACATGATGTCTATTTATCAGACGGATTCTAAAGCGTCTTTGATTGAGGAATTAGTAGACGCTATTATTCCAGACCCAGAACGCTATCTAAAAGATAGGGAAGTGGTCTATGTATCTCGGCAGGATTTCTTATCAGGGGATGTGGTGACTAAGTTAGAGGTTGTGGACTTACTCATTAAAGAAGACAACTCTGATTTTCCTTGGGTCTATTATCAAGGTCTCTTAGAAGATGTGAAACCACCACGTGTGACCTTAGCTGATATTGATTATCGGATTGGCTCACGTTGGATTCCTCTAGCCGTTTATGGGAAATTTGCCCAAGAAACCTTTATGGGACAAACTTTTGACCTGACTGACCAAGAAGTATCAACTATTCTTGAAGTCAGTCCGATTGATGGGACGATGTCTTACCAATCCAAGTTTGCCTTTAGGTATTCTACCGCAACGGATAGAAGTTTAGGTGTGCCTGGGTCTCGGTATGATAGTGGTCGTAAAATCTTTGAAAACCTGCTTAATTCCAATCAACCAACCATTACCAAACAAGTGGAAGATGGGGATAAGAAAAAGCACGTGACGGACGTGGAGAAGACAACGGTTCTTCGTGCTAAGGAAACACAACTTCAAGAACTCTTCCAAGATTTTGTGGCTAGTTACCCAGAGGTGCAACAGATGATTGAAGAGACCTATAATAGCCTTTATAATCGTACAGTCTCAAAAGTTTATGATGGCAGCCATTTAACCATTGATGGGCTTGCCCAGAATATTTCCTTACGCCCTCACCAAAAGAATGCTATTCAACGGATTGTGGAAGAAAAACGAGCGCTTCTAGCTCATGAAGTGGGTTCAGGTAAGACCTTAACCATGCTTGGGGCAGGATTCAAACTGAAAGAACTCGGAATGGTGCATAAGCCTCTTTATGTGGTGCCATCAAGTCTGACCGCTCAGTTTGGCCAAGAAATCATGAAGTTCTTCCCAACCAAGAATGTCTATGTGACGACCAAGAAAGATTTTGCGAAAGCCAAACGTAAGCAGTTTGTCTCACGGATTATCACAGGGGACTATGATGCCATTGTCATTGGGGATTCCCAGTTTGAGAAAATTCCCATGAGTCATGAAAAGCAAGTGACCTATATTCAAGATAAGTTACAACAACTTCGTGACATCAAGCAAGGTAGTGATAGTGATTATACTGTTAAAGAAGCAGAGCGTTCTATTAAGGGTTTAGAGCACCAATTGGAAGAACTTCAAAAGTTGGAACGTGATACCTTTATTGAATTTGAAAATCTAGGGATTGACTTTCTCTTTGTGGACGAGGCTCACCATTTTAAGAATATCAGACCCATTACAGGCCTTGGGAATGTCGCAGGGATTACCAACACGACTTCTAAAAAGAACGTGGATATGGAAATGAAGGTCAGACAGGTTCAAGGAGAACACGACTATCGTAATGTGGTCTTTGCGACAGGAACACCAGTCTCTAACTCTATTAGTGAACTCTATACCATGATGAGCTATATCCAACCCGATGTCCTAGAACGATACCAGGTCTCTAATCTTGATTCATGGGTAGGGGCTTTTGGGAATATCGAAAACGCTATGGAACTAGCACCGACAGGGGATAAGTACCAACCCAAGAAACGCTTTAAGAAGTTTGTGAACCTGCCTGAACTCATGCGGATTTATAAGGAAACAGCAGATATTCAAACCTCAGATATGCTTGATTTACCAGTACCAGAAGCTAAAGTTATTGCAGTGGAGAGCGAATTGACAGAAGCTCAGAAATATTATCTTGAAGAGTTGGTTGACCGTTCAGACGCTATCAAGTCAGGCAACGTTGACCCTAGTGTTGATAACATGTTAAAGATTACTGGAGAAGCAAGGAAACTAGCCATTGACATGCGCCTTATTGACCCAGCTTATACCTTATCTGACAATGAGAAGATTCTACAAGTGGTGGATAACGTGGAACGGATTTACCGTGAGGGTAATCTCGAGAAAGCCACGCAGATGATTTTCTCTGATATTGGCACACCTAAAAGTAAGGAAGAAGGGTTTGATGTTTACAATGAATTGAAAGACCTCTTGGTGGATAGAGGGATTCCCAAAGAAGCAATTGCCTTTGTCCATGACGCTAATACGGATGACAAGAAAAACTCTCTGTCACGCAAGGTCAATAGTGGAGAAGTACGGATTCTCATGGCTTCAACGGAAAAAGGTGGAACAGGATTAAACGTGCAGTCTCGCATGAAAGCTGTTCATCATTTAGACGTTCCCTGGCGTCCCTCTGATATTGTCCAACGCAATGGTAGGTTAATTCGTCAAGGCAATATGCACCAAGAGGTAGATATCTATCATTATATTACCAAAGGGTCATTTGATAACTACCTCTGGGTGCGACATGAAGTCGCTTAATTGAACTGTCTGGCATGATGACCAGACCAACTATTCCGTTAGTTGAGCCAAGTATCAACTGCATGTTCGCCATGTGGTAAGCTGATACGTAAGGTAGCCCTACTTTAAAGTCGAACCGTGAGGAGAGACCGATACTGCTAGCAACAAAGCGGTTAGGGAGCTAGGCTTGATAGTATGGCTAACAAATGTGAACCACTGTTAAATGTCGTTAAGTTGAACAGGCTAAAGTTGCTGATAAGCCTGAACCAAAAGGTGTGCAGTCGGTTAACCCTTTCCATAGTGGGGTTACACGGACAAATGACTGCCGGCAGAGAGGTGGAGCCTAACCTATCATTTTGTTCATTAAGCGGAACATGGTAAGCCTGTATTGTTGCTTCTAGCAAGGCAAATCGTAAGAAATGCTGATAACAGTGCAGGTATAGGAAAATGGAAAAAGCGAATGCCATCTTGTAATGAGATGGATAGAGGTTCAAGATTTGCCTCAACTTGAAAGAGTGCAGACTTCCATTCGGTTTCTAATCACAAGAGAACTTGTAGAATTTTTGAAAGGAGAAAGCAAATGAACAGTAAAATGTGTGCTACTACTAACATAGCCAACAGTTGGGAAAATATTGATTTCGTGAAAGCTGAAATCTGTGTTAAAAAACTACAAATGCGTATTGTGAAAGCGTGGAAGTTGGGTAAATTCAACCGAGTGAAATCACTTCAACATTTACTAACGACTTCATTCTATGCAAAAGCCTTGGCAGTGAAACGTGTCACTGAAAATCAAGGTAAAAAGACAAGTGGCGTTGATAAAGAGTTATGGCTAACACCTAACGCTAAATATCAAGCAATCAAGAAATTAAAGGTCAAAGGCTATCGTTCAAAACCACTAAGACGGATTTATATTCCTAAGAAAAATGGTAAGAAAAGACCCCTCAGTATTCCAACGATGACAGATAGAGCAATGCAGACATTATTTAAGTTCGCTTTAGAACCTATTGCAGAAACAACAGCAGACCCAAATTCTTATGGCTTTAGACCCAAAAGAAGTACTCAGGATGCTATTGAACAATGTTTCTCAGCTTTGAGTAAGCAAAAATCTGCTAAGTGGGTTTTAGAAGGTGACATTAAAGGATGTTTTGATAATATCAGTCACGAGTGGATAATGAAACACATTCCAATGAACAAGACAATACTTGGAAAATGGTTGAAAAGTGGTTATATCGAAAATGGAAAGTTATCTCCAACAGAGTTTGGAAGCCCTCAAGGGTCACCAATTTCACCAATCATTTCAAATATGGTACTAGATGGTCTAGAGAGAAAACTTTCAACGACATTTAGAAAGAAAAAGGTTAATGGTCAAGTCTATGCACCAAAAATTAATTTTGTTAGGTATGCGGATGACTTTATTGTTACTGGTGTCAGTAAGGAACTATTGGAAAATGAGGTTAAACCAGTCATTATTGAGTTCTTGAAAGAACGTGGCTTGGAGTTATCGGAAGAAAAAACGTTGATAAGTCATATCACGGATGGCTTTGATTTTCTGGGCGTAAACATTAGAATGTACGACGGAAAATTACTAACCAAACCTTCCAAAAAGAATTACGAAAGTATTGTTTCGAAAATCAGGGATATTATCAAAAACAACCCGTCGATGAAACAGGAGCTGTTAATCCGTAAGTTAAATCCTATTATCATAGGTTGGGTTAACTACCAAAAGCACAACGTTTCATCAGAATCATTTCAAAGACTTGATTTTGATATCTATCAATGTCTATGGCAGTGGTGTGTCCGAAGACATCCTAAAAAGGGGAGAAGGTGGGTTGCTAATAAATATTTCCATACTTTTGGTAGCCGTAGTTGGATTTTTAGTGTTCCAACTGCTGATACAATGGAAAATGGCGAACCATTCTATCTTCGCTTGAAATATGCTTCTGATACTGATATTCGCCGACATATTAAAATTAAGGCGGAAGCAAACCCATTTGATGAACAATGGCAACCGTATTTTGAGGAACGTCAAGAAAAGCAAATGCGACAAGAACTAAAAGGAAGACGTGTGATTAACGGACTATATTATAAACAAAAAGGGATTTGTCCAGTTTGCGAATTGAAAATCACCAAGGAAACAGATTTCCGAGTTCATCAAACCGTGAAAGACCATAAACCAATAAAAACATTGGTACACCCTACTTGTCATAAAAATATAAAAGAAAACACGCTGGTTCTCTAACGAGGACTTATAGAAGCTTGAGCCGTGTGAGGGGAAACTCTCATGCACGGTTCTTAGAGGGGAAAGAGGTCGTGAGACCTCTGACCTACTCGACCAGACACAGGAGAATAAACTCAAATACATCACGCAAATCATGACTTCTAAAGATCCTGTACGGTCGGCAGAAGACATTGATGAACAAACCATGACTGCTTCAGACTTTAAGGCTTTAGCGACAGGTAATCCTTATCTCAAACTAAAAATGGAACTAGAGAATGAGTTGACGGTATTGGACAATCAAAAGCGTGCCTTTAATCGCTCCAAAGATGAGTATCGCCATACCATTTCTTACTGTGAGCAGAACCTCCCTGCCCTTGAGAAACGCCTTAGTCAATATGACCAAGATATTGCTCAATCCTTAGCAACTAAGTCACAAGATTTTGCCATACGATTTGATAACCAGATGATGGATAACCGTGCAGAAGCTGGAGACTATCTACGTAAACTCATTACCTATAACCGTTCTGAAACCAAAGAAGTAAGAACGCTTGCGACCTTTAGAGGGTTTGAGCTTAAAATGGCAACCAGAAGTCCTAGTGAGCCCTTGCCAGATATGGTGTCTTTAACCATTTCAGGCAGCAACCAGTATTCTGTCTCTTTAGACTTGAAGTCAGACGTGGGAACGATTCAACGCATTACTAATGCCATTGACCATATCCTAGAAGACCAAGAAAAGACAGAAGAAATGGCTAACAATTTGAAAGATAAGCTATCAGTCGCAAGGGTTGAAGTGGAAAAGGTCTTTCCTAAAGAAGAGGATTATCAGCTGGTTAAAGCCAAATATGACATCCTTGCCCCTTTGGTTGAACAAGAAGCAGAGGTTGAGGAAATTGATGCAGCACTAGCTAAGTTCAATGAAACGATCCAACCGCAACAGGACCAACAACTTTCGCTTGATTTTTAAGAAAAAGGCTGACAAAAAATAATGAACGCGGTAAAATGAAGTCAAGAAATCATCAAAGGAGAATTGATTATGACCCAGACAGTAGAAGATATACGTTACCAATTAGAAGAATGGTTAGCACAAGGTTTTATAAGCTCCGAAGACCGAGCTAACTATCAAGTCCTAAAGGAACAATATGAAGATGAAACCCTTGATTACAGCTTTTCAAAGCGAGAAATCATTGGTCAATTAGAGGTAATTATCACGACTCGTGAGAATGACTTTCCAGACTTAGATGAAGTGACTAAAGGAGAGTATCTAGACCTGGTTGGCCAACTGGATGACCTAGACAAGGGGAAGGCAGATTATTATCGTAAGCAATTAACGTAGAAAGAGGTGTAGAGATGTTAGAACAAATCATTCAAAGTCTTTTGATTATCGCAGCGATAGGACTGATTTTGCTTGTCCTTTACCAGATTGCGAAAATGCTTGGAAGCTTATTTATCATTGGTTTAATCGGATTTTTAGCTTTCACAGAAGTCTATGGAATTTACCTCTTTTTTACAGAACGATACCTCTATGTGGAAGATTTAGCCACCAATGGAATTTTCAGCTTTACCACTTTCTATATTATTTTTAATCTTTTACTTGTCTTTGGACTTGTTAGAAAAGTTGTTAGAAGTCGGATGGCATAACGTAATGGGATTACCTAAGTTAGGTAGTCCTTTTCTTTATTGTGATAACTTTTCCAAGTCCATCTTGTTATCATAGTGCTATCTTATGGAAAAAGGAGATAGCACTAGTGATGTTAAATAAAATGAAGGCTCGGCTATTGATTGGTTTAGGAGGTCTAGTGGTGACTAGCTTTATGGTGATGATGGGCTACACTATTGGTTCTCAGTCTGTAACCAATCACACGCAGAAACAAATTCAGTCTGAGGCTCAAAAACTGCTGGCCAAAGAGAAAGAAAAAGAGAAGGCAAGTGTTCTCTCTGATGAGTTAGTCAAGGAATTTCTCACACAATACTATACCAAGGAAAAGTTAGGCGAGAACAACAACCGTATCAAGCCCTATATGACAGATTCTGCCTTTAAGGAAGAGGTATCTCGTCAAGAAGATTCCATTAACCAAGTCTATAAAGACTATATGTTGGATTATCGCTTTGAGTCTGCCAATATCTATGTCAATACAGAAGAAAATGAAGCTTTTGCGGAAGTATCTTATCAGGTTGTTTACGTGTCAGATTTCAGTGATAAGGCTCAGAAAAGCACACAGACAGAAACCACCTCTCTTAAACTATCTTATGCCAAATTGTCAGATAAACTCCTTGTCAATCAGGTAACCATTTGGGATGGGAAGCTAGAGGACTTAAAAGAGTCTTCTGATGAAGTAAATTCAAGCATTCCAAAGATTCAAGGGACTACTACAAGTGAGACCAACTAGCAGGAGTTTATCTTCTGCTTTTTTGATAAGGAGATGAGATGACAAGAATTGAAAAAGTGAAACAAAAGGCGATTTTAGAGGTGGCAGAAAGTCTAGGTTATTCTTTTAAACGACTATCAGGGCAAGTCTATGAACATCCAGAACACGATTCTTTTAGGATTTTTGTGGATACCAATACTTTTAAATGGTTTTCACGTGACATCCAAGGAGATGTGATTGATTTTGTTCAATTAGTGGCAGGGGTGTCTTTTAAAGAAGCCTTATCCTACCTTGAAACAGGAGACTTTGAACAGGCTAAGGTGGTCGAAGAGACCTATCAACCCTTTCGTTATTATCTAAGAGAAGAACCATTTGACCAAGCACGAACTTATTTGAAGCAGTTTCGTGGTTTGAGTGATGAGACCATCAATGCTTTTGGCAGACAAGGGCTATTAGCACAGGCTCATTATCAGACAAAGGCCTTTCAAGAATCCGTTCTTGTCTTTAAGAGTTATAATCATCAGGGGCAGTTAGAAGGGGCAAGCCTGCAAGGACTTGTCAAAAATAATGAGAAACATGATCGAGGTTACCTCAAGAAAATCATGAAAGGCTCTCATGGTTATATAGGAATGAGCTTTGATATTGGGAAACCGAAACGCCTTATCTTTTGTGAATCAGTGGTTGATATGATGAGTTATTATCAACTCCATCAGAAGCAGCTATCAGATGTGCGTTTGGTTTCTATGGAGGGCTTAAAACTCTCTATGATTGCTTATCAGACACTAAGGTTAACAGCAGAGGAACATGACAAGCACAATTTTTTAGATAATATCAAGCCAAGTAAATTAGCGCATTTTCTTCGTATCATACAAGAAACAACTATCTTTTTTCAGAACCACCCAGGTTTGATAACATTAGCTGTTGATAATGATGAAGCAGGGCGAGACTTTTGTCAGAAATTATCTGAGAAAGGACTTCCCATTGAAACAGACTTACCACCATTACAGGAACTAGAAACTAAAGCAGATTGGAACGATATTGTGAAAGGTCATAGTAATCATTCTCTAAAAGATGTGATACAATCGGCCAAGTTACAAGTTTTAAGAAGTAACCCTCCACCTAGAAAAAATACCGCTTTAGAGTTGTGATAACAAAATCAAGTTTCTTAGCTTAATCTAGAAAGTGATAAGGAGGACACCCTATGAGTGTGATTGAACGCCTAGCCGAAAGAGTAGCTAGGCAAGAGGAAAAGGTTGCGAAAGAAACGGAAAAATTAGAAACCTATCGCAGTCAATTACAAACGGCTATGTATCAAGCCTTTATCAAATACCAACAAAATAGTCCCTGGACTTTTGATGAAGCATTGACGCAGGCTTTTGGCCAAGAAGAACAAGAACTCAAACTATCAGACACTAGAAATGAGGAATAACACATGACAAAAGATTGGACCTTTGACCAACCACTAGATGATAACACACCAACGTCTTCATCAGAAGAACGTGCGAAGATTGCGGCACTATTTCATAAAGAAAACCAAGAGGGCGCTGAAGACGTTGATTATGTGGCAGCCTTTGAAATGGAACAACAAAAGTCTAAAAATCAGATGGTTCCACAGCAAAAGACTCAAGAGCAATCCATACCAGAAGATAAGCACTCCTCAACCATTACAAACGACTACAAGCAATATCTAGCTGATGTGATGGATCAAAACAATGAGGATATTCGTCAAAGTCAGAAGAAAATTGAAGAGCTGCACCAGTTGATTGATGACAAAAATAAGCAAAATAAGAAATTACAAGCCATTTCAGCAGCTATTGATGACTTGTAAGTGAGGCAGTCCTTACAAGGGCTGCTTTTTATGGGGAGAGAAGATGAAGTTATTCAAAAAACGAACACAACATCAAGATAGTTTTAAGCGTCTTATTCATCGGTTATCAGGAATGTCTGAATCGGACTTACATAAGGTCAACCAATTATTAGATGTCGTTTTTGACGCTACAAGTCAAACTAACCGAGATGAAAAAATGTCTCCTGAAACTTTGCCAATAGAACCTATCCTAGATGAGACCATTACTGAAGCTAAGAATATATTGAAGACTGAGCAACTTGAAAAGCGGATAGAGCAGTTTAGGCAGGCGAAGAAACCGAAAAGCGAATAACGCACCAAAAATGGTGCATTATTCGCTTTTTTTGTTATAATGAAAGTAACTAAATAGGAGGCCATCATCTATGATTGGAGAGAATATCAAATCGTTACGTAAAACCCATGATTTAACACAACCAGAATTCGCAAAGATTGTTGGAATTTCACGAAATAGCCTTAGCCGTTATGAAAATGGTACGAGTTCAGTCACAACAGAACTTATAGACTGCATTTGTCAGAAATTCAATGTTTCTTATGTTGATATTGTAGGAGAAGAGAAGATGTTAACACCAGTAGAAGATTATCAATTGACGCTAAAAATAGAAGTCATCAAAGAGCGTGGCGCAGCGATTTTATCTCAACTATATCGCTATCAAGATAGTCAAGGAATCGCTTTTGACGATGAGACCAATCCTTGGATTTTAATGAGTGATGACTTGTCAGACCTTATCAATACCAAGATTTACCTTGTTAATACGTTTGATGAAGTGGAGCGTTACAATGGTTATTTGGATGGTATTGAGCGCATGTTGGTACTTGCTCGTCATCAGGTGGTGGCTTAATGGCTCTGGCAGACTATCATCAAGATGACTTTGACTTTGCCTTAAAACGAACCATTCGTTCTTTAACTCGTGGCAAAGAGACATCAGTTAATCCAAATGCAATTTTACTTGGCGGACAAAGCGGAGCAGGTAAAACAACGATACACCGTATCAAGCAGAAAGAGTTTCAAGGGAATATCGTCATTATAGACGGTGATAGTTATCGCTCTTTACACCCGAACTATCTAGCTTTACAAGAAGAATACAGTAAAGATAGCGTGGATTATACCAAAGGTTTTGCAGGAAAAATGGTGGAACATCTTGTCGATGAACTCAGCAAGCAAGGTTATCATTTATTAATTGAAGGAACCTTGAGAACGGCAGAAGTCCGACGAAAAACAGCTCAGTTATTGAAATCAAGAGGCTATCAAGTCTCGTTAGCTTTGATAGCAACCAAACCTGAATTGTCCTATCTCAGCACCTTAATCCGCTACGAAGAAGTCTATGCGGTTAATCCAAACCAAGCTAGAGCAACTCCTAAAGAACATCATGATGCTATTGTAGAGCATTTAGTTGATAACTTACGAGAGTTAGAAACTGATAAACTCTTTGACCAGATTCAAATTTATCAAAGAGACAGACGTTGTGTCTATGATTCTGAAACAGATAAAGGTTCAGCAGCCGATGTCCTACAAGAATGCCTCTTCGGAAAATGGAGCAAGGTAGAGGAGGAGATGATGAAGGTGGGACAGGAACAGTTGAGGGAAGTAGGTAGAAGGAATGAAAAAGATGCATAGTTACATAAAGTATCTAACTCAAGAAGATCCAATCATCACTGATGAAGGTAAGCAGATTGAGATCCTTCACTTAGACATTCAAGATGACTCAGAAATTTTTGAAGATTGGGCAAAACAATTCAGAAGAAATTATTGTTCTGATGATGAACTTGCTGAAATGACAGGTTGTATGAATATCTCCACTAAAGAGTATCTTGAAAATTTTAAATTACCCTCGGATAGCGGTATTGGCCTTTCAACGATGTCAGGAGATTTTGGAGAAATATTAGTATCTGACTATCTTCAGTATGTTGAAGAATACGTGGTTCCTAGGACTCGTTATAATCGTAAAGTTAATAAAGATACTTCAACTCAAGGAAGTGATGTTTTGGGATATAAGAAAGATTCTTTGAATGCAGTGAATGATGAGGTCGTAGTTATTGAAGTGAAATCATCGGCATCAAATTCTAGTACCGTTAAAGCGAAAAATAAGCTCCAAGAAGCTATTAATCATTCTAACAAAGATTTTAAACGCTTTTCAACCTCAATTGTAGCCAGCTATTTAAGATTAAAGGAATCTAATATTGACCAGGCAAATGTAGTGGAAAGATTTTTAAATATAACAGATAATCCATTTAATGTTATTTATGGAGCAGCTGCAGTCCACTCCGGTCAATCATATGATATTGATATTATCAAACAAGCGGTTTCAAAAAATCACAAGGACTATCAGAAATTGCGGCTATTAGTTATTCATTCTGATGAATTAATGGAATTTATTAAAGAACTCTATTCGAAAGCGAGTGAAGTATGATAGAATTTGGAAAACAATCATTATATTATTCAAAACTTGTGCGGTCTAAAGCAAAAATGTTTGAGTTTGATATTCCTATGGAGAGTCATATTCCAATTTCAGAAGAAGCTCAAAAATCATTTCTTGTGGCACTAGCAATTGTTGCAGATACTGCTAGGGAGTATTTTGAAGACTATATCAATCATAAGAAGTTTAATTTACAATTAAAAAATCAATTACACAATGCTGCTGAATATTTTGATGCATTTCTTGCTTCAGGATTAGGAAATTCGGCTGAATATCAAGACTATATTGCAATACTGGGAGCCACAGCTTATTATCTAGGCGATTATAATGGAAGTTCGAGAGTTATGATTAACTATATATCGGATGATATCCATCTATTAGAAGACAGTATGACTCTTATTAAAGTATTTATTGACGTTATAACGGATGAAATCTTTTTGAATCATACGCCGATAGAAGGTAAATTCTCTAGTGAATTAAATACTCTAGTTGAATCATACAGGAATTATATTTTATTAAAAACTGAGTTTTCTAAAGAAATTTTTAGAAATTTGCAATATAAAGTATATGGGGATGGGAGCGATTTTTCAATAATCATTGTAAATTGTCTTTTGGCAGTAGTATGTAAAAAAATAAATAGTTCATCAGCGAAATTATTGCATGAATTTTCAAGATTAGATTTTTCATTGTGGCGGGATTATATACAATCGGAAGACAGTATAAAGGAGCTTTGGCCATCTCAAATTGAATTAGGAAGACAGGGGATTTTTTCGGGTGAATCTGGAATTGTTCAGATGCCAACAAGTTCGGGTAAGACTGCGTCGGTGAATCTAATATTACGCTCAGCATTTTATTCAAACAGAATTGATAATGCGTTGATTATTGCCCCTTTTAGAGCATTGTGCAGGGAAATATATAGAGATATTAATGCACACTTCGTTGATGAGAATAATGTGATTGTTAGTGAAGTTTTTGATTTACCAGAGATTCCACCGGATTTCTCAATTTTTAATGATGGAAAAAAAAGAGTCTTTATACTTACTCCAGAGAAATTGTTGTTTTTATTGAGAAACCATCAAAGTTTTATTGATGAAATAGGACTTTGTATATTTGATGAAGCACATCTTTTTGATGATCCAAGTCGTGGAACCAATTTTGAGTTACTGTTGTCAACGGTTAAACAAATTTTTCCAAAAGCAATTCAGAAGATTTTAATTTCTGCTGTAATACCAAATAGTGAAGCTATAAATCGGTGGTTTAACGAAGATGGAGTAATCGTTTCTAACAATTCGATAAAAACAACAGAGAAAAGAGTTGCGTTTAGTGATTTAAACGGGAGTAATGAGCAATTATATTTCATAGATCCTATTACATTTGAAGAAGAATTTTTTGTTCCACGTACTGTTAGTGTAAGTGAATTAGAGTATCTTGGAAAAGAACGCAAACAAAAAGTATTTCCAGAACTGACAAACGCAAATGATATAAGTATTTATTATGGAACTAAGCTAATTAATAATGGTGGAGTAGGAATTTTTTGTGGAAGAAAAGATACGGTCAATGTTGTTTTGAAGAGATTTATAGACTTAAATAATAGGAATTATGATCTAACTAATTTTTTAAAAAACTCAGATAGGTCTGAAGTTGAAAAAATAGGAAACTTAATTAGTCAAAATTTAGGAAATGATAGTGTTGAATATATATGTAGTCAGATAGGAGTTTTTTCACATCATTCAGGTATACCTATGGGGATACGCATTGCTATAGAGTATGCTTTTTCAAAAAGTAAAATAAATAATGTAGTATGTACTTCAACCCTAGCACAAGGTGTAAACTTACCTATTAAATATTTGATTATTTCAAGTGTGTATCAAGCAGGAGATGCAATAAAAGTTCGTGATTTTCAGAACTTGATAGGTAGAGCAGGAAGAGCTGGAAAATATACAGAAGGAACGATAATTTTAACAGAGCCAAATATTTATAAATCACCAAAAAATAAGTGGAAAAAACAAAACTATGAAAAATTATTAAATCCTATTAATACGGAGGGTTGTCAAAGCAATATTCTAAATATCATACAGTTTAAGTCAGTTGTTTCGACTAACTACAGAATTGGTGAAAAAGAATTTGATTTTTGGAGCATGATTATAGAGAGGTTTATCAATAATATAGAGTATAGAGCAAAAATAGGCGATATGTTATCGAATTTAAGGAAACAAAACAATCCTTATTTTAAGGATTTTAATTCTAAGATAAATCTAATTGAAAAAACTCTAGTTGCTATTGAAAATTATATAGCTTCTATGTATGCTACTGAATTGGAGACTGATAGATTAGCTGAAAATACTTTTGGATATTTCTTAGGTAATGAAGAGGAGCAAGGAAAAATAAAAGAATTATTTGCTTTAATAAAAACCAAGGTAACTGATAGTTCAGTAAAAACTGAAATAATTGCAAAAAACTCAATTGGATTATATCAATCTGAATTGTTAAAAAAATGGGTTCAGGAAAATATAGCTTTTATCCTTGCTTGCGAGAGAGAAGAAGATTTATTAAGTGTTTTAACTGATATTATAATAGTTTTTTCAAACAACAAGGAGATTAAAAGATTAAGTATAGGAAATCTAAACTATATTTCTCAACTATGGATTAAGGGCATTTCTTATTTTCAAATATTGGAAAGTTGTACCGAAAAATCAATTAGTATCAAGAAAAGCGGTAAACTAAAACTAATTGATATGTCGGATATCATTTCTATTTGCGATAATGGATTAGGGTATGAAACATCGATGATTTTAAATGCAATCAACAATATTCTCGAAGAATTAAATGGAGAAAAAACAGATGTACTAAATAAGCTGGTAAAGAGATTGAAATATGGTTTATCTCTTGAAAAAGAAATTAATATCTATGAATTAGGTTTTTCAGATAGAATTGTAGTTCAAGTTATTGGTCAAGAGATTAATTCTATAAGTAAGAATCAGATTAGAAATGAAATCAAACAGAAATCAATTGACTTGAAAGGTATATTGACAGATTTTCCAAGTTACTATACTAAGTTAATTAGTGAAATGTAAAATTAGTTTCTATGAAGCTTTAAAAGTTAAGATAATTGGTGATTCTAAAACTGGCAATCCGAATGTTTCTATAATTTATAAAGAGTAACTTTTCCGAGAGCTATCCAGCTCTCTTTTTTTCTTACCTTCATTTCTAGGATGTGATATCTTTTCCAAATCATCCCTGCTATCCTAATATCATTCCTAAGAAAATCAAGTCTTGATTTTCTGCTGGGGGTTTGGGGGCGAAGCCACCAAGTTATCTTATCGTTGGCTGTCAAAACTGGAAGGTTTTTGTCGGCTGGCGATATGATTTTTTGGGTATTGTGACCACAATGCCTGAGCTCGCAAAGACCGAACAAGAAGAGAGTGAGGTCTTTAGGAAGCGTACTGACAATGTGAGGCAGCCTGACATTGTCAGACAAGTATAATGTTGAAAGGATAGTAGGATGGGACAAGAAATTAAGTTGATTCGTAAGCAATTTAGAATCACGAGACAAGAAGAAAAACAGATAAAAGAAATGATGAGGGAACAAAAACTGGATAGTTTCTCAGAATTTCTTCGTCAAAATTTGTTGAAAAAGAATTATCAGGATAGAATTTTTGAAAGTTGGTTCTCCCTTTGGCAATCTCAAAAGTTTGAGCAGATTAGTCGAGATGTGTATGAAGTTTTGATTATTGCAAGAGAAAATCACCAAGTGACTCAAGAACACGTTTTAATCTTATTGAGCTGCGTTCAAGAATTGATAGCGGAAGTCAATCAAGTACAACCACTCAGTCATGAGTTTCGTGAAAAATACATGAGATAGGAGGCTACTATGGTTTATCGATATCGCACTAATCTCAAAAAAGTATTTTTAACAGATTCAGAGTTACATCAATTGAATGAACGAATTGCTAAGAGTCATTGTCAAAATTTTTCAGTCTATGCCAGAAAAGTGTTGCTGAATCCCAATATGTCATTTGTCACCATTAACACGGATACCTATGACCAGTTAGTATTTGAATTGAGACGGATTGGAAATAACATCAATCAAATTGCGCGTGTTATTAATTACAGTCATCTTATTTCTCAAGAACAGCTGAATGAATTGCGTAAGGGGATTGGTGAGTTAGTTACAGAAGTCGAAAAAGAATTTCAAGTAAAGATTAAAAAATTAAAGGAGTTTCATGGTAGTCACTAAACACTTTGCGACACATGGAAAAAAATATCGTAGGCGTTTAATTAAGTATATTCTCAATACTGATAAAACGGACAATTTGAAATTGGTATCTGATTTTGGCATGAGCAATTATTTAGACTTCCCTAGCTATGAAGAAATGGTAGAAATGTACAATGTCAACTTTACCAATAACGACAAGTTGTACGAATCTAGAAATGACCGACAAGAAAAACACCAGCAAAATATTCATGCCCATCACCTCATCCAATCATTTTCTCCTGAAGATAATCTGACACCTGAAGAAATTAACCGTATTGGTTACGAGACTATGATGGAATTGACAGGAGGTCGCTTTAAGTTTATCGTAGCGACTCATACAGACAAAGATCATACCCACAACCATATCTTAGTCAATGCCATAGACAGTAATTCAGATAAAAAATTGATATGGAATTATGCCTTAGAACGAAATTTACGTATGATTTCAGACCGTATTTCTAAAATGGCGGGGGCAAAAATTATCGAGAAACGTTACTCCTACCGTGACTATCAAAAATATAGGCAGTCTAGTCATAAATTTGAATTGAAAAAACGTCTGTATTTTTTGATGCAACAGTCAAAGTCCTTTGATGATTTTTTAGAAAAAGCGGTGCAGTTACATGTTTATATTGATTTTAGTCAGAAGCATAGTCGATTCATGATGACAGATAGAGCAATGACAAAACCAATTCGAGGACGCCAACTCAGCAAACGAGATTTATATGATAAAGAATTTTTTAGAACGCATTTTGCTAAGCAAGAGATTGAAAGTCGTTTAGAATTTTTGTTGAACCGTGTCAATTCTTTAGAAGAGTTACTGACAAAAGCGAAAGAATTGAATCTAACCATTGACTTAAAACAAAAGAATGTAACCTTCATACTTGAAAAAAATGGAAAGCAGATAAGTCTGAATCATAAAAAAATAAGTGACAAGAAATTATATGATGTCAATTTTTTTCAAGATTACTTTAAAAATAAGGAAGTCGGTGATTCAGAAGGATTAGAGAATTTACAGGAGCAGTACCATACTTTTCAAGAAGAACGAGATAAGGATAAAGTATCCACTGAAGAGATTGAGGAAGCCTTTGAAACATTTAAGGAAAAACGAGATGCCGTTCACGAATTTGAAGTGGAACTTGCAGAACATCAAATTAAGAAGTTAGTTGATGAGGGCGTTTATATCAAGGTGTCTTTTGGTATAAAGCAGAGCGGTTTTATTTTTATTCCCAACTATCAATTAGATATTCTTGAAGAAGAGAATCAGACAAAATATAAAGTCTATATCTGTGAGACAACCTCATACTTTGTCTATAACAAAGAGCATTCGGATAAGAATCAGTATATAAAAGGACGAACCTTGATTAGACAGCTAACCAACGATAGTCGAGTAATACCATACAGAAGATCGACTGTTGAGCGACTTCAAGAAAAGTTTTCTGATATTAACCTCTTGATTGAGTTAACAGAGACAGACAAAAAATACCAGGACGTTAAAGACGAACTGGTTGTAGAAATAGCAGAGCTAGACATCAAACTGACTCAAACAAATGAAAAAATCGCCACCTTAAACAAGATGGCAGAAGTGCTTATCAATTTGAAGAGTGATGAAACGAGCAGTCGAAAACTAGCAAAGTATGACTTTTCAAAACTTAATTTGACGGAATCAATCACACTAAAACAGGTGAATGACGAAATAAGAGTACTGCAAGAGGAATTAGGACATTATCTTGATGAGTATGAAGGATTAGCTAGAAGATTGGAGATGTTTGTGAGCTTGTTAAATAAAGAAAATACACTTGAGCTAGAAAATCGGGATGATATTTCTTTGGTATGATTCATTTTTTAAGGAATAAATTCATACCATAGGTCGTTATCCTAGTTAAAAAAGATATAACCAATAACTATATCAAATCATTAGAAATATATAATTTACTCTTATAGTATTGTTTGGTAAACTATTTCAAAATTTATATGAGGTGATGTCTATGGTTAAGAAGTATTTTGAGCATGTTGGTTCCTTTTTACGTCCTGAAGAATTAAAGGTAGCGAGACAACAATTTGATAATGGTGATATTTCCAAGGAAGCATTAAAAGAAGTTGAAGATAAAGCTATTATCGAGTTGGTGGATAAACAGGTTGCGGCAGGTCTTGATAAAATTACTGATGGTGAATTTCGTCGTTCTTACTGGCATTTAGATAATTTTTGAGGATTTGATGGTGTATCACATGAGCATTTTGGTCGTGGTTACCTATTTCACGATGAAGAAACTCGAGATGATACCGCTGTTTTGCGTGGGAAATTAGGGTTTACAAAAGAAAAACATCCTTTTATCTCTCATTATGAGTTTTACAAGAAAATAGCTGATGATAAAGGAGTTGAAGCTAAAATTACGATTCCAGCTCCAGCACAATTTTTGGCGGAATTGGAACGAGGAAAGAATGCTAATTCTATCGGTGATTTTTATCAAGATAGAGGCACATTTTTAACGGATATAGCGAGAGTGTACAGGGAAGAAATTTTAGCACTTTACGAAGCTGGTGTCAGAACAATTCAACTGGACGATTGTACGTGGGGCATGTTAATTGATGAGGATTACTGGCAAACAAGACAAAGAGAAGGATTGAGTAAGCAAGACGTTATTGAAGATTACCCTTTTGTTAATAACAATGCTATCAAAGATCTACCAAATGATTTGACGATCAATACACATGTATGTAGAGGAAATTACCATTCAACTTATGCTTCTAAAGGGCCTTATAATGATGTTGCGGAAGCCTTCTTTGCTCGAGAAAATGCAGAGACTTATTTCTTGGAATTTGATGATGAACGTTCTGGGGGGGGTTGAACCATTAAGCCATTTACCAGAGGAAAAAGTTGCAGTTCTAGGACTTATTACTTCAAAAAATGGGAAATTGGAGGATAAAGAAGCTGTTATCAAACGAATCCAAGAAGCTAAGCAGTATCTGCCACTAAAAAACTTATGGCTATCAACGCAATGTGGATTTGCATCAACCGAAGAAGGTAATATCCTAACTGAAGAGGATCAATGGAAGAAACTAGCTTTAGTGAAAGAAATCATTGATGACGTTTGGAAAGAAGATTAAGTCCACTTGAATCATGGCCACCCGTCCAACGGGTGGTTTGAACAGGGGCTATAAGCCCATATCACCAGCCAGCGTCTAAAGACGCTGGCTTTCACTTTGTTCAAGCCTAATCGCTCTTGACTCGTCACTTGCCTCTTAAAGAGGCGTTGGTATTACTTACCATCATCCCTAAAGGGATCTTCATATTCTTTTACGCTCAATTGATCTAAGGCTATATCATGTTTTTCTTGTTCTTGAATATATTTTTTGATAGTGGCTTCGTTCAGACCAACTGTGCTCACATAATATCCCTCAGCCCAAAAATGGCGATTTCCAAACTTATATTTGAGATTGGCGTGTTTATCAAACATCATCAAGGCACTCTTACCTTTTAAGTAACCCATGAAACTTGAAACACTAATTCGTGGAGGAATACTTACTAACATGTGAACATGGTCTGGCATTAAATGACCTTCTATAATTTCAACTCCTTTATAACTACATAAGCGTCGAAGAATGTCTCCTAAACTACTTCTATATTGATTATAGATGATTTTTCGTCTATACTTAGGGCTAAACACTATGTGGTAGAACACATCCACTTTGTGTGTGATAAACTATGTGCCTTTTGTGTCATATTTTGCTCCTTTCGCTTTACATTAGGCTTGAACACCTTTATTGTATCGCGTTTGGAGTTTTTTTGGTATAACCTTCGATGCGCACCCGCATAGCGGGTGGTTTATTTGTTTCGCACCTACGGAGCGAAACGGACTTAAAGTCACATAATAAAAATTTCAAAACACCTGTGCTGGAGCGTAGGTGTTTTAGAATGGTTAGCATTTACGCTTTCATATTTACTGCTAGAGTATCTAAAAGTAGCCTCATAATAATATAAAGTGGCAGTCTTGAATGGACCTCGAAATCAGGAAAATAGGTTAATTCTGTCTTAAACCCATATAATTGATAATCCGTTAGTTTTCCGAGATTTCCAGCTTGATTGGAACTAATTAAAACACTGGGTATCAGTCGTTCTTGACAGTTGCTAGCAGCATTTTGTAAAGAGTGCGTCTCACCATTTAGTGAAATAAAGATGACACACGTTTTTGTATCTAAACGTTTGCTAATGGTACGAATGATATTGGGATCGGTGTAGAGTTCAGTATAGATGCCTAATAGCAACAATTTAGTTTGCATTTCTGTTCCCAATAATTCTGAAAAACCACGTGCAAAAATGATGACTTTTTCTGTATCTAGTAAGAGATCCACCACGTTATTGAGAGTTTTTAAATCTAGCATATTCAATGTTCGAGTAACTTCCTGGTAACTCTTTAAAATTGAAATCTTAGTTTCGTCATTCAATAGAGGTTCTGTTAGGATATTTAATTCATCCTGAGCATTATTGGCCATACTGTGTTTAAAATCTACAAAGCCACGATACCCCTTTTTTTGAAGCGTTCTTGTAATAGTAGCGGTAGAAACACTGATAATCTCTCCGACTTCGGATATATTGAGGTTGATAATTTCTTGAAAATGCTCATTTAAATAGTCCCAAGTGTAAGTCTCGGTTTGTGTTAGTTGTTTTTTTGATGTCGTCATATATTCTCCGAAAGTAATGTAAAGCATTTCAATATTGCTTGAATATCAGAAAACCCTTACAAGTTATTTGTGTTATTTTAATGATAATAAAAAAATAAAAGAGTGGTGATTTTATGTCGGTCTATACTTGCACAATGAATCTAGCGATAGATATGTTTATTCAGACAGAAGATATGGAGGATAAAAAAGTTAATAGGACCATCTATGATGAGTTACAAGCAAATGGTAAAGGGGTTAACGTATCAATTATTTTAAAAAAACTCGGTATTGATAGTACGCCTTTAGGATTTAAAGCTGGTTTTACAGGTGATTTTATCGAAGATGAGTTAAAAAAACAAGCTATTTTGTCAAATTTTGTCAAAGTAGATGGAACGACTAGGATAAATGTATTCACTCAGGTCATGTCAAAAAATCAGGAATTCAAATTGGTTAACCAGGGTCCAATCATATTAGAAAAATCTCAAGGGGAACTATTAAAGCAATTTGAATCCTTAAATCCAGATGACTTCTTGATTGTATCGGGAAGCTTGCCAAGAGGAATCTCTTCAGAGATCTTTTTAAAGATTGGTAAAATTTGTCAGAAAAAAGGGATAAATCTCATTTATGATATTAGCGATCCAAAACTAATTGAGTGTTTATCTTTTAAACCATATTTAATTAAGCCAAACGACGAAGAAATATCGGAATGGTTTCACCTAGAAGATCCGTCATTGAATGATTTAATCGAAAAAGGAAAACTCCTTCAAGAAAAAGGGGCGAAAAATGTTCTCATTTCATTGGGAGGAAGTGGATGTCTTCTGATAAGCGATTCTGTCTATTTTGCAAATGCACCAAGCGGAATAGTTGTTAATACAGCTTGTGCGGGAGATACACTTTTGGGAACATTTCTTGCCAATAAATTGAAGGGACACTCCGAAGTGGAATGTCTTGCTCAAGCAGTAGCAGCAGGCTCATCGACCGCCTTTCGACCAGGACTTACAGATTTTACTGATGTTGAATTATTAAAAAAACAAATCAAAATTAAGGAGATTACAGATGGTTTATAAAATTATAGCAGCAACAGGCTGTCCAACAGGTATTGCTCACACGTACATGGCTCAAGAAGCTCTTGAACAGGCTGCCAAAGATAAGAATGTCTCAATCAAAGTTGAGACGCACGGACAAATTGGTGTGGAAAATCAACTGACACAAGAAGAAATTGCGAATGCGGATGCCGTTATTATAGCAGCAGATAAGGATGTTCAAGCAGAACGTTTTGCCGGTAAAAGAGTTATCAATGTATCTGTAGGAGAAGGTATCAAAAATGCTGAAAAACTAGTGCAAGATGCAATAGATGGCAAAGGTTTTATTCAAAAAGGTGATGTTAAAGAAGATGTTGTTGACGAAAAGCAAGATCATCGTGAACATTTCGGTCGTCAAATTTATAAACATTTGATGAATGGTGTTTCTCACATGTTACCTTTTGTGGTAGCTGGTGGAGTGCTAGTCGCTGTATCCTTCTTGTTTGGTATTTTTTCTTTTGATACTGAAAGTGAACAATATAATTGGTTTGCGGCTATGCTAAAAAATGATATCGGTGGTGTTGCAATGGGAATGATGACGCCTGTTTTGGCGGCTTTTATTGCTGAATCCATTGCTAAACGACCAGGTTTTGTTGCCGGTCTAGTAGCTGGTCTCATGGCAGCGAATGGAGGATCTGGTTTCTTAGGAGGTATTTTAGGCGGTTTTGCAGCGGGTTACATCGTTCTTGGTTTAATTAAACTTCTTAAGGGTCTCCCTAAATCACTAGATGGTTTGAAAGCAATCTTTTTATATCCCGTTATAGGAGTTTTTCTAACCGGATGTTTTATGGCTCTGATAAATGCACCAATGGCTTGGGTTAATGAATCCATGATGTCATGGTTAGCCGGTTTTGAAAATGCTAATCCTCTCCTTCTTGGAATTATTATTGGTTGCATGAGTGCTTTTGATATGGGTGGACCTATCAATAAGGCTGCCTACGTAACAGGTACTGTTCTTCTTGGTCAAGGCAACACAACATTTATGGCAGGTGTATCAGCTGCTTGTATCGTACCCCCATTGACAACATTCTTTGCAACTTTGTTCTTCCGTAAATATTACAGCGAAGAAGATAAAAACGCTGGTCTTGCTAACTTGATTCTTGGGTCAACGCATATCACCGAAGGTGCTATTCCATTTGCTGCTAAAGATCCATTACGTAATCTCCCTATCTTAATGATTGGATCTTCAATTGGTGCTGTATTGACATACCTTTGGAAAGTTCAAGTCCCTGCACCACATGGTGGCTTCTTGGTATTGCCTGTTGTGACACATGCAGCTCTTTGGGTTTTGGCAATCTTTATTGGAGCGGTTATATCTGGTCTTCTTATGGGGTTTGTGCAAAAGATAAAAAGCGATAAAGAGGTTTAAAAATGATTGATAAAAATTTAATTCGTGTAGATGTAGACATGCCACTAAAAAAAGATGTGTTTGCTTATCTTGCTGGTCTTGTTGTTGAAAATGGTTATGCAGATGATACTGATCAAGTCTATAAAAGTTTGTTATCTCGTGAAGAAGAAGGAACAACAGGCATGATGGATGGATTTGCTATTCCACATGCTAAAAGTCAAGCGGTCATAAAACCAGGTATTACTGTTTTAAAACTAAAAAATGGAGTTGAGTGGGAGTCTATGGACGGTAAACTCATTGATTCTGTCATAGCCTTATTTATTCCAGAGACAGAAGTTGGTTCAACTCATCTGACTTATCTCTCAAAAATTGCTAGAATTCTTATGAAAAATGACTTTAAAAATTATTTTAAAGAAGCACATGAGATCGAAGAAATTGAGACAGTCTTTAATAAGTACTTAGAGCTTTAGACATGTATTAAACGCTATAAAACCCCTCTGCAAATAGACTGATGACGTCAAGAATTAAAATCAAAGTTTAATTCTTGATGTCCATCGTCACAGAGGGATTTTTAATGTAAATAGTAATAATTTTTTGAATAGCCTTTAAGTATTTACCTTAATGATGTTACAAAGCCTCATCTCTATGTTGTCCAGTTCGAATTCTAATAGCATCTTCAATTGGAATAATAAAAATTTTACTATCTCCAATTTCTCCAGTTTGAACTGCCGAAATGATAGCTTCAACTACAGTATCAACACGAGAATCACTCACGATTATTACTACTTTGACTTTTGCTAAGAATGTTCGTTATTACGTTAGAAAAAACTAACATAAATAAGGTGTACTAAAAAATTCAATAGAAAAAGACACTCCTTAATAATAAATTAAGAAGTATCTAGATTATCCTTTTTGAAAGCTGCTATTACTTATCAGCAATAATTATTTTAGAAAATTTCTCGTACTTTTCTATCATTTCAGTTGTCACATTTTTATCAGTCACAATTAAATCCATTCGTTCTAGCTGGTAGAAGTTATAGAAATCATAACTTTCAAACTTGGTACTATCAACTAGAAGGATTTTCTCAACAGCATTATTCAAGGCAACTCTTTGAACCTCTCCTTCGAGGTCACTGTAGGTAGCAATCGAATTATTATAAACAGCATTTGCACTGACAAAAGCTTTTGAAAATGTTAATGATTCTAGGTTATTAATAGCAATAGACCCAACAAAAGCACCAGTAATTTCACGACACTCACCACCAATTAAAATCAAGTCAATAGTAGTGCTCGGATGTAAAATCAGAAAAACAGGAAGGCTATTTGTAATAACTCTTATATTTCTATTTTTCAATTCGACAGCTAGATGCTCTAAAGTTGTTCCTGGACCTATAAAGACAGTTTCACCATCTTTAATAATATCGTTAGCTCTTTGTGCGATTTGTTTTTTTTCGTTAGTTTGTAAGACTTTCTTTTCGGTGTGCGTTTTCTCGTGGCCTTCGTCATTTGTTGAAGGGTTATCTAAGTATTGAGCTCCACCATGAGTCCTGATAAGTAATCCTTCATCTGCTAATGTATCAAGATCTCGCCTAGCGGTCATATCTGAGACGTTCATTTCATCGATAATATCTTTTACTTTTATAAAACCGTCAACTTTTAAGATATCGAGAATTTTTTCATGACGTTCTTTCTTCTTCATTCTTACCTCCTATCAGTTTCTTATAATATAACTATTAAAGGTATCATAACATAATAACAACCGAAAAATCAAACGAAACAAACAAAAATATTTAAAAACAAAGACAAACAAAACATAAAAATGTTTTATATGAAACGCTTACTAAAAAATAAGAAATAATGATTTAATACTGATTAATATAATAGTTATTGTTGTTAAAGGTTTATGGAAGTTGTTAAAACACATAAAACATCATTTTCGAGACATAAAATCAAACAAAATAAACATATATATGTTTATTTTTAAAAAAACCAACATAAAAGTGTTGACTTTTATGTTGGTTAGGTGTATTATAAGGTCATAGAAATAATGTAAGCGTTATTTCAAAAGATTTTGCAAATCGTTAATTAACTATCTACGTAGGTTTTCCACATTTACTTATTCTAAATCAAATCATAGGAGAAATAAAATGGCAATTATTATCGGTGCTGACAAAGCAGGTACAGAACTTAAAGATGTTATCAAAGATTACCTTAAAGAAGGTAAATACGAAGTCATTGATGTCAGTGAAAATGAAGTTCGTGACTTCGTTGATACAACTCTCGCTGTTGCAAAAAAAGTTAATGCATCCGAAGATAACTTGGGTATTGTAATTGATGCGTATGGTGTTGGTTCTTTCATGGTGGCTACTAAAATTAAAGGAATGGTGGCAGCTGAAGTATCAGATGAGCGCTCAGCATACATGACAAGAGGTCACAATAACTCTCGAATCATTACGCTTGGTTCTGAAATTAGTGCACCAGGAATTGCAAAAAACATTGTCAAAGGCTTTGTTGAAGGTGAATATGATGGTGGACGTCATCAAGTTCGTGTTGACATGCTTAATAAAATGTGCTAATTGATTGAAATAGGTTAAAACAAGGAGAACAAAAATGAAAATTGCTGTAGGTTGTGACCATATTGTTACTTATGAAAAAATCGCTGTTGTTGATTATTTGAAATCACAAGGTCATGAAATCATTGATTGCGGTACATACGATAATGTCCGCACACACTATCCAATTTTTGGTAAAAAAGTTGGTGAAGCAGTAGCAAGTGGTGAAGCAGAACTAGGTGTTGTTATCTGTGGTACTGGTGTTGGTATTACAAATGCCGTAAATAAAGTTCCTGGAATTCGTTCAGCACTCGTCAGAGACATGACATCTGCTATCTACTCAAAAGAAGAGCTTAACGCAAACGTTATTGGTTTTGGTGGAAAAATTATCGGTGGTTTGCTGATGAATGATATTATCGATGCTTTCTTAGCTGCTGAATACAAACCAACTGAAGAAAATAAAAATTTGATTGAAAAAATTGATAGCTTACAACATGCTAGTCAGGATCAAAATAACCCACACTTCTTTGATGAATTCTTAGAAAAATGGGATCGTGGTGAATATCACGACTAATATTTGAATATACTAATATAGGGATAAATATAGAAAAAGGAGCTATTGTGATTTTAACAGTTACTTTAAATCCAGCTATTGATGTCTCCTACCCTTTGGATGAGCTAAAATTCGATACCGTAAATCGAGTTGTAGATGTTACAAAGACACCTGGTGGTAAAGGCTTGAATGTTTCCCGAGTTCTTAATGAATTCGGTGAAACAGTCAAAGCTACTGGTTGTATAGGTGGAGAAAGCGGTGATTTTATCATTAATCATCTTCCCGATTCGATTTTAAGTCGCTTCTATAAAATTTCAGGCGATACCAGAACTTGTATAGCCATATTACACGAAGGGAATCAAACTGAGATTTTAGAAAAAGGACCGATGTTAAGTGTAGATGAAATTGATGGATTTACTAATCATTTT
This sequence comes from Streptococcus dysgalactiae subsp. dysgalactiae, assembly GCF_900459225.1. Classification (NCBI taxonomy): domain Bacteria; kingdom Bacillati; phylum Bacillota; class Bacilli; order Lactobacillales; family Streptococcaceae; genus Streptococcus; species Streptococcus dysgalactiae. The sequence continues at coordinate 973,716 of NZ_UHFH01000003.1, forward strand.
AAATATTTATTGAATGATGTTGACGTAGTGACAATGTCAGGTAGTCTTCCTGCGGGAATGCCAGATGATTACTATCAGAAATTGATTACTATTTCCAACCTTAATGGAAAGAAAACGGTTCTGGATTGTTCTGGAAATGCTCTAGAAGCAGTATTGAAAGGTGATAGTAAACCAACAGTTATCAAACCTAATCTTGAAGAACTTTCTCAACTTCTAGGTAAAGAAATGACAAATGATTTTGAATCCTTAAAAGAAGTCTTACAAGATGAACTATTTGAAGGAATTGAATGGATAATCGTTTCTCTTGGTGCTAATGGTGTATTTGCAAAACACAAGGATACGTTTTATAAAGTTGACATTCCTAAAATCGAAATTGTAAGCGCTGTAGGTTCTGGTGATTCTACAGTAGCAGGTATCGCTTCGGGTTTAGCGAATGATGAAGATGATCGAGCTTTATTAACAAAATCAAATGTCTTAGGTATGTTAAATGCTCAAGAAAAAACAACTGGGCATGTTAACATGGAAAATTACGATAAGTTATATCAATCTATTAAAGTCAAAGAGGTATAAAAAATGACAATTACTTTAACTGAAAACAAACGTAAAAGCATGGAAAAACTAAGTGTAGATGGTGTTATATCTGCCTTAGCCTTCGACCAACGTGGAGCTCTCAAACGTATGATGGCCCAACATCAAACAGAAGAACCAACAGTAGAACAAATTGAAGAGCTTAAAAGTTTAGTTTCTGAAGAACTTACACCATTTTCATCATCAATTTTACTTGATCCTGAATATGGCTTGCCAGCAAGTCGTGTTCGTTCAGAAGAAGCAGGCTTGTTGTTGGCATATGAAAAAACAGGATACGATGCAACAACAACTAGTCGCTTACCTGATTGTTTAGATGTTTGGTCTGCGAAACGTATTAAAGAAGCTGGTGCAGAAGCAGTTAAATTCCTTCTTTACTATGATGTAGATGGAGATAAAGATGTCAATGAGCAGAAAAAAGCTTACATTGAACGTATTGGTTCTGAATGCCGAGCAGAAGATATTCCATTCTACCTAGAAATTCTAACTTATGACGAGAAAATCTCTGACAATGCTAGTCCTGAGTTTGCAAAAGTAAAAGCTCATAAAGTTAACGAAGCAATGAAAGTATTCTCAGAGGAACGCTTTGGTGTTGACGTGTTGAAAGTTGAAGTTCCAGTAAACATGAAATTTGTAGAAGGCTTTGCAGAAGGTGAAGTTCTCTTTACAAAAGAAGAAGCAGCTCAAGCTTTCCGTGATCAAGAAGCTTCTACTGATTTACCATACATTTACTTGAGTGCAGGTGTTTCAGCCAAGTTGTTCCAAGATACTTTGGAATTTGCAGCAGAATCAGGCGCAAAATTCAATGGTGTATTGTGTGGACGTGCTACTTGGGCAGGATCTGTAAAAGTCTATATTGAAGAAGGACCTAAAGCAGCTCGTGAATGGTTGCGTACAGAAGGTTTCAAAAATATTGACGAATTAAACAAAGTACTAGATAAAACTGCAAGTCCTTGGACTGAAAAAATTTAACATTATTTTCGGAGGAAACTACAATGAATAGAGAAGAAACTACTCTTTTAGGTTTTGAAATCGTAGCCTATGCTGGTGATGCCCGCTCTAAATTCTTAGAAGCTCTTAAAGCAGCGCAAGAAGGGAATTATGCTAAAGCAGAAGAATTAATCGCAGCAGGTAGTGAATGCTTGAACGATGCTCATAATGCTCAAACAAGTCTACTACAAAAAGAAGCTGCGGGAGAAGATTTGGCATATAGTGTTACTCTTATGCATGGTCAAGATCATTTAATGACTACCATTTTATTGCAAGATTTAATGAAACACATGATTGAACTTTATAAGAGAGGAGCAAAATAATGAATGGATTAATTGCTCAGATTGAGAAAGGGAAACCTTTCTTCGAGAAAATTTCTCGAAATATCTATCTTCGTGCTATTCGTGATGGTTTTATCGCTGGTATGCCAGTCATCTTGTTCTCAAGTATCTTTATCTTGATTGCCTATGTTCCAAATGCATGGGGCTTCCATTGGAGCAAAGATATTGAGAATCTTTTGATGACACCATACAACTACTCAATGGGTATTTTAGGTTTGTTTGTGGCTGGTACGACTGCGAAAACATTAACCGATTCAATGAACCGCTCATTGCCTAGCACGAACCAAATCAACTTTATTTCAACCATGCTTGCTGCTATTGTAGGTTTTCTACTAATGGCGGCTAATCCAGCAAAAGACGGTGGTTTCTTAACTGGATTTATGGGAACAAAAGGTTTGTTGACAGCCTTCATCGCAGCATTTATTACCGTAAATGTCTATAAAGTCTGTGTGAAAAACAATGTCACTATTCGCATGCCTGAAGAGGTTCCACCAAATATCTCTCAAGTATTTAAGGATTTGATTCCATTCACGTTATCAGTTGTACTTCTTTATGTGATTGAATTGATTGTTCATACTACTTTAGGCGTTAACGTTGCAGAATCAATTGGTAAACTTCTTGCACCATTGTTCCAAGCAGCAGATGGCTATGTTGGAATCACTATTATCTTCGGTGCATTTGCTTTCTTCTGGTTTGTTGGTATCCACGGTCCTTCTATTGTTGAACCAGCCATTGCAGCGATTACTTACGCAAATGCTGAAACCAACCTTCAATTACTTCAAGCTGGTGAACATGCGGACAAGATTTTGACTTCAGGGACTCAAATGTTCATCGTTACCATGGGTGGTACTGGTGCAACTCTCGTCGTTCCATTCATGTTCATGTGGTTAACAAAATCAAAACGTAACAAAGCCATTGGACGTGCATCTGTTGTTCCAACATTCTTCGGAGTTAACGAACCAATCTTGTTCGGTGCTCCACTTGTTTTGAACCCAATTTTCTTTATTCCATTTATTTTGGCACCAATTGTCAATGTATGGATTTTCAAATTCTTTATTGATACACTTGGAATGAACAGTTTTACTGCAAACTTGCCTTGGACAACACCAGCTCCATTAGGTCTTATTCTTGGGACAAACTTCCAAGTGCTAGCATTCATTTTGGCAGCTTTGTTAATCGTTGTTGATGTCATTATCTACTACCCATTCTTGAAAGTATACGATGAGCAAATTCTTGCTGAAGAAGCAGCAGGTACGAATTCATCAGATGCCCTTAAAGAAAAAGTTGCAGCAAACTTTGACACTAAGAAAGCTGATGCTATTCTTGAAAAATCAGCAGCTAAAGAAACTAAAGAAATCACTGATCAAACTAATGTTCTCGTTCTTTGTGCCGGTGGTGGTACAAGTGGTTTATTAGCAAATGCTTTGAATAAAGCAGCAAAAGAATATGGTGCACCTGTCACTGCAGCAGCAGGAAGTTATGGTGCTCACCGTGAGATTTTACCACAATATCAAGTTGTTATCCTTGCACCTCAAGTAGCTTCTAACTATGAAGATATTAAAGTGGAAACTGATAAACTTGATATTAAATTAGCTAAAACAGAAGGGGCTCAATACATCAAATTGACTCGCGATGGTCAAGGTGCATTGGACTTCGTTAAAGAACAGATAGAAAAATAATATTTCACTAGGGAAGGTTGGGGGTACTCAATCTTCCTTTATAGTGAAATGAAAATTTAGAAGAGGTATATCATGACTAAAACATTACCTAAAGATTTTATTTTTGGTGGTGCTACAGCTGCTTACCAAGCTGAAGGTGCTACCCACACAGATGGCAAAGGGCCAGTAGCTTGGGATAAATACTTAGAAGACAACTATTGGTATACTGCTGAACCAGCAAGTGACTTTTACAATCGTTATCCAGTCGATTTGAAACTTAGTGAAGAATTTGGTGTCAACGGCATCCGTATTTCTATTGCCTGGTCTCGTATTTTTCCAACAGGAAAAGGAGAAGTTAACCCTAAAGGAGTAGAATACTACCACAATCTTTTTGCAGAGTGTCATAAGCGTCATGTTGAGCCTTTTGTTACACTTCACCATTTTGATACACCAGAAGCTCTCCACTCGGATGGTGATTTCCTCAATCGTGAGAACATTGAACATTTTGTAAATTATGCAGAATTCTGTTTTAAAGAATTCTCAGAAGTTAACTATTGGACAACATTTAACGAAATTGGGCCTATTGGTGATGGTCAATACTTGGTTGGTAAGTTCCCTCCAGGTATCCAATATGATTTGGCAAAAGTTTTTCAATCTCATCATAATATGATGGTTTCTCATGCTCGTGCCGTGAAACTCTTTAAAGACGGTGGCTATTCAGGTGAAATCGGTGTTGTACATGCTCTTCCAACTAAGTATCCATTTGATGCTAACAATCCTGACGATGTTAGAGCAGCTGAACTTGAAGATATCATCCATAATAAATTTATTCTTGATGCAACTTATCTTGGTAAGTATTCAGATAAAACAATGGAAGGTGTTAACCATATCCTTGAGGTGAATGGTGGTGAACTTGATCTTCGTGAAGAAGATTTTGTAGCACTGGATGCTGCAAAAGATTTAAATGATTTCCTTGGTATTAACTACTATATGAGTGATTGGATGCAAGCTTTTGATGGCGAGACTGAAATCATTCATAACGGTAAAGGTGAAAAAGGAAGTTCCAAATACCAAATTAAAGGTGTTGGTAGAAGAGAAGCACCAGTAAATGTTCCGAAAACAGATTGGGATTGGATTATTTATCCTCAAGGTCTATATGATCAAATTATGCGGGTAAAAGCAGACTATCCTAATTATAAAAAGATTTACATTACTGAAAATGGTCTTGGTTATAAGGATGAATTTGTAGACGGAACAGTTTATGATGATGGTCGTATTGACTACGTGAAAAAACATTTGGAAGTGATTTCTGATGCGATTTCAGATGGTGCTAACGTTAAAGGATACTTTATCTGGTCTCTGATGGATGTTTTCTCATGGTCAAATGGATATGAGAAACGTTACGGTCTCTTCTATGTTGATTTTGAGACACAAGAACGTTATCCTAAAAAATCAGCGCATTGGTACAAGAAAGTTGCTGAAACTCAAGTCATTGATTAATCCTTACTATGAAAGTGTGTACCTATGTTTAAAACATTAAAAAGAGTGACAGACGGTGTTTTAACTTCTGCCTATGAAAAAGTTTATATTGTTAATTTTGAAAAATGTCCATATATTCCATACATCGATCAAGATGTTTTAAAATCTTTAGGGAAATGGTATGTCTCTACTGGAGGAGAATGGATTTGTCATTCAGATTTAGAATTAGATGAATTCAAAATATTGTTTAACAATCTCTTAGAAGATTCTTTAAAAGGGAATGTTAGATATGAAATGGACTATATGCCTTTTCAGCAATCATAGAGTATAATTGGGGAATCAACTAATGAAATTAAAAAATGACGAATTAACGGTTGAATTTAAACCAGAGGGGGCGACCATCAGTTCGATTAAAGATCGAGATGGTGTGGAATATCTTTGGCAAGGCAATCCAGAGTACTGGAGTGGTCAGGCACCAGTTCTCTTTCCTATCTGTGGTAGTCTAAGAAATGATGAAGCCACTTTTAAGGTTGGTGAAAAAACAATTTCTGGCTCAATGCCTCGCCATGGGATTGTCAGAAAACGCACTTTTGATTTAGTAAAACATACCGAAAATGAGGTACAGTTTCGTATTTTGTCTGACGATGAGATGTTAAAGCAATACCCTTTTCCATTTGAACTCCAATTAACCTATTGCTTGGACGGTAATAAGTTGGAAACAGAATATGCAGTTCGATATTTAGGTGAGTTAGATGCGATGCCATTTTTTATTGGAGGCCATCCAGGATTTAATTGTCCATTATTAGAGGATGAAGCATTTGATGACTATTACCTAGAATTCGAATTGGAAGAAGATTGCACGATTCCAAAAAGTTTCCCAGATACGGGACTTCTTGATTTTTCCAAACGTCAACCAATGCTATCTAAAACAAGAATTTTAGAATTGAATTATGAACTGTTTCAACATGATGCGTTGACGTTTGATAACCTTAAATCTCGGAAGGTTGCTTTGAAATCCAAAAACCATCAAAAAGGATTAAAAGTATCATTCGAAGATTTTCCTTTCTTAGTTGTTTGGACAACAACCAACAAAGGGCCATTTATTGCTCTGGAACCGTGGAGTGGCTTATCTACCTCTTTGACAGAAACGGACAACTTTATTGATAAAACCCATGTCACTTATGTTGAAAAAGGCGAAGTATCTCGCAAAGCATTTACAGTTGAAATTTGTTAATGAATTTGGCAAATAGCTTATTAATACTTACTTTAATATTCTGACTTATATCATGAAATTATGATTTATTGATTTAAAATTTATCAATAAACTTCAGTAATATTGAGGTAATATATCAGCTGTCATATTATGACAATTTCCAAGTTTTCTTCTAAAAGTATTCTATACTTTTCATAGGAGAAAGCTATATGTACCAACGTATAAGGGACTTGAGAGAAGACAATGACTTCACTCAGAAATTTGTAGCTGAAAAACTATCGTTCTCTTCCACAAATTATGCAAAGATTGAGAGAGGTGAGGTAGTTCTTACAGCTGAAATACTTATAAAACTCTCTGCACTCTATAACGTTAGTACGGATTATATTCTTGGACTATCAGACTGTCCTCAAAGAATTAAACAAAAAATAAAATAGTCTCTCCTTGATTTGTTCATTGACAATTGAATAAACCGAGGTGGGACTTTCTTATTTGTTGAGCAATTTAGTGAGATACGCCGTGATAGGAGCGAAAATTATTAGCTATAAAATAGAGTGGTTCTCTATCTGCCATGACCACAAATAAGGACAATGATACTTCTGAACGTTCAGGCTGCCATCGTAAAAGGACAGCGGGTGAGATGCCCATGAATGAATTAACCAATCATACCTACTGAGGAAATAATTTTTTTGACAGGAGTGGAGGTATGAAAACAGTAACATATAAAAACTTGATGAATATTGGTTTTCCTGAACATACGGCAAGAAACATCATTAGAGAAGCAAAAAGAATAGCAGTAAAAAAGTTTGAAGAAGCTCGCAAAGTTGACCATAATGCGGTACAATTAAGTAAATCGCCCTTTGACAATAGAAGACTTGGTATTGCTCCTAAAGATATAGTAGAAGAGTTAATCGGAATTTCACTCTCTGAAGACAATTTAGAAAGTGAGAATTAAAGATGGCTACAAAAAATCAAAAAAAGTATAAAGGTGTTTATTGTGATAAGAATGGCAAGATATTTTATCAGGCTGATCTTGGTGTTGATCCAGTAACAGGTAAACGAGTTCAAAAGAAAGCTAGAAAGAATCAGTATGGTAAGCCATTTACTACAATGAAAGAAGCGTATGATGAACTGGTTCGAATTAGGTATGAGTTTAATAATAACCTTAGTATTGAAAATTATAATATAACATTTGAAAGTTATATGAATACCATTTATCTAAGAGCTTATAAGCAAAAGGTACAAGCTGTAACTTATAAAACTGCTTTGCCACATCATAAGTTATTTATTCAGTATTTTGGCTCTAAACCTTTAAAAGGCATAACAGCTAGAGATTGTGAATCTTTTAGATTGCACATCATTGAGCATTATTCTGAAAATTATGCAAAGAATTTATGGTCACGATTTAAGGCTTGTATGGGATATGCTGAGAGATTAGGATATATTTCATCTATGCCATGCAAGGCATTAGATAACCCTAGAGGCAAGCACCCTGATACTCCATTTTGGACTTATATTGAGTTTCAGAACTTTATTAAATCATTTGATTTACAAGATTACGAAGATTTACAAAGATTCACAACTATTTGGTTATATTATATGACAGGTGTTCGTGTAAGTGAAGGTTTATCGTTATGGTGGGAAGATGTCGATTTTGAACACAAATTCTTGAAAGTTCATACAACCTTAGAGAAGGATGAAAATGGAAATTGGTATCGTAAAGACCAAACCAAAACACCTGCTGGAGAACGCCTCATTGAACTGGATGATGTGACAATATCAGTATTGGAAAATTGGCGAAAAAATCAAGTTGCCAATCAAGATAAAGATTTCATTATTTCACGATTTGGTGAACCGTTTTGTAAATCAACGATCTGTCGAATTATTAAGAGAAAAGCTAAAGAAGTTGGAGTACCAGTGATAACAGGAAAAGGATTGCGGCACAGTCATGCTTCCTATCTCATAAATGTTTTGCAGAAGGACATTTTATATGTGGCAAGACGAATGGGACATGCTGATAAGTCTACAACTTTGAATACCTACAGTCACTGGTTTAATGCATTAGATAAAACAGTATCAGAAGAAATAACCCAAAATGTAATTAGTGCAGGACTAGATTCCATTTTATGCCAAAATCCCTGCCAAACTCATAATTAAGGCTAAAAAGCCTATTATACCGCCCACAGAGTAACGTGTGTTATTGTTACTCTTAAATAATAGAGTCCTTGCTTTAGTAGCTTAAATATGCTGATTAACCCGCTATTTTTAAAAATAGCGGGTTTTTTGAATATCATTTTTGATAGGTTTTAATAAGCCGTTATTATCGATTGTTATGATAAGTCTAGTCAATAATGTTAAGCTTTAAGAGTAATTGAGATTGTTGTGTTAAGTGGTATTTCACTTATAGTTAATTTTCTGAGAATTTTTGCTATAATAGTAACTATGAAAGATATAATGAAGAAAAGGTGGGCTATCCTTTTTTTTGTGGTACTAGCTTGTTCGGGGCTTGGTAAAACAGTTCTCGCAGCTGATTTTCAAGTGGGGGCAGAACATGCGATCGTCGTAGAAGCAGATTCTGGTAGAGTCCTGTATGAGAAAGACGCTAAGACGCCAGACGCCATTGCCTCTTTGACCAAATTGGTGACAGTCTATCTGGTTTTGGATAAGGTTAAGTCAGGTCAACTACAATTATCAGATCAAGTTAACCTCTCAGATTATGCGTTTGAGTTAACCACAGATAGTTCTCTAAGTAATGTACCCTTTGACCAAAAGGCATATTCGGTGCAGGATTTATTAAAGGCAACTTTGGTGGCAAGTTCAAATAGCGCAGCCATTGCGTTAGCAGAAAAGGTAGCAGGATCAGAGCCTAACTTTGTAGCGCAAATGAGGATACAGCTATCTCGTTGGGGCATTACTTCTGGTAAAATTCTTAATGCTTCAGGTCTGCCAAATGAGGTGTTAAAGGACCATCGTTATCCTGGTTCTGCGTTGGAAGAAGAGAATATACTGAGTGCTCGGGATATTGCAATTGTGACGATGCACTTATTGGAGGATTTTCCTGAGATTTTAGAGATTACTAAACAAACAGAAGTTGATTTTGCTGGTAATTCTATTCACAGTTTTAATCAACTCTTGCTAGGTATGGCTAAGGGTAGAGCAGGAGTTGATGGTTTAAAGACAGGAACGACAGATTTGGCGGGTCATTGCCTTGTGGTAACTTCTATTGAAAATGGTATGAGACTGATTACCGTTATTCTAAATGCCGATGGATCTGATAAAAACCAGAACACGCGGTTTGAGCAGGCGAATCGTTTGTTAGACTATGTGGCTAAACGGTATCATCGTCGTAAGATTTTGAAAAAGGGAAGCCTGATGACAGAACGTCCTTTCTCAGTGGTAAATGGCACAGCACAGACCTTATCTGCTTATGTAACCAAAGATGTCACCTTGGTGTTAGGCACTGATGAGCTGGCTCCTAGACCGAAACAGTTTGTGGTGTCAACCGACTCTTTGTTAGCACCTATTGCTAAAGGTGAGGTGGTTGCTTATTTGGCTTCTCCCAGAATTGCAGGCGAGAGGTATTTGAAAAAACCTGAGCGTATTCCTCTGAAAGCTAGTCAATCTCTTAAAAAGGCCTCTGACTTACAGCTGTGGTGGCGAGGTCTTCTGGAGAAACTGAAGTAAGATTAAAGATAGCATTCTTTATCAACACAAAAAGACAGTGAGAAAATTTTCTTCTTACTGTCTTTTTTTACTTTATTATTACTTAATTCACACTTATTGTCTCATAGCTGCTAAAAGTGTTTCAGGGCTTGTCGTTGGTAAAATGCGAATGCGATTGAGGGAAAGCAGTCCATCGGCTGCGCTAGCAACACCTTCATTAGTTGTTACCCCCAGTTTGTAGTTGAGACTAGCTGCAATTTGTAAGGTAGTATCGCTGTATCGGCCTGCTGGATAAGCGATGGCAATGGTTTCTTGACCTAATTCTTTATCAAGGTAATCCTTAGAGTCTTTCATTTCACTTGTCTGAGTGTCTGGACTGGATTGCTCTAAATCTGGATGGTTAACGGTGTGGTCCTGGAAGGACATACCGGATTGTTTCATTTCTTTCATTTGATTGAGGGTTAAATTGGCAACACTCCCAATTTCAGTTAATCCCGTAATGACATTGTTTGTTGCTTTAACACCATATTTTTTAAGGATTGGATAGGCAACTCTATAAAAATCAATCATACTATCATCAAACGTTAACCAAACCACTTTTTCAGCGGGTAATTCATTACTTGAAAGCACACGGTAGGCTTCTTCTGGGCTTAAAAAGTAGTAGCCAGCTTCTTTCATTGTTTTGATCTGCTGTTCAAAAAGATCAGGAGCAACAATTAGATTGGCATTTGCAGCCTCTTCGGGAGCCATGACATGGACGGCGTGATACATTAAAATAGGTACTTTAACAGGTGAGGTTTGCTTCGTCCAAGTGTTCTGTGACTGATTAGTTTTTGGTGATGTCGAGGTTGTAATCTGGTTTTTTTTTGCTTTTTGAATGATTTTGGTAGTTGTTTCTTTGTGTTGGAAGAAGCTGACTTTTGGAAGAGCTTGAGATATCTGTGATAGGTTTAATTTGGAGTGATTCTGGTACAAACAGAAAATTAAGGCTAACCCAAGCGTGCAAGCTAATAACAATAGGATGTTAATCATCGTAAAGGCTTTGCGTCGTTGGCGCCGTTTATGTCTATTCTTCATTTGATGCTCCTTTTGATTTGGTTAATCCTATTGTAACATTTTTTAGCAGTAGCAAGTCTTTTAGAAAGAAATTTTCTTGTACTTGCTATTAATATATTTTGTAAAACTAAGGCTAAATTTGGTATAATTGAGGAGATTGATGGAGGATCAGACCATCATTAAGGTAAGAGTGAGGTGAAAGAAACGATGATAAAAATAGCTTTATTAGGATTTGGAACTGTTGCAACAGGTCTTCCACCTTTATTAGAACAAAATAGAGTAAAATTACAGGCTCTAGTAGGAGATACATTAGTTATTGAAAAGGTGCTAGTCCGAGATGAGGCTACCAAAAGACGATTGCAGCAACAAGGCTACTCGTATAATTTTGTTACTTCTTTGGAAGATATTATTAAGGATGATACTATTGCTATTGTGGTTGAATTAATGGGGCGTGTTGAGCCTGCTAAAACCTATATTACTCGTATCCTTTTGGCAGGGAAACATGTAGTTACTGCCAATAAGGACTTACTAGCTATGCACGGGTTGGAGCTTGCTTCTTTGGCCAAACAACGGGGGTTAGCTTTCTACTACGAGGCTGCTGTAGCTGGAGGTATCCCAATACTAAGAACGTTAGCCAACGCCTTTGCCGCAGATAAGGTAACGGCTCTTTATGGTATTTTAAATGGTACCACGAATTTTATGTTAACTAAGATGGTTGACGAGGGTTGGACATACGAGACTGCTCTGGCAGAAGCACAATCACTAGGCTATGCAGAGAGTGATCCGACAAATGATGTGGAAGGCATTGATGCGGCCTATAAACTTGCTATTTTGAGTCAATTTGCTTTTGGAGTGACCATACCATTTGAGAAAATTGAGCATCAAGGTATCACTCATATTACCCCAGAAGATGTGACAGCAGCAGATCAATTGGGCTATGTCATTAAGTTAATTGGTTCTATCCGTGATTGTTCCGAAGGTCTTCAGGCACAAGTGGCTCCGACCCTTGTGCCTAAGTCCCATCAGTTGGCAGGTGTTATAAATGCTATGAATGCTGTTTATGTGGACTCTGTTGGAATCGGACAATCTCTGTTTTATGGTCCAGGAGCTGGGCAAAAACCAACAGCAACATCTGTTCTTGCAGACCTTGTTGAAATAGGAAGATGCTTAACCCATCAGTTATCAATAACCCCTTTTAATTGTTTTGAGGTAGATGGTCAACTTGCACAAGCTGAAAATTGTTATGATTACTATTACCTGTCCTTGAAGTGTTCGAAGGAGATAACACTAACAGAAGAAAAGCAGGGGAGAGATGAGCAAATACCGGTGATTCAAAAATTGCTTGATGTTTCTGATAATAATCAGTACAAACGCCTAGTCATTGTGACCAACAAAATAAGTCAACCTACCTTTGAAACCTTTAAATGTCGCCTAGCCGCTAAGGCAGGTGTCACTATTTTAAATAGTTTTAATGTTTTAGGAGAAGACTAGTATGAAAATAAGAGTTCCAGCTACTTCAGCTAATTTGGGACCAGGGTTTGACTCAGTTGGAATCGCCGTATCCAAATATCTAGAAATCACTATTTTAGAAGCCACAGATAAATGGGTGATTGAGCATGATTTGGAAGGTGTGCCTTGCGATGACCAAAATCTATTGCTGCAAACAGCCTTGAAACTGGCTCCTAATATGCCACCTCACCGTATTAAAATGACGTCAGATATTCCTTTGGCGCGTGGGTTAGGTTCGTCATCGTCAGTCATTGTTGCTGGGATTGAATTGGCGAATCAGCTAGGTCAATTGACCTTATCTGATGAACGTAAGCTAGCGATTGCCACAGAGATTGAAGGACACCCAGATAATGTCGCACCAGCTATTTTTGGTCAAATGGTTATTGCGTCACAGCTTGGAAAAGAAGTGAATTATATTGTCACTCCTTTTCCAGACCTAGCTTTGGTTTGTTTTATCCCTGATTATGAATTAAAGACGACTGAGTCGAGAGATGTTTTACCAAAGCAAATGTCATATAAGCAAGCGGTAGCAGCCTCATCTGTAGCAAATCTGGCTATTGCTGCTTTGTTGACAGGAGACATGAGGAAGGCTGGTAAGGCTATTGAAAATGACCAATTTCATGAAATTTACCGTCAAAAGTTAGTGAAAGACTTTCAGCCTATTAAACAAGTGGCCGCAGCTAGCGGGGCTTATGCCACTTACTTATCAGGAGCTGGTCCAACGGTGATGGTTCTATGCTCTCTTGATAAGCGAGCAAACGTGTATGAAGCAATTTCACAACTTGGGTTGTCAGGTAACCTTGAGATGTTGACGGTTGATCAGCGAGGTTTATGCCTTCTCTAAAACAAGGCTAATCCCTATAGTGGAGAGGTGGCAACATCAGTTGCAATTGTCATTATCCGCTGTTACTTTACTTGTCATGTGGTATACTAGAAATAGATGTTGTGAGGTATAAGATGACTTATCAAGAAACACTAGACTGGATTCATGGACGGTTAGCCTTTGGAATTAAACCAGGTTTAGAACGCATGCTCTGGGTACTTAATCAGCTAGGAAACCCTCAAGAGCGGATTAAAGGGATCCATGTGGTAGGAACAAACGGAAAAGGCTCTACGGTCAATAACTTACAGCATATCTTTACGGCTGCAGGTTATGAGGTGGGTACCTTTACCTCACCCTATATTATGGACTTTAAAGAGCGAATCAGTATCAATGGTAATATGATCTCAGAGGCTGATTTGGTTTATGCTGCTAATCGTGTTCGTCCTTTAACAGAGCGTTTAGTCCAAGAGACTGATTTTGGAGAGGTAACTGAATTTGAAGTGATTACTTTAATCATGTTCCTCTATTTTGGAGACATGCATCCTGTTGACCTTGCTATTATTGAAGCAGGATTGGGAGGATTGTATGATTCAACCAATGCTTTTCAAGCGATGGTAGTCGTTTGCCCATCTATCGGTTTAGATCATCAGGCTATCTTGGGAGAGAGTTATGCTGAGATCGCTGCGCAAAAAGCAGGGGTATTAGAGGGGGGTGAAGCCCTTGTTTTTGCCGTTGAAGATCACGCAGCACGATTAGTTTTCTTGGAAAAAGCAGAGCAAGTAGGAGCTTCTATTTGGGAGTGGCAGAAACAATTTCAATTGCAAGGAACACCGACAGGCTATGTTTTTACAAGCCCGTTGAAGACGATTTCAACCATTCACATTGCTATGCCAGGTGAACATCAAGTATCTAATGCTGCTTTGGCGATTATGACGAGTTTAATCTTGCAAGACCGCTATCCTAAGCTAACTCCAGATCACATAAAGGAAGGTCTGGAATCCAGTTATTGGTTGGGCCGTACCGAATTATTAGCGCCAAATCTGATGATTGATGGGGCACATAATAATGAAAGTGTGGCTGCTTTAGTAGCTCTCTTGAAAAGTAAGTACAAGGGTAAAAAGATTCATATTCTGTTTAGTGCGATTGATACCAAACCCATTGCGGATATGTTAGCTAGGTTGGAAACAATGGGCGATTTGTGGGTAACTAGTTTCCATCATCCGAATGCCTATCCGTTAGATAAATACCCTAATCGATTCAGGAGAATAGCCGATTTTAGAGACTTTTTGGATTTGCGTTACCAAGCAACAACAGCCGACTTTTTCCTCGTTACGGGCTCCCTTTACTTTATTTCTGAAGTAAGGCAGTATTGGAAAAGTCAGTCCGATGACAATTCCATTTGAGAATCAACAATTAGAGATCATTTAAAAAGGGGAAGACTATTGTCTATTAATAAAGAAAAAGCAGAAGCAGCCATCTACCAATTTCTTGAAGCAATTGGAGAAAATCCAAATCGAGAAGGGCTTCTTGATACACCTAAACGAGTTGCAAAGATGTATGCTGAGATGTTTGCAGGTCTTAACAAAGACCCTAAGGAGGAATTTACAGCTGTTTTTACGGAACACCATGAGGATGTGGTTATCGTCAAAGACATTAGTTTTTATTCCATGTGTGAACATCATCTGGTGCCCTTTTATGGCAAAGCTCATATTGCTTACTTACCAAGTGATGGTTGTGTCACTGGCCTGAGTAAATTAGTGAGAGCGGTTGAGGTCGCAAGTAAACGTCCTCAGTTACAAGAGCGCTTAACCGCTCAAATTGCAGACGCTTTGGTTGAGGCTCTTCATCCAACAGGCGTTTTGGTCCTCGTTGAAGCAGAGCACATGTGCATGACAATGCGAGGCATCAAAAAGCCAGGAAGTAAAACCATCACGACTACGGCAAGAGGTCTGTACAAGGAAAATCGTTCTGAAAGACAAGAAGTTATGGCATTAATGACAAAAGCTTAGGAGGGGACTATGAAGATTGGGAAATTTGTGATTGACGGTAACGCTGCTATTATGGGAATTTTAAATGTGACTCCCGATTCCTTTTCCGATGGTGGTTCATACACGACAGTACAAAAAGCCTTACAACAGGTAGACCAGCTAATTGCTGATGGGGCCAAAATTATTGATGTTGGCGGTGAATCCACTCGACCAGGTTACCAATTTGTGAGCGCTGCTGATGAAATTGAGCGTGTCATTCCCGTGATTAAAGCCATTAAAGCAAAATATGATGTGTTAATCAGTATTGATACCTACAAAACAGAAACCGCAAGAGCAGCTTTAGAAGCTGGTGCTGATATTTTAAATGATGTCTGGGCAGGTTTATACGATGGGGGAATGCTTGCTTTAGCAGCGGAGTATGATGTGCCTATTATCTTGATGCATAACCAAAAAGAAGAAGTCTATCAAGATGTAACACAAGATGTTTGTGATTTTTTGAGTGCTAGAGCTCAGGCAGCTATAGATATTGGAGTACCAAAAGACAATATTTGGATTGATCCAGGATTTGGATTTGCCAAATCTGTTCAACACAATATGGAGTTATTAAAAGGATTGGATTGTGTCTGTCAGTTGGGTTATCCTGTCTTGTTTGGTATTTCGAGAAAGCGTGTTGTAGATGCATTGTTAGGCGGCAACACCAAAGCTAAAGAGCGAGATGGAGCGACAGCAGCCTTATCTGCTTACGCCCTTGGAAAAGGCTGTCAGCTTGTACGCGTACACGATGTCAAGGCTAATCAAGAAATTGTGGCTGTTTTGAGTCAGTTGATGTGAGGGATGTATGGATAAAATAATATTAGACGGTTGTCGATTTTACGGCTATCATGGAGCCTTTCAAGAAGAACAAACCCTTGGACAGATTTTCTTGGTTGATTTAGAACTAGCAGTAGATTTACAAGCAGCCTCTTTGTCAGATGAATTGGCTGATACTGTTCATTATGGTATGGTTTTTGAGAGTGTTCGCCAGTTGGTAGAAGGGGAAACATTTACCTTGATTGAATGTTTAGCAGGTGCGATTTGTGAAAAACTTTTTGACGAATTTTCACGGATTGAAGCCATTAAAGTAGCCATCAAAAAAGAAAACCCACCGATCGCAGGACATTACAAGGCAGTTGGTATTGAATTGGAGAGGCAGCGATGACCATTGTTTATTTAAGTTTAGGGACCAATATGGGAGACCGGGAAGAGTACTTGAGTCAAGCTGTCCAGTCCCTTTCTAAGATTCCTAAAACCCATTTACTAGCCCAATCGTCTATTTATGAAACGGCTGCTTGGGGTAAGACAGATCAAGATGACTTCCTTAACATGGCCTGTCAATTAGATACAAAATTAACCGCGGCTGATTTCTTAAAAGAAACACAAGCTATTGAGCAATCTCTTGGTCGTGTGAGACATGAAAAATGGGGACCAAGAACTATTGACATTGATATCTTGCTATTTGGAGAAGAGGTTTATGACACAAAGGAATTGAAAGTGCCACACCCATATATGACTGAGCGTGCTTTTGTTTTGCTTCCTTTATTAGAATTAAACGCTGAGTTGAAGCTGCCCTTCCGTCCAGTCCCTTTATCGACTGATTTGGCGGCTTTAGACACCTCAGGCATCACGCTTTTTTCAGCTCGACAGACAGAGTCTTAGCCCTGTTTTCGAGGTGATGATTGCAATAAGCCAGTCCAGAAACTTTTGTTAAAATCATCGTTATTTTTTCTAAAATTTGATATAATAGTATCGGCTTTATGCCGATTTTTTTACTCGTATAAGAAGTGATAGAAGAAAGAAGATAACTATGATAACTGAACTTCATGGGATTGATATTCGTGAGAATGAACCCCTAAAGAACTATACCTATACTAAGGTAGGTGGCCCAGCTGATTTCTTAGCCTTTCCTAGAAATCACTACGAGCTTTCACGCATTGTGACCTATGCCAATAAAGCGAATATCCCTTGGATGGTTTTGGGAAATGCTAGCAATCTGATTGTTCGCGATGGAGGTATTCGTGGTTTTGTCATCATGTTTGACAAATTAAACGCAGTCCGCATCAATGGATACACATTAGAAGCAGAAGCAGGAGCGAACCTGATTGAAACAACTAAGATTGCAAAATTCTATAGTTTAACAGGATTCGAATTTGCATGTGGCATTCCTGGAAGTATTGGGGGTGCTGTTTTTATGAATGCGGGTGCCTATGGCGGGGAGATAGCGCACATCTTCTTGTCAGCTAAAGTACTCACACCAAGTGGGGAAGTGAAAAACCTCTCAGCTCGAGAAATGGCCTTTGGCTACCGTCACTCAGTTATTCAAGAAACTGGTGATATTGTTATTTCTGCTAAATTCGCCCTTAATCCAGGGAATTACGATCACATCAGTCAAGAGATGAATCGTTTAAATCATCTGCGCCAGCTCAAACAACCGTTGGAATTTCCATCCTGTGGCTCGGTTTTTAAGCGTCCTCCAGGACACTTTGCAGGTCAACTAATCATGGAAGCGAATCTTAAAGGTCATCGTGTTGGAGGTGTGGAAGTTTCTGAAAAACATGCCGGTTTTATGATTAATGTGGCAGATGGCACAGCTAAAGATTATGAAGATTTGATTGCCCATGTTATTGAAACAGTTGAAAGCCATTCTGGTGTTAGGCTTGAGCCAGAAGTGCGTATTATTGGAGAAAGCCTATAACACTCGTTAATCATCATTAAAGAAAGTACCGTGGAGGATTTATGACAATTGACTAAGCCAATTATCACATTTAACAATGTTTCAAAAACATTTGAGGACAGTGGAACACAGGTCCTAAAGAATATTAATTTTGACCTTGAAGAAGGAAAGTTTTACACCTTATTAGGTGCCTCAGGCTCTGGAAAATCAACCATTTTGAACATTATGGCTGGTCTTTTGGACGCTACCAGCGGGGATATTTACTTGGATGGCGAACGTATTAATGATTTACCGATTAATAAACGTGATATTCATACTGTTTTCCAGAATTATGCTCTTTTCCCTCATATGACTGTTTTTGAGAATGTTGCCTTTGCTTTGAAGCTGAAAAAAGTGGACAAGAAAGAGCTTGCTAAGCGCGTGAAAGAAACCTTGAAAATGGTTCAGTTGGAAGGCTATGAAAATCGTTCCATTCAAAAGTTATCCGGTGGTCAACGTCAACGTGTGGCCATTGCGCGTGCGATTATCAATCAACCTCGTGTGGTCTTGCTTGACGAGCCACTTTCAGCTCTTGATTTAAAACTCAGAACGGAAATGCAGTATGAATTGCGTGAATTGCAACAGCGTCTAGGCATCACATTTGTCTTTGTTACTCACGATCAAGAAGAAGCCTTGGCCATGAGTGATTGGATTTTTGTGATGAATGAAGGGGAAATTGTTCAGTCAGGAACGCCAGTAGATATTTATGATGAACCCATCAATCATTTTGTTGCCAATTTTATCGGGGAGTCTAATATTATCAACGGTACCATGATTGAAGACTACCTCGTTTCTTTTAATGGTAAAACGTTTGAATCGGTCGATGGTGGTATGCGTCCCAACGAGGCTGTTGAAGTGGTTATCCGTCCTGAAGATCTTCAAATTACTTTGCCAGAAGAAGGAAAATTACAAGTTAAAGTTGATACCCAATTATTCCGAGGGGTTCACTACGAAATTATCGCCTATGATGATTTGGGTAATGAGTGGATGATTCATTCTACCTGCAAAGCTATCGAGGGAGAAGTTATCGGACTAGACTTTACCCCTGAAGATATTCATATCATGCGTCTTAATGAGACTGAGGAAGAATTCGATGCGCGTATTGAAGAATATGTGGAAATGGACGAACCAGAAGATGGATTGATTAATGCTATTGAGGAGGAGCGTAATGAAGAAAACCTCTAGCCTTTTTTCGATTCCTTACTTCTTATGGATTCTCTTCTTTGTTGTTGCTCCAGTTACTCTCCTATTTTATAAGTCCTTTTTTAACATTGAAGGGCATGTGACTTTAGCCAATTACGAAACATTTTTTAGCTCTTGGACCTATTTGAGAATGAGTGTGAATTCCATTCTATATGCTGGTATTATCACACTTGTCACGCTCTTAATTTCATATCCTACGGCACTCTTTTTAACGCGCCTAAAGCACAAGCAGTTGTGGCTTATGCTCATTATCTTGCCAACATGGGTAAATTTATTGCTAAAGGCCTACGCTTTTATGGGGATTTTTGGTCAACAAGGAGGAATTAATAGCTTTTTAACCTTTATGGGAATGGGGCCGCAGCAAATCCTGTTCACGGATTTCTCATTTATTTTTGTAGCCTCTTACATTGAACTTCCTTTTATGATTTTACCGATTTTTAATGCTTTGGATGATATTGACCATAATGTCATCAATGCCAGTCGTGATCTAGGAGCCAATGAGTTTCAAGCTTTTTCAAAGGTTATCTTCCCTCTTTCTTTGAATGGAGTTAGAGCAGGTGTCCAGTCAGTTTTTATTCCAAGTTTGAGTCTCTTTATGTTAACCCGTTTGATTGGTGGGAACCGTGTGATTACGCTTGGAACAGCTATCGAACAACATTTTTTGACAACCCAAAACTGGGGAATGGGATCAACCATAGGTGTGGTGTTAATCTTAACCATGGTTGCTATTATGTGGCTAACAAAGGAGAAAAGTAAATGAAAAAATTTGCCAATCTTTATTTAGCAAGTGTCTTTATTTTGCTCTATGTTCCCATTTTTTATTTGATTTTCTATTCTTTCAATAAGGGAGGGGACATGAATGGTTTCACAGGAGTGACATTTGAGCATTACCAAACCATGTTTGAAGATAGTCGCCTGATGGGGATTCTATTACAAACCTTTGTTCTTGCTTTTACTAGTGCCTTACTGGCAACGATTATTGGGACCTTTGGAGCTATCTTTATTCATCAGATCAAACGTAAATACCAAAATGCGATATTATCTGCCAACAATGTTTTGATGGTGTCACCAGATGTTATGATTGGTGCTTCCTTTTTGATTCTTTTCACTTCGTTGAAATTTCAATTGGGAATGTCTTCTGTTCTATTGAGTCATGTTGCTTTCTCTATTCCTATTGTGGTTTTAATGGTGTTGCCGCGTTTGAAAGAGATGAATCAAGACATGGTCAATGCAGCTTATGATTTGGGAGCTAATTATTTCCAAATGCTCAGAGAAGTTATGCTTCCCTATTTGACACCTGGTATTATTGCAGGTTATTTTATGGCCTTTACCTATTCTTTGGATGATTTTGCAGTGACCTTCTTTTTAACTGGAAATGGTTTTACCACTCTATCGGTTGAAATTTATTCACGGGCTCGTCAGGGAATTTCCTTGGATATCAATGCTTTGTCAACCATCGTTTTCTTTTTCTCCATCCTCTTAGTGATCGGTTATTATTATATTTCACAAGATAAGGAGAAAAAGCATGCGTAAACTTTATTCTTTTTTGGCAGGAGTTTTGGGCGTTATTGTTATTTTAACAAGTCTTTCCTTTATCTTGCAGAAAAACTCTGGCTCTGGTAGTCAATCAGACAAATTAGTTATTTATAACTGGGGAGATTACATTGACCCAGCTCTGCTAAAGAAATTTACTAAAGAGACAGGTATTGAAGTACAATATGAGACTTTCGATTCCAATGAAGCCATGTACACCAAAATTAAACAAGGTGGAACCACTTATGATATTGCTGTTCCTAGTGACTACACCATTGATAAGATGATCAAAGAAAATCTTCTGATCAAACTGGATAAATCAAAATTGGTTGGCATGGAGCACATTGGTAAAGAATTTTTAGGAAAAAGCTTTGATCCTCATAATGATTATTCCTTACCTTATTTTTGGGGAACAGTAGGGATTGTCTATAATGATCAGCTAGTGGATAAAGCGCCTATGCACTGGGAAGATCTGTGGCGTCCCGAATATAAAAATAGCATCATGCTTATTGATGGAGCGCGCGAAATATTGGGCGTTGGATTGACCACCTTTGGTTACAGTGTTAACTCAAAAAATCGAGAGCACTTAGAAGCTGCAGAACGTAAACTTCAACAGCTAACGCCAAATGTCAAAGCTATTGTGGCTGACGAAATGAAAGGATACATGATTCAAGGAGATGCTGCGATTGGCATAACCTTTTCCGGAGAGGCTAGTGAAATGTTAGACAGTAATGAACACCTTCACTATATTGTTCCTTCGGAAGGGTCCAATCTCTGGTTCGATAATTTGGTGCTTCCAAAAACCATGAAACACGAAAAAGAAGCGTATGCCTTTTTGAATTTTATCAATCGTCCTGAAAATGCAGCGCAAAATGCTGAATATATTGGTTATGCAACACCAAACAAAAAAGCTAAGGCTTTGCTTCCAGAGGAGATTAAAAACGATCCTGCCTTTTACCCAACTGACGATATCGTCAAAAAATTGGAAGTCTATGATAATTTAGGCTCAAGATGGTTAGGTATCTATAACGACCTTTATCTCCAATTCAAAATGTATCGCAAATAAAAACAAAAAGACTGATGTCATCTACACGTCAAGAGTTGAGACAATAAGAACTAACTCTTGAAACGAAGTGGTTATTCAGTCTTTTTTTGCTTGCTGATTAATGAGATGAAGCCCAGTAAACCCAATAAGGATGGCCAATTTTAGTAAAAATTTGTTGGCTGTCTAGTTGATTGTTTTCTTCTAAATAAGCAGTACTCGTGGTGCTAGTTGATTTAAAAATATCTCAAATGATAAGCCATTATGATTTGTTCAATTCTCAATTGTAGTCCCGTGATACTTCTAGTCAACGTGTGCTCAATATTAAATAGCGAACAAAGCTCTGAAAAACGTGTTTTCTATTGTTCTCCTCATGACAAGTCATTGCCAGTGATTATGTTATTCTGCACCGACCATGTTTTGGCGTAAAGGTGTCCATAAGTGATAGCCTTCCTGTTGTAAGGTCTCTTTTAGTTCTTGGCTGAGATAGCCTAAATCAGCAAGGATAACAGATTGTCTACAGCCTTCTAGCAACTCATTAGCAACTTTGATATCGTGAACAGAGGCTGGTGTCACAATATAGTTGAGAATAAAACCCGACAAAGTGACCAGCATATGAACTTTAAAACCATAGAACCAAAGGTTTTTAGCGGCATTATGCCCAATATCAGCGAAGCTATTGAAAATCTTCGCCCTATGATTGCGAACAGGTTGGTAAAGTGGCAATGGAAAACTGCCCATAATCACCATGGTATCTGGTGAGATTTTTCTATTCATGGCTTGTCGAATGAGTTGAACCAACCAAATCAATTATTTTGTCCGTCTGTTAAATCGGCTTCTTTCTAGTAAGTTGCCACCAAAGAAACATTGACAAATCCTGTAAAAACGGCGTTGAGATGTAATTCCTAACTCAGCTTGAAGTAGCAATAACACAAGAAGGGACTCATCTGAAACTTTGGAGAAACCGATATTACGACGATGTTTCAACGAATCGGGACAGTAATGGCGATAAAATTGAGAACATATTTGAGATAATTGTTTGACATCCCATTGTAAATGATGGGATTTAGCAGTATACTGTCAGTGGTTCATTAGGACTACCTCCTGTTTGTTTTGTCACATACAGTATAGTCCTTTTGGGCTTTTTATTGTCCTTGAAAATCAACTAGCACCACGAGTAAGCAATATATTTTCGGACAAAAACATGAGATAAATGACAAGCTGTGGCCAGTCCTTGATGGAGGAAATTGGTGAAGGTATTTTTCCCTTATCCCTTGGTTACAGTGCCATTACAGGAGTCGGAAGTGAGCAATTAGTGGCTCAACTGATTCCAGCCACCATTATTGGGTATCTTATGCACGACTTTACTCAACCGTTTTGGGGAAAAGCAGCCCTCTTTAAAGCATTTGCAGGTGTCGATGCTATTTCAATTGTACTGGATACTAAAGATACCGAAGAAATTATTAATATCATCAAGGCGATTGCACCAACCTTTGGTGGTATTAACTTAGAAGATATTAGTGCATCCCGATGTTTTGAAATTGAGCAGCACTTGATTGACGACTGTCAGATTCCTATCTTTCATGATGATCAGCATGGAACAGCTATTGTGGTGTTAGCAGCTGTCTTTAATAGTTTAAAACTACTTCAAAAATCTCTTGCTGAAGTGTCCATCACCCGTAAATTATTAGCAGCAGGTGCTACGAAAGTGACAGTAGTGGATAAATTTGGCATTATCAATGAATAAGAAGCAACTCAATTATCGCCACATCATTTGGATATAGCGAAAGTCACTAATAGTGAGTTTAAATCAGGTACCTTAGAAGATGCTCTTGAAGAAGCAGATATCTTCATTGGCGTATCAGCACCAGGAGTCTTAAAAACAGAATGGATTAGTAAAATGGTGGAGCGCCCAGTAATTTTTACCATGGCCAATCCTATTCCAGAGATTTACCCTGATGAAGCCCTCCTTGAAGCGGGAGCTTACATTGTAGGTACTGCCGCAGTATTTTCATAACCAAATTAATAATATCCTTGCTTTCCCAGGTATTTTTAGGGGTGCACTAGATGCGCGGACAAAAACTATTACTGTTGAGATGCAAATTGCTGCTGCAAAAGCTATTGCTAGTCTTGTCCCATACGAAACCTTGAGTACTACTAATATTATTTCAGAAGCCTTCCAAGGAGGAGTCGCTGACATTGTTGCTAAAAGTATCAGTTCTGCCGTTACTGAAGCTTAACTTAAACATTCCTCTAAACCATTTAAGTAAAAACCTGCTAGGCTATTGGCTAGCAAATTTTGTGTATATACAGCTTTTAGCAGACTAGCCGCTGAAAAAGCACTGGTAACTTAATCCTGTCTTTGATACAATGGTACTAGTGCATTCAAAAGAAAGAGAGGAAAAGATGGAAAATCACAAAAATGAATTTACCTTTTCAAACAAGTCCATTATTGCCTATGTTTGGCGTGGTATTATTGTTGGCGTTGTAGCTGGAGTTGTGGTTAGTCTATTTCGATTGGTTATTGAAAAGATGGCTGAAGCGGTTGTTGAATCCTATCATGCCGCTCATGAGAATCCCCTTTTATTAGTTCCTATCGTTGGTATCAGCTTATTAGCTGTTATTTTTGTCGGCTTTTTAGTTAAGTCTGATCCTGATATCAAAGGTTCTGGAATTCCTCATGTCGAAGGAGAGCTTAAAGGTCTTCTGTCGCCAAATTGCTGGAGTATTCTTTGGAAAAAATTTTTAGGAGGAACATTAGCCATTTCTATGGGCTTTATGCTTGGTCGTGAAGGTCCCTCTATTCAACTTGGTGCCATGTCAGCAAAGGGATTTGCTAAACTCATCAAATCCAGCCGTTTGGAAAAACGAGTTCTGATTGCCAGCGGATCAGCAGCAGGTCTATCAGCTGCTTTCAATGCCCCGATTGCAGGACTTTTATTTGTTGTTGAGGAGATTTACCATCATTTTTCTCGCCTAATCTGGATTACAGCATTAGTCGCAAGCTTGGTCGCTAACTTTATTTCCTTAAATATTTTTGGTCTCAAACCAGTTCTTGGTATGCCGAAAGCCATGCCTTTTTTAGGGCTCAACCAATATTGGTTATTACTATTGTTAGGGCTCTTTCTTGGTGGCTTAGGTTACCTCTACGAAGTAGTCATTCTTGATTTTTACAAACTTTACGGTGTTTTAGGGAGATGGCTGCATTTGCCAGCTTATTTTTATGGGATTATTCTGGTGGTTATGATATTACCGATTGGTTATTACTTGCCACAATTATTAGGTGGGGGACATAGTTTAATTCTTGCCTTATCCCATCATCAACTCCCCTTACTCACCATTCTCCTTTATTTCCTTATTCGCTTTATCGTTAGCATGTTTAGCTATGGCAGCGGTCTACCTGGTGGCATTTTCTTACCTATTCTAACGCTCGGTGCTCTGGCAGGGTTGTTATTTGGGCAAACAGCTCTGCAATTAGGATTACTCAACCAGCGCTTTCTACCTCTTTTCTTGGTTTTAGGCATGGCAGGCTATTTTGCGGCTATCTCCAAGGCACCCCTGACGGGGATGATTTTGGTGACTGAAATGGTTGGAGATTTGAAGCCATTGATGGCTATAGCGGTAGTGACTTTTGTTTCCTATTTGGTAATGGACTTATTAAATGGACAACCCATTTATGAAGCAATGCTTGATAAAATGGCCATTAAACATCCTACTGACTTAGTAGAGCCAACTTTGATAGAATTAACGGTCGGAGACAAGATTTCAGGAAAGTATGTCAGAGACTTAAAACTACCTGACAATGTCCTAATCACGACACAAATTCACAATAAAAAATCACAAGTGGTTTCAGGCAGCACGCGCCTCTTAGCCGGTGCCACCATTTTCTTAGTTGTTAATGAAGCTGACACAGGATTTGTGAGAGAAGTATTGATGTAGATACATTAAAAAAACCGAGTACCCTTTTAGAAAGTACTCAGTTTTTTAATATAGTAGTTTAGTTATTGCTTGTGTTTAAACTGATAAGAGCGCGATTTTCTTTGGTCTTAGTGTATTGCTTGCGGTAGTGACTTGGTGTCATGTCATAATATTGTTTAAATTGGCGATTAAAGTTAGAAAGATTGTTAAAGCCAATCACATTAGCAATTTCAACAATAGGTTTGCTTGAATTGACCAACAATTCGCAGGCCTTGTTAAGTCTTACTTGAATAATAAATTCAGTACAGGAGCTACCGGTATGTTGCTTAAAAATAGCCATAAAATGAGTCTTACTGTAACCAATAAAGTCGGCTAAAAAATCGATAGTCAATGACTGGTGGTAGTTATTATTGATGTAAGCAACCAGTTCTCGAATTTTTTCATTTTTTCGATGGATATCATCAGTGTATTTTCGGATGACATACCGGTGGTAATATAATAAGTATAAGAATTCGTGTAGTTTAGCCTTTAAGAGTAATTCAAAATGACGATCCTCTTCTTTGGATAAGCTGAAAATCACAAACAAGCAGTCTTTTAAAGCATCATAACCTGGCATATCAGGTTTAATGCAAGGCAAAAATTTGTAAGTGCTGTCTTGTAGGGGCTGTAAATACCGATTAGTCACTTGATCACCAACGGAAGATCCAATCATATCCAAATGAAACTGAAAAGTTTCAATCACATGAGTTTCCCCGTTAATAGGATGAATGGAGTGCATGCCATTAGGTCTAATCAGAAGAATATCACCTGTCTCACCATTAAAAAAGTCGTTATCAATATGATAGCGAGCAGTTCCTTCTTGAACATAGGTGAGTTCTAATTCTGGATGTCAATGGAATAAAATATCAGGTCGCCCATCATTGATGACAGTCTGAAAATAACGATAAGGTAGCGGCTTTCTCTTAGCCTGTATACCTAAACGTGGTTGTAACTTATTAAACATGTTTTCTCTCTCCTGAAACAATAGTCAGTTAGTAGTATTGTAACAAAAAAATGGCTTATTTCTAAGGATATGCTTAAAAAAATTTTTTCTACAATAGTAAGTGATGATCTCCAGGCGGTCAATGACTAACATGTTAGTTGTTTAATGTAGAGCGTTGTATACTGAATAGAGTCAATCTTTTTGTTATACTAGAGATAATAATAAGGAGTTTGACATGTTAGAAATTGTTTCAGAAGAATTACGACGCTATCAAGAAAAGAAGCTAGCAGATTACCATGATAAAAATAAGAGTACTAAAAAAGGGGGCATTGTTTTTGCTGGAGATTCATTGATTGAGTTTTTCCCCTTAAAAAAAGCCTTAGGAACAGCCTTTCCTTTTATTAATCGAGGTATTGCAGGAATTGATAGCCAGTGGTTAGTGACGCATTATGATGATCATATTACTGATTTAGAACCAGAAAAAGTATTTTTATTAATTGGTTGTAATGACATTGGTCTAGGATTTGACAAGAATCATATTGTTTCAACTATTGTAGAATTGATTAACCAGATTCGAAGCCATTCCATCTATAGTCAGATTTACCTTCTGTCATTATTACCGGTGTCACAGAATCCAGCATACCAGACGACGGTTAAAGTTAGGACAAATGCTGTTATTGATAGCATTAATCACGAATTATCCATGATTCCTTCTGTAGAATTTATTGACGTCAATACTTGTCTTAAAGATGCACAAGGTGGACTAGCAGATAGCTATACCTTAGATGGTCTACACCTTAATTTTCAGGCCTATGCTATAATGGCACAAGTCATTAAGGACTACTTATAAAAGCATTAAGAAACCAGCAACTACTGGCCTATGATGACCTTTTTAGATTATGCTAAGAAGATCAATATAACCAATTATTCTTTGTCCAAGTAGTTCTCACTGCCCTTAATGTCGATGAGAAGATTCGGGTATCCCTGTTTTGTAATTTAGTGTATAATGGAAAAGAAGGAGTTACCATGAAATTTGAAAAAAAACATATCCTCTATCTTGTTGTGACATTTATTCTTTGTTATGCTATTTTAGCCAACTGGGAAAATGGAACTGATATTGTAAGGACTATTTATAAAACAAGCCTCCCCTTTCTCTATGGAGCAGCAGGAGCTTATATTGTTAATATTGTCATGAGTGCTTATGAAAAAGCATATGTCTACGCTTTTAAAGGAAGTCACCTCGTTTTAAAACTTAAGCGAGGCATCTGTATGTTGCTAGCTTATCTGACCTTTTTTATTTTAATCACTTGGATTATCTCAATTGTCATCCCAGATTTAATTGCTAGTATTAGCGCCTTAACAAAATTTGATACACCATCTATTAAAGAAGTGGTTAATCAGTTAGAACATAATAAATTATTAGCGCGTGTCATCAAATATATTGGTGGTGATGCCAAACTGACACAAACCATTACGAGTTATAGTCAACAATTATTAAAACAATTTATCGGAGTCCTAACGAATATCTTGACGTCAGTGACTGTTATCGCATCTGCGATTATCAACCTTTTCATCAGTTTTGTCTTTTCACTCTATGTCCTGGCCAACAAAGAGAGTCTTTGTCGTCAAGGAAATACTTTGGTGGATACTTATACTGGTAAATATGCTCAGAGTATTCATTATCTAGTTGATTTATTACATCATCGTTTTCATGGTTTCTTTGTCAGCCAGACCTTGGAAGCTATGATTTTAGGGACTCTCACAACGACGGGAATGTTTTTACTACAATTACCATTTGCCGGAACTATTGGGGTATTAGTGGCCTTCACTGCATTAATTCCAGTTGTCGGAGCTTCTATTGGTGCAGCAATTGGTTTTGTTTTAATTATGACCCAATCCATGTCACAAGCGATTGTGTTTATTGTGTTTTTAATTATTTTACAACAAATTGAAGGAAATTTTATCTATCCAAGAGTGGTGGGAGGTTCCATTGGTCTGCCAGCAATGTGGGTGTTAATGGCCATTACTATTGGAGCTTCCTTAAGAGGAATAGTTGGGATGATTATCGCCGTTCCTTTAGCAGCAACTCTCTATCAAGTCATTAAGGATAACATCCAAAGAAAACAAGCCATTCAAAAAAAACAGGTTTCTTAACAAGAAACTTGTTTTTTATCGAATAAATAGATAGGGAGGTAGTGAGATGTATTCGATCAAATGCGATGATATAAAGCTGATGCCAAGAGAACGGTTGATGCGCATGGGGGCCGAAGCCTTAAGCAACCAAGAATTATTAGCCATTTTATTAAGGACAGGAAATAAAGAAAAACACGTTTTGGAATTATCTTCTTACCTGTTGTCACATCTAGAAAGCTTAGCAGATTTTAAAAAGCTGTCCCTGCAAGAATTACAAACCTTAGCGGGAATCGGTAAAGTGAAAGCAATTGAAATCAAAGCAATGATTGAATTGGCTGCTAGGATTCAAGCAACTGAGCAAACGATGTCTGAGAAAATTCTTTCAAGTGTTCAGATTGCAGAGAAGATGATGGCTGTTTTAGGCGATAAAAAGCAGGAGCATTTAGTGGTTCTGTATTTAGATAGTCAAAATCGCGTGATTGAAGAGAAAACGATTTTTATAGGGACAGTCAGACGTTCGATCGCAGAACCTAGAGAAATTTTATATTACGCTTGTAAAAATATGGCAACAAGCCTTATTGTGGTTCACAATCATCCATCAGGAAGTATTGACCCGAGTCCTAATGATTACGCTTTTACTGAAAAAATAAAACGATCATGTGAAGACATAGGCAT
This sequence comes from Streptococcus dysgalactiae subsp. dysgalactiae, assembly GCF_900459225.1. Classification (NCBI taxonomy): domain Bacteria; kingdom Bacillati; phylum Bacillota; class Bacilli; order Lactobacillales; family Streptococcaceae; genus Streptococcus; species Streptococcus dysgalactiae. The sequence continues at coordinate 1,003,253 of NZ_UHFH01000003.1, forward strand.
CATTTGCCTGGATCACATCATCGTCAGTTATCAATCTTATTATAGTTTCCGAGAAAAATCATCTCTTTTCTAGCTTAAAAGTCATTGACAAATAAATCAAAGAGTTGCAAATCTTCCTTGCGGACATCTTGAAGCAACTCAGGATGCCATTGAACACCCAAAAAAGGAATCGCCTCGTTAGTAGAAACAACAGCTTCAATCGTTCCATCACGAGGGTCTCTTGCAATAACTTTTAAATCATCAGCGACCTTTTTTAGACTTTGATGATGAAAAGAATTAATGACAGTTTTCTTACCATATATAGGATATAAAATGGAATCTTCATCCACAATCATTTCATGCGATAGAAAATCAGAAGGAGCATCTTGCCAATGGGAAGGAATATTCTGGTTTAAACTGCCACCTAAGGCAACGTTCATTAATTGAGTCCCACGACAGACGCCTAAAATAGGTTTTTTATGGGTTATAGCTTCTTTAATGATGGCTAGTTCAAAGTAATCTCGTTCGGGTGAGAAATCATTATCAAAGGCAGCTTTTTCTTCTTGATAATATTTAGGGTCTACATTTTGTCCCCCAATTAAAATTATTTTATCGACCATGGCCACATACACCTTAGCAGCTGACTCATCACCAATTGGTAATAGAAGAGGTAAGCCACCTACATCAGTAACTGCCTGGACAAAACCAGTAGGCGCATATGACCAGGGCAGATTATCTAGAGCGATATTTAATCTCTGATTTGTACTTATTCCAATGATGGGTTTGGACATTGCACCTCCTTAGCCAAGATGGTTTTGATTCATAAAATAGAGAAGGGTTTGCAATTCGCTAGTTAAATCCACGGATTGGACAATCACACCTTTTGGAACCTGTAAATGGACAGGAGCGAAACTTAGAATCCCTTTAATACCAGCTTCAATGAGTTGTTCGGATACTTCTTGAGCATAGATACTTGGCACAGTTAAGATAGCCGTTTCAATATCAGTATTGTCAAGTTGGTCTTTGATGGTTGAAATCCCATAAATTGGAATACCATCAGTGGTCTTGGTCCCTACAAGAGGATTATCATCAGTATCAAATCCCATTGCAATCTGCATTTTATTACGGTCATGGAAACGGTAGTGTAAAAGTGCGCGACCAATGTTACCACATCCAACTAAAATCACGTTAGTAGTAGAATGATCGTTAAGTAAATCAGCAAAGAAATTCATTAATTTGGTGACATCATAGCCAAAGCCACGACGTCCTAATTCTCCAAAATAAGAAAAATCTCGACGAACAGTTGCCGAATCAATGCCCATAGCATCTGCAATTTGTTTAGAGCTAGCTTTTTCAACCTGATCAGCATGAAAACGTTTGAAAATGCGGTAATAGAGTGATAAGCGTTTTGCGGTCGCTTTTGGAATAGATTTATCAATAACCACTGTTTAACTCCTTATAGAATTGTCATTACATTTATCTTTCTTTATTGTAACAGAAAGTTTGTGAAAACTGCAACGTTTTGTTCATTATTTTGTGAAAAATCTCTTTTCATAGAAACCGTAACTCGTTTATAGGAGGATAAGAAAAAAGCTAAGAAGAAAATTCTTAGCTTTGCTATTTTTAGTGAAGGCCTTGTTGCTCAAGGAAAAAGTAGAGGTTTCCAAACTGTCCCGTATCATCTAGTTGCTGGCCATCTATCATTACCTTGGTAACAGGGAAATAATCTGCAATAGCAATTTGACAAGCTAATTGCGCCTGTTTATAGTCATCATAACCAGCATAGGAAATCCGCTCTTCCTGTTTGTTGTTTAAATAGCTAATGTCAATCATTGTATGTCACCTCCCTTTTTGATAGCACCATTGTAGTACGCAGGGAAGAGAAATACAATTGATTAGCTTAGACTTTTGTTTTACTAAAAATATCACGTTCGACAAGGCTATCCATAAGGAAATAAAACTTGTCTTGAAGAATTTTATTGCCTTCAGATTTGAAAATATTAACTAACCTAAGACCAGACTGATCGGTAATAGCAAGTTTAAAGCTATCGAGTTCTTTATTTATCGTAATTTTTAAAGGAAAACCTTCTCCTGAATTAGGAACTTTTTCTAACAAGCGGATTAATTGATAATGCCCCACCTTGGTTTGTGTAAAAGTAGTGTCTTTCAAAGCGTATTTTTTGACAGTTGGACTGATTTGGTAACGATATTTACAGTCTTTTAAAGTAATTTCTTTTTCAAATGCCATCTGATTCTCCTAGAATTTTTCGTAAGGTTTGAGCCAGTTGAGTGACTTCTTCGAAGGTATTTTGATCTGACAGGCTGACGCGAATGGATTCTGCTAGGCGATGAGACTCTTTGCCATAGTAAGCTGCAAGTACATGACTTGGCTCAACGGTTCCAGCTGTACAAGCAGAGCCTGTCGACACTGCAAAACCAGCTAAGTCAAGTTGGGTTAGTAGGACTCCATTTTGATAGCCAGGAAAGCCAATGTTAATCACTTGTGGCAGAGAGTTTGGTCCTTGATTAAGGTAATAAGAGAGTCCCTCTAACTGTTCCAACAAGTGATCCCGTAAAGAAGTGATATGATTGGTTGCTGACAAACAGTTAGTTAAAGCATCCTTTAGAGCTTGTGCCATCCCCACAATGCCTGGTATGTTTTCAGTGCTGGCTCTGTGTTTATGTTCTTGTTCTCCCCCATGAAGTAGGGAGTCCATAATCATTCCTCTACTATAAAGGAATCCAACACCCTTAGGACCGTGAAATTTATGAGCAGAAGCTGATAAAAAATCAATCCCCAATTGCTCAGGAAAAATCTCAAATTTTCCGATAGCTTGTACAGCATCTACGTGAAAAACCGCTTGATGGTCTCTAAGGAGGTTTCCAATCTCTTGAATAGGTAAGACATCACCTGTTTCATTATTAGCATACATCATGCTTACTAAAATCGTATCATCTCGGAGCGCCTTTTTAACGTCAGCTAAATCAATTCTTCCATTTTTGCAAGGCAAATAAGTCACCTCGAATCCAAGTCGGTCTTCAAGATAGGCCATAGTGTGAAGAACAGAGTGATGTTCAATAGCAGTTGTGATGAGGTGCTTACCCTTATTTTGATTAGCTAAGGCGTAGCCTTTAATAGCTGTATTGTTGCTTTCTGTCCCTCCAGAAGTGAAAATAATGTGGCGAGCATTAACGTCTAAAAGATTGCTGATTGTTTTGCGCGATTCTCTTAGAGTTTTGCTTGCTTGACGTCCGTAAGAGTGAATACTAGAAGGATTGCCAAAAAAATCTGTCATTGTCTCTGTCATTACTGTGATGACAGCTGGACTAAGTGGGGTAGTAGCAGCGTTGTCAAAATAAATCATGCGTCATGTTTACCTTTGGGTTTATAGGAGAAAAGAGGACTTAATGGTTTTCTTTCGTGAATTCGGATGATTGCTTCTGCAATCAAGTCGCTAGCACTAAGGTAAGTGACATTTTCTGGGACACGGTTTTTGGTCTTAACAGAATCTGTAACGATAATGTCTTTAATCGGAGCAGTTTCCAAAACATCCGCAGCACCACCAGCAAACAAGCCGTGACTAGCAACGGCGTAAATGTCAGTTGCACCTGCTCGTTCAAGGATCTTAGCAGCTTCTGCAAAAGTTTTTCCAGTGTTAAGAATATCATCAATCAAGATAGCTTTTTTACCAGCAACATCACCGATAACATAGCCCTCTTCACGCTCTGAGTCATCCTCTGCGTAGTCAATAATAGCAATTGGTGAATCCAGATACTCTGCTAAGCTTCTAGCACGTTTAATACCAGAATTTTTTGGGCTCACTACAACAGTATCGGCACCTGCCAAGCCAAGTTGGCTGTAATGATCAGCAAACAAAGGCACTGTGAAAAGATTATCCACTGGAATATCAAAGAAGCCCTGTACTTGAACGGCATGCAAGTCAAGTGTGACAACGCGGTCAATACCAGCTTTGGTTAGCATGTTAGCAACTAATTTAGCTGTGATAGGTTCACGAGATTTAGCTACACGATCTTGACGTGAGTATCCAAAATAAGGTAAAACAATATTGACAGTGTTGGCGCTAGCACGTTTACAAGCATCAATCATGATGAGTAATTCCCAGAGATTATCATTGACAGGAAAACTAGTGGATTGAATGATGTAAAGATCATCACCACGAACTGTTTCTTCAATGTTAATCATAATTTCCCCATCAGAGAATTGGCGGGAAGAAATTTTCCCAAGAGGAATTCCTGATGCTTTCGAAATTTTCTCGGCAATCGGGAGATTTGATGTGAGTGAGAACAGTTTGATTTGCTTGTCAGCATATCGTTCAGTCATGGTAAATTTAGCTCCTTCATTTCAACAAGTAGAATAAACAGGAAGAAATTCCAAGTTTTATTCAAAGTGATTCATTAACATTACTATTTTAACAAAAAAACAGAAAAATTTCAGTCTTTCTGTTGATTTTATCTGCTATTTCCAGGATTCTTCAAGGTTTTGCTAAAACGAGCAACTTTGCTTTTAGCATACTTAAAGGCAATCTGATGTTGGGTTAAAAAAAGATCAAAATCGATTTTTCCTTTGATTGGATCAGTAACTTCTAACTCTAATTCATAGTCTTTAGTATTGGCATACTGATTGTAATCCAAAGCCATTTTCCCAATTGGAGTATCGCTTTCTCTCCGAATAGTCGTCAAATGTCCAAACGTTTTAAGAGCCTCTAAATCAATCCCAATAGAAGTGATTAAGCCAAGAGCTGGCGACTCTGGCAAGTGCCCATGCTTAATCATGTCTTTTGCTTGTTCAAGAGTGAGAGGGAGATTGTATTCACGATTACCAACTTTTTCAGGAACTTTCAAGGTTAGTTCGGCACTATTTGTAAAGGTACGAATGCGCAGTGACATCTTATTAGCTTTTAAATCAAACCCCTCGGTGTCGATGTAATAATTAGTCTGTGTCACTGGAGCTACATGACTCATTTGAGAAAGGAGACGATTATATTCATCTTTGGTTAATAAGGTTTTATATTCAATTTCTAGGTTGGTCATGGGAAATTCCTTTTAAACTTAATTTGTGCTATAATAAATTGTTATTTCAATTTTATATTAATATCCTAGCTTTGACAAGAAAGGAGAAAACAGGTGGCTTTAGATTGGGAAGAATTCTTAGACCCTTACATTCAAACTGTTGGTGAATTAAAAATTAAATTGCGTGGTATTCGCAAGCAATTTCGTAAGCAAAATCGTTATTCCCCTATTGAGTTTGTAACAGGCCGGGTGAAATCAGTTGAAAGCATCAAAGAAAAAATGGTCCTGCGTGGGGTTCTTGAAGAAAACATAGCGCAAGACATCCAAGATATTGCCGGTCTCCGTATTATGGTGCAATTTGTAGATGATGTTGAAGAGGTTTTAGCATTGCTACGTCAACGGCAAGACATGACAATTGTCTATGAACGAGATTACATTCGCAATATGAAATCCAGTGGCTACAGGTCTTATCATGTGGTTGTTGAGTACCCTGTTGATACCATTGAAGGTCAAAAAAAGGTTCTAGCTGAAATTCAAATCCGTACTCTGGCGATGAATTTTTGGGCAACGATTGAACATTCGTTGAACTATAAATATGGCGGAGATTTCCCAGAAGAAATCAAAAAACGTCTTGAATTGACCGCAAAAATTGCCTTAGAATTAGACGAAGAAATGCGTAAAATTCGAGAAGACATTCGGGAGGCTCAATTATTGTTTGACCCCGTGACACGAAATTTAAGTGATGGTGTAGGAAATAGTGATGACACAGATGAATTATACAGATAAGGTGAAGCGAGTTGCCATTATTGCGAATGGCAAATATCAAAGCAAACGCGTTGCCTCTAAACTTTTCGCCGTATTTAAAGATGATCCTGATTTTTACTTATCAAAGAAAAATCCAGACATCGTGATTTCTATTGGCGGGGATGGGATGCTTTTATCTGCCTTTCACATGTATGAAAAAGAATTAGATAAGGTACGTTTTGTAGGAATCCATACAGGTCATCTGGGATTTTATACCGATTATCGGGATTTTGAACTTGATAAATTAATTGATAATTTAAGAAAAGACAAAGGAGAGCAAATCTCCTATCCCATCCTGACAGTGGTTATTAGTTTGGATGATGGTCGTGTTATTAAAGCGCGTGCCTTAAATGAAGCTACAGTTAAGCGCATCGAAAAGACAATGGTAGCAGATGTTATCATCAATCATGTGAAATTTGAAAGCTTCCGAGGTGATGGCATTTCGGTATCTACACCTACTGGAAGTACAGCATATAATAAGTCCTTAGGAGGGGCTGTCTTACATCCGACGATTGAAGCTCTCCAATTAACGGAAATTTCTAGTCTTAATAACCGTGTCTTTAGAACCTTGGGCTCATCAGTCATTATTCCCAAAAAAGATAAGATTGAGTTAGTGCCGAAACGCTTAGGTATTTATACCATTTCCATTGATAATAAAACCTATCAGCTTAAAAATGTCACTAAAGTGGAGTATTTTATCGACGATGAGAAAATTCATTTTGTCTCATCTCCAAGTCATACGAGCTTTTGGGAAAGGGTCAAGGATGCCTTTATTGGAGAGATTGACTCATGAGATTTGAATTTGTAGCAGACAAACGAACAAAAGTAAAAACTCTGTTAAAAAGTCATGATGTCTCCAGAGGACTATTGGCGAAAATCAAATATAAGGGTGGTAATATATTAGTAAATGGTATCGAACAGAATGCCATTTATTTATTGGATATTGGGGATGTGGTAACTATTGATATTCCAAAAGAAGAGCCTTTTGAAAAGCTTGAAGCGATTCCTTTTGACTTGGACATTGTCTATGAAGATGACCATTTTCTAGTCATTAATAAACCCGTTGGCTTTGCCAGTATTCCGAGTGCCATTCATTCCAATACTATTGCCAACTTTATCAAGGCATATTATGTGGAAAAGAGTTATCCTAATCAACAAGTACATATCGTGACTCGTTTGGATAGAGATACGAGTGGATTGATGTTATTTGCTAAGCATGGCTATGCTCATGCAAGATTAGATAAGCAGCTCCAAACTCGTGCCATTGAGAAACGTTATTTCGCCCTCGTTTCTGGTCAAGGTGCTCTACCCGACGAAGGGGATATTGTGGCACCAATTGGGCGATCTAAAGATAGTATCATTACACGGGCGGTTGATTCCATGGGGAAATATGCTAAGACCAGCTACAAGGTGGTCGCGCGCTATCCAGAAAATGTGCACTTGGTAGACATTAAATTGCATACGGGACGTACCCACCAGATTAGAGTTCATTTTGCCCACCTTGGTTTTCCCCTGTTAGGGGATGATCTCTATGGAGGTCGCTTGGACCTAGGAATAACAAGGCAAGCCTTACATTGCCATTACTTGAATTTTAAAGATCCGTTTACAGAAAATGAGTGTAGACATGCAATAAACTTGACAGATGACTTTGAGAGCGTTATCATAGATTTACAGAAAAAAGATAGAGGTTAATAAATAATGAGTATTCGGAGTTTATTCGGTGGCTTAAGAGAAAAGATTCTTGGAAAAAACATGAAAATTGTTTTTCCAGAGGGAAATGATGAGCGTGTGGTTCGTGCAGCTGCTCGTTTGAAATTTGAAGGACTTTTAGAACCGATTATCCTTGGACAGTCAGAAGAGGTTCGCAGCCTTTTAACAAAATTAGGTTTTGCTGATCAAGACTATACTATCATTAATCCAAATGACTATGCTGACTTTGAAAGAATGAAAGAAGCTTTTGTTGAGGTCCGTAAAGGAAAAGCAACGCTTGAAGATGCAGATAAAATGCTTCGTGATGTTAATTACTTTGGTGTTATGTTGGTTAAAATGGGATTAGCAGATGGAATGGTATCAGGGGCTATTCATTCAACAGCTGACACTGTTCGTCCAGCCCTTCAAATCATCAAAACTAAACCAGGTATCTCAAGAACTTCAGGTGTCTTCTTGATGAACCGCGAAAATACGAGCGAGCGTTACGTGTTTGCTGATTGTGCTATCAATATTGACCCAACAGCACAAGAATTGGCAGAAATCGCTGTTAACACAGCTGAAACAGCTAAAATCTTTGATATTGATCCTAAAATTGCTATGTTAAGCTTCTCAACAAAGGGTTCTGGTAAAGCGCCTCAAGTTGATAAGGTAAGAGAAGCAACAGAAATTGCTAAAGGGTTGAACCCTGATTTGGCACTTGATGGTGAGTTGCAATTTGATGCAGCCTTTGTTCCTGAAACAGCAGCTATCAAAGCACCAGATTCAGCGGTTGCTGGTCAAGCTAATACTTTCGTTTTCCCTGACTTGCAGTCTGGAAATATTGGTTACAAAATTGCACAACGTTTAGGAATGTTTGATGCTATTGGACCAATCTTACAAGGATTGAACAAACCTGTTAATGATTTATCTCGTGGCTCAAGCGCTGAAGATATTTACAAATTAGCTATTATTACAGCAGCACAAGCTATTGAAAGCCAAGGGTAACTCAAGACCCCTTGATATAGGATTCTAACCGCTAAGTGATGTGTTAGAAGTTGTCCAAAGACTAATTGACATTATTAAAAACGAGTTGGCCAGACCATCTCGTTTTTTTGAAGGTGAGGAAATGTATGGGAAATATTGCCTTAGTAACAGGGGCTTCAGCCGGTTTTGGCAGAGCCATTGTCGAACAATTAATTGCAGATGGGATAAAGGTTATTGGTGCCGCTCGTCGTCTTGAGAAACTCAAGGCCTTAGAAACGAGCTTTGGATCGGACAACTTTTACCCTTTGCAGATGGATGTCACAGATACCAAAGCGATTGATGTTGCTTTGACAAGTCTACCAACTCAGTGGCAAGATATTACTATTTTAGTTAATAATGCAGGCTTGGCATTGGGACTTGATAAGGCTTATGAAGCCGATTTTGAGAATTGGATGACGATGATTAATACCAATATTGTTGGGTTGATTTATCTCACACGTCAATTATTACCAAATATGATCTCCAAAGATGATGGTATTATTATTAATTTAGGGTCAACCGCAGGGACAATTCCCTATCCGGGCGCCAATATTTATGGGGCTAGCAAGGCTTTTGTTAAGCAGTTCTCACTCAATTTACGAGCTGATTTAGCAGGTAGCCATATACGTGTGACCAATATTGAACCCGGCCTATGTGAAGGGACAGAATTTTCAAAGGTTCGCTTTAATGGTGATGAGGAACGGGTGAAGGCCATTTATCAAGGAGCACATGCCATTCAACCTCAAGATATTGCGTCGACCGTATCATGGGTGATTCATCAGCCCCCTCATGTTAATGTTAATCGTATTGAGCTGATGCCAGTGTCGCAAAGTTATGGACCGCAACCAGTTACTCGTGACTAGCAAGGGATGAGTCCATAAGAATAATAATCTTTAGAAAAATGGTTTACTGGAATGACTTATTCTTTATAAGTGAGACTTACCGATTTAGTCATCAAAAAAAGCAGTCAAGAAGAAAGGTTTTAATGTTTCCAAGTGTTCTTGATTGCTTCTTGTGCGTTGATGATTTAGGCTGAACTCCCTATTTAAAATCAAGTTTAGTGATCTAAAATGGAAGGACCTGATGTCACATCGGACCAGCCAACAATGGCTTGTCCAGTTTCTTCTAAATACTGGTTTAATAACGGTTTAATGTCTTGAACGGTATCCAAAACTCCCACCAGCTGACCTTGAGGATTTTTAAGAGCTTGATAATGCTGCATGTAAATATGATCCAATGAACCCGAAGGAAGTAGGAAGGTTTTACAAGGGTTATCTGATAAACGCAATTCAGCAAGAATCCAATCTTCTATTTCTTTATCAGTAGCTGGCAAAAAACTTCCATTAAAAGCATGATTATCGACTATGATGTTTCCATTTGCATCAGATAACCTTGCTTGCAAAGGAAGGTACTCTAAAAAATGTCCATCAAATTTTTGGTAAAATCTAGTGAGGTATTGGCTTAACGATAAGACTGCTGTTGCTTGATCAAATACACTTTCTGTCACTAAAAATCCCTGACCATATTGAGAGGTTTTGAAATAGAGTGTAGGCAAGTCAATGTCATGCTCATGGAAACTGAAAATTCCCTGGAAAGTCGACAATTGATTTGACTGAATGTTGGCTTTGCTAGTGAGAATAGTCACCTCAAAAAGGTGTGAGAAGTGGTGGGAAAGCTCTCTAATAAACGTATCTTCAAGTTGGTTTTCAGGTGTTAAGAGCGCTAAAATGGAAATGGTATTTTTCATAATTGTATGATAGCTGTATTTTCTAGAAAAGACAATTAATCTGTTTATCTATTATCATAGGCAAGTCTAGGATTTTTGATAAGGTAATTTTGGAGAGATAGGCCGACACAGTGACCTGTTTTTCTATAAGGGGGTAATAGTCTCATTATTTGACTTATAGTGGGAAACTTTTTATAATGGTCAACAACAAACGACAAGAAAATAATGAGAGAAAATGTTTTTGAGAACTGGTGAGTTTTTACCTTACTGAGGATACCTAAGAGTCCCTTTAATTAATAGATGAAATAGTAGATACGTTTGTCTAAAAATAGGAGTGTTTGCAATAATTCCTTTGGAAGTAAAAAACTCAAGGTAGTTACTCAGAACGTTTTGAGAAAAAATGACAGAGAGACAGGTTGAATGAATTCATCAGCTTTTATAGTGATGCTTTAACCAATGAATTGGAGAAATAATGATACGTTTTAATAATGTTTCTAAAACTTTTGGTCAGACAAAGGTTTTGCAAGAGCAGACCTTTCAAATTAATGACCGTGAATTTTTTGTGTTGGTTGGCCCCAGCGGATCGGGCAAGACCACACTTTTAAAAATGATTAATTGCCTTATTGAACCAAGCTCTGGAGATATTTTACTGAATAACGTCCCACAGAAAGAGTTAGATTTACGTGAGATGAGGCTATCTATTGGATACGTGTTGCAGCAAATTGCTCTTTTTCCCAATCTCACAGTAGCTGAAAATATTGCGATTATCCCTGAGATGAAGCAATGGTCACCTGAAGAAATTAGACAAAAAACTGAAGAATTATTGAATAAGGTGGGCCTACCTGCTAAAGATTATCTTAATCGTTACCCAAGTGATTTATCGGGAGGTGAACAGCAACGTATTGGTATTGTACGTGCTATCATTTCTCATCCTAAAATTCTATTGATGGATGAACCATTTTCAGCCTTAGATCCTATTTCACGTAAACAATTGCAAGAATTAATGTTGAGTCTTCACAAGGAGTTTGGCATGACTATTGTATTTGTGACACATGATATTGATGAGGCTATTAAATTAGGAGACCGCGTGGCTATTTTAAATGAGGGAGAAATTGTGCAACTGGATCGCCCAGAAATGATTAAGACCCACCCTGCTAATGCTTTTGTAGCCAATTTATTTGGAGGTAATGAGCATGCCTAATTTGTTTGTAACTTTCCAAAACCGTTTTAATGAATGGTTGGCTGCTCTAGGGGAACACCTGCAAATTTCCCTTTTATCTCTTATGATTGCCTTACTAATAGGCGTGCCTTTAGCAGCTCTTCTCAGTCGCAGCAAACGTTGGTCAGACATCATGTTACAGGTAACAGGTGTTTTTCAAACCATTCCCTCACTGGCTTTGCTTGGTCTTTTCATCCCTTTAATGGGAATTGGAACGTTGCCTGCAGTGACAGCTTTAGTTATCTATGCGATTTTTCCGATTTTACAGAACACCATCACAGGGTTAAATGGTATTGACCCGAGTCTCGTGGAAGCAGGGACAGCGTTTGGGATGACCAAATGGGAGCGTTTGAAAACATTTGAGATTCCAATTGCTATGCCTGTCATTATGTCAGGTGTGCGGACGTCAGCAGTCATGATTATTGGCACAGCTACTTTAGCTTCTTTGATAGGAGCCGGTGGACTTGGCTCTTTCATCTTATTGGGGATTGATCGTAATAATGCTAATCTGATTATGATAGGGGCTATTTCTTCAGCTCTACTAGCCATTATTTTCAATAGTTTGTTACAGTACCTTGAGAAAGCTTCCTTGCGACGGATTATGATTAGTTTTGGAATCACTTTCCTTGCCTTGTTGGCATCGTACGCTCCTATGGTGCTTAGTCAGTTTTCAAAAGGAAAAGATACAGTGGTTATTGCCGGTAAATTGGGAGCAGAGCCCGATATTCTGATTAATCTCTATAAGGAATTAATTGAAGACCAATCAAATATAAGCGTTGAGTTGAAATCTCATTTTGGGAAAACTAGCTTCCTATATGAAGCCCTTAAATCTGGAGATATTGATATCTATCCTGAATTTACAGGAACCATAACATCAAGTCTTTTACGCGACAAACCACCTTTGTCTAATGACCCTAAGCAGGTCTATGAGGATGCTAAAAAAGGCATTGCTAAGCAAGATAAACTGACCCTTCTCAAGCCATTTGCTTACCAAAATACGTATGCTGTTGCTATGCCAGAAAAATTGGCAGAGGAATATCAGATTGAAACCATTTCTGATTTAAAAGTGCATGCTGATACTTTAAAGGCTGGTTTTACTCTGGAATTTAAGGACAGAGCAGATGGCTATAAGGGAATGCAATCTCAATATGGGTTACATCTATCTGTGGCGACGATGGAGCCAGCCTTGCGTTATCAAGCTATTCAATCAGGAGATATCCAAGTAACAGATGCTTACTCTACGGATGCTGAAATTACGAAATACCATTTGAAAGTTTTAAAAGATGATAAACAGTTGTTTCCACCTTATCAGGGAGCTCCTTTGATGAAAGCCTCCTTATTAACAAAACATCCAGAATTAAAAGGCATTCTTAATCAATTAGCGGGAAAAATTACTGAAAAAGAGATGCAGGACATGAACTACAAGGTATCTGTTAAAGGAGCAGATGCTAATAAGGTCGCTCGAGATTATCTGTTGAAAGCAGGCTTAATTCAGAAATAAACAGAAATGTTGGTCCGTAGGACTGGCATTTTTTCATCTCTTACGTTCAAGAAGTAACAATTCATAAACGCAAAAACCGAACTTTTAAATTAAAAGCAGTATTTAAATTTGACAAAAAATAAACAAATGAATAAACTATAAAAGGAAAGGTAAGTTTTTACCTAGCGATGCCTCTAATCATCAGAGGTCATAGGAAGGTCATTTTGTATAAAGGACGTGGAGAAGAAGATGAGAACTGACTTATTTTCTTTCATCTGTGTCAAAAGAGGAGAAACTTATGTTTAATGACATCCCTGTATTTGATTATGAAGATATTCAACTGATTCCTAACAAGTGCATTATTACTAGTCGTTCACAAGCAGATACAAGTGTAACACTCGGAAAATACCAGTTCAAGCTACCAGTTATCCCAGCAAATATGCAAACAATTATTGATGAAACAATTGCTGAGCAGTTAGCAAAAGAGGGTTATTTTTATATTATGCATCGTTTTGATGAAGATAGCCGCAAACCTTTTATCAAACGCATGCATGAACAAGGCTTGATTGCATCAATCTCTGTTGGGGTTAAAGCTTACGAATATGAATTTGTGACTTCTTTGAAAGAGGATGCTCCTGAGTTTATTACCATTGATATTGCTCATGGTCATGCTAACAGTGTTATTGATATGATTAAGCATATCAAAACTGAATTACCAGAAACATTTGTCATTGCTGGAAATGTTGGTACGCCAGCAGCTGTACGGGAACTCGAAAACGCAGGTGCTGATGCCACTAAAGTAGGTATTGGTCCAGGAAAAGTTTGTATTACTAAAGTAAAAACAGGTTTCGGTACAGGTGGTTGGCAGTTAGCAGCACTGCGCTGGTGCGCAAAGGCAGCTCGTAAGCCTATCATTGCTGATGGTGGGATTCGCACACATGGTGATATCGCTAAATCCATCCGCTTTGGAGCGAGTATGGTCATGATTGGTTCGCTTTTTGCAGGGCATATTGAAAGTCCTGGAAAAACAGTAGAAGTGGATGGTGAAACGTTTAAAGAATATTATGGCTCGGCGTCAGAATATCAAAAAGGCGAGCATAAAAATGTAGAAGGTAAAAAAATCTTACTGCCTACAAAAGGCCATTTATCAGACACCCTGACTGAAATGCAACAAGATTTGCAATCGTCCATTTCTTACGCGGGTGGTAAAGATTTAGACAGTTTGCGTCATGTTGATTATGTTATTGTCAAAAATTCCATTTGGAATGGTGATTCTATTTAAATGATATGGAGTTAGCTAGGACCAGCAAAGAATTTTTTTAGCTTAATGCTGGAGATGCTTTTATCATATCTCTGTAGGTATTGAAAAAAATAAGAAACATGGTAAAATAGTAAATTATCATAATGAATTAAATAATGACATACTTATTTATGCTGTGAATTGGCGCAGCGTCTCTACAAGACACCTTAATGTCTAACAATAAGTAAGCTTTTAGGCTTGCTTGGTTTTTAACCTTGCAAAGTGAGGAACTTTTATGGTTTCTAACTTTGCGGCAGGCTTTTTCTATTTGAATCAAAGGAGATTTATGCAGTTACTTGAGAAACGCATCTTAACAGATGGCAATATTCTAGGAGAGAATATTTTAAAGGTAGATAATTTTTTAACCCACCAAGTTGATTGTCGATTGATGAAAGCGATCGGCAAGGTATTTGCTCAAAAATATGCTGAGGCAGGAATTACAAAAGTGGTTACAATCGAAGCTTCAGGTATTGCACCAGCCGTCTACGCTGCAGAAGCAATGGATGTTCCTATGATTTTTGCGAAAAAACATAAAAACATTACCATGACAGAGGGGATCTTAACAGCAGAAGTTTATTCTTTCACTAAACAAGTGACGAGCACGGTGTCTATCGCTGGTAAATTTCTATCTAAAGAAGATAAGGTTTTGATTATTGATGACTTTTTAGCCAATGGTCAGGCAGCAAAAGGTTTGATTGAGATTATTGGTCAAGCAGGGGCACAAGTCGTCGGCGTTGGTATTGTGATTGAGAAATCTTTCCAAGATGGCCGTCGATTGATTGAAGATATGGGCATTGAAGTGACCTCATTAGCACGTATTAAAAACTTTGAAAATGGGAACTTAAACTTCTTGGAGGCTGACGCATAATGATACATTCAACAAAGCAAGAACATTCTCACTCGCAATCAGCTGTCCTTGGCTTACAGCATGTGCTTTCGATGTATGCCGGATCTATTTTAGTACCAATTATGATTGCAGGTGCTTTAGGTTATTCCGCTAGAGAGTTGACTTACCTGATTTCGACAGATATTTTCATGTGTGGTTTGGCTACTTTCTTACAGTTAAAGTTAACCAAGCATACGGGAGTGGGATTACCAGTTGTTTTAGGATGTGCTTTTCAATCAGTGGCACCTCTCTCCATTATTGGAGCGCAGCAAGGTTCAGGTGCCATGTTTGGAGCCCTAATTGCGTCAGGAATTTATGTCATTTTAGTGGCAGGTATTTTTTCTAAGATTGCTCGTTTCTTCCCACCAATTGTTACAGGATCGGTCATTACCGTTATTGGTTTAAGTCTCGTAGGTGTTGCTATGGGGAATATGGGAGATAACGTCAAAGAGCCTACGGCACAAAGCATGATTTTATCATTGTTGACGATTGTCATTATTCTTTTAGTCCAAAAATTTACCAAAGGTTTTGTGAAATCCATTTCCATTTTGATTGGGCTTGTAGCGGGAACTTTGGTTTCAACCATGATGGGATTAGTAGATATAACTCCTGTTGCAGAGGCTTCTTGGATTCATGTGCCAACCCCATTTTATTTTGGCATGCCAACTTTTGAAATCACTTCTATTGTGATGATGTGTATCATCGCAACGGTTTCTATGGTTGAATCAACAGGTGTCTACTTAGCGCTCTCAGATTTGACTAATGATCAATTAGATGAAAAACGTTTGCGCAATGGTTATCGCTCAGAAGGGATCGCAGTCTTTCTCGGTGGGTTATTTAACACCTTCCCTTATACTGGTTTTTCTCAAAATGTTGGACTTGTCCAAATCTCAGGTATTAAAACCCGTCGTCCGATTTACTACGCAGCAGGTATCCTTGTGGTCATTGGTTTACTCCCTAAATTTGGAGCAATGGCGCAAATGATTCCAAGCCCAGTTCTTGGTGGAGCTATGCTTGTTCTCTTTGGTATGGTTGCTCTTCAAGGAATGCAAATGCTTAATCGTGTTGATTTCCAAAAGAACGAGTATAATTTTATTATTGCTGCTGTTTCCATTTCGGCTGGCTTAGGGTTTAATGGCACCAATCTTTTTGCTAGTTTACCAGAGACAGCTCAAATGTTCTTAACGAATGGTATTGTGATTGCCACTTTGACATCTGTTGTCTTAAACCTGCTCTTAAATAGTAAAGATTATTAAGATATCAATGATCATACTAAAAGACAAACCTCAAAAATGAAGTTTGTCTTCAATTTGAAACGACTCAGAGAGAGTCGTTTTTTTGATAGGTTTAATCAGTTAGCTAGAAAGACTCCTAGTTGTTTTTACTAATACATGGCTTGGAAGTATGGTCTTAGTCCATTTGACATCCAGATTTTTTGATCTTTTGTGACCACAAGTCCTTCAATGTGTTTTAGATTATTTAAACAGCTAATAACGGTGGCTTTATCGAGTCCAAAGAGTCGGGTAGTCCATATTTCACAATCCAAAGAAGAAGGAGCCATGACCGTTAAGCTGAGCATATCTGTTTCTATAGGATAGCCTGTCTGACGATCTAAGATATGATGATACTGTTTCCCTTTGGCTGTAAACTGCCTTTCATAAATACCAGAGGTCACTACAGAGTGATTGTTGACCTTGATGAGTCCCAAGTGCTTGCCTCGTCTGGCACCTGGTTCTTGAATTCCAATTCGAAAAGTCTTGTCAGGGCTTTTCGGATTAGGTCCATGAACTAAGACGTTTCCTCCTAAATTGATTAGGGCAAATTCGACCCCGTCTTCGATGAGATAAGCCATGATATTATCTGCAATGTAACCCTTAGCTAAGGCACCCAAATCAAGTGACATTCCAGATCGTGTTAAGAAAACGGTTTGATTGGTCTGATTAATTCTAATGTTTTGGGGATCGGTGAGGGCTAATTGTTGTGAGATAAGCTCAGGACTGGGTAGATTAGCATCAGGAAAGCCGATTCGCCAGGTTTGGACAAGTGGCCCGATAGCGATATTCAAATTACTTGGCGCAGCTAGGCTATGTGATTTACCAATTTGAATAAGAGTCAGCAAATCAGAGTGGGCACGGACGGCTTTGACACCAGCTGCCCTATTAATAACCATCAATTCAGAAGTAGAATCATTGGCAGAAAAACGATGATTGTAAGTATGTAATAGGGTAATCACCGTCTGAAGTTGTTGAGGAGCTTTGTTGGATGCAATATGGATATCAATAACAGTTCCCATTAGTTTTAATTGTTGCGTAACAAACATAATTAGTCCCCTTTTTAGCAGAAGACCCCCACTAAGGAGTGGGGGAAGGTTATTATAATTTTCGTTTCATTTCACCTTGTGGGAAATAAGACCCTTCTGGCATGTCGTTAATAAAAACATGAATGCTTTCTTGAGGTGCTTCAGCGATGCGTGAGACGACTTCAGTCACTTCACGTGCTAATTGATTTTTTTGATTTTGGCTACGACCTTCAAAAAGGTCAATGGTTACAAATGGCATAGGAAACCTCCTTTTCTAGTTATGTCTATTTTATCATGTTGTTGTGAAATTGCCTATGCTTAACAGCTTCTTGAAAAGGCTTACCAAAGGACTTTTTTCTCATTACCAGTGTCGGGTTTTCGAAGAAGTCAATCGCCAAATGAATACAATTATGATAGAATAGAAAGGATAAAAATAGAAGGTAGGATACTCCATTTTGGCTCAATTATACTATAAATATGGGACAATGAATTCAGGCAAGACTATTGAAATCTTGAAAGTAGCACATAATTATGAAGAACAAGGAAAACCTGTTGTCATTATGACAAGTGCTCTTGATACGCGTGATGGTTTTGGCGTCGTTTCAAGTCGTATCGGCATGCGACGAGAAGCAGTTCCTATTTCTAGTGATATGGATGTTTTTAACTTTATTGATCAATTGGAGGAAAAACCTTATTGTGTCTTGATTGACGAAAGCCAATTTTTAAGCAAGCAAAATGTTTATGATTTGGCGCGTGTGGTGGATGAGTTAAATGTTCCTGTCATGGCTTTTGGGTTAAAAAATGATTTTCAAAATGAACTGTTTGAAGGGTCAAAATACCTTTTGCTTCTGGCCGATAAGATTGATGAAATCAAAACGATCTGCCAATATTGTAGCAAGAAAGCCACGATGGTTTTACGAACTGAGAATGGAAAACCGGTATATGAGGGAGCTCAGATACAAATCGGAGGGAATGAAACCTATATTCCAGTTTGCCGTAAGCATTATTTTCACCCACCCGTTAGCACCGAACAGTCAGTCATGACTGAGAAAAAGTAAAAAGAGGAGATGATCAAAACGAATGAACATTTATGATCAATTACAGGCGGTTGAAGACCGTTATGAAGAGTTAGGCGAATTATTGAGTGACCCAGAAGTCGTTTCAGACACCAAGCGTTTTATGGCCTTGTCAAAAGAAGAAGCTAGTACACGTGATACTGTAACAACCTACCGTGAGTATAAACAAGTAATCCAAGCCATTGCTGATGCGGAAGAAATGATTAAGGATGCCAGTGGTGATCCTGAATTAGAAGAAATGGCTAAGGAAGAATTAAAAGAGTCTAAAGCTGCTAAGGAAGACTACGAAGAAAAACTTAAAATCCTCCTCTTGCCGAAAGATCCGAATGATGATAAAAATATCATTTTGGAAATCCGTGGAGCTGCCGGTGGTGACGAGGCTGCCCTTTTTGCTGGTGACCTTTTGACCATGTACCAAAAATTTGCTGAAAGCCAAGGCTGGCGTTTTGAGGTCATGGAAGCCTCTTATAATGGAGTTGGTGGTATCAAAGAAGTTGTTGCCATGGTTTCTGGTCAGTCTGTTTATTCTAAATTGAAATACGAATCTGGTGCTCACCGTGTGCAGCGTGTTCCTGTAACAGAAAGCCAAGGCCGTGTCCATACGTCAACAGCAACAGTTCTTATTATGCCAGAAGTAGAAGAAGTAGAATACGACATTGATCCTAAAGATTTGCGTGTTGATATTTACCATGCTTCAGGTGCAGGTGGTCAGAATGTCAATAAAGTGGCAACTGCCGTTCGTATCGTTCACTTGCCAACCAATATTAAAGTGGAAATGCAAGAAGAACGGACACAACAAAAAAACCGTGACAAAGCGATGAAAATTATTCGTGCCCGTGTGGCTGACCATTTTGCCCAGATTGCTCAAGACGAACAAGACGCTGAACGTAAATCAACCATTGGTACAGGTGACCGTTCAGAACGTATTCGTACCTACAATTTCCCGCAGAATCGTGTGACGGATCACCGTATTGGCTTGACCTTACAAAAGTTGGATACTATTTTGTCTGGAAAGATGGATGAAATCATTGATGCCCTTGTCATGTATGACCAAACACAGAAATTGGAATCTCTCAATAACTAA
Organism: Streptococcus dysgalactiae subsp. dysgalactiae; assembly: GCF_900459225.1. Taxonomy (NCBI): domain Bacteria; kingdom Bacillati; phylum Bacillota; class Bacilli; order Lactobacillales; family Streptococcaceae; genus Streptococcus; species Streptococcus dysgalactiae. Next base: position 1,022,849 of record NZ_UHFH01000003.1, read on the forward strand.
TGAACTATGCTACATTAATCAGGACTTATGAAGATAAACTGGAACAAATAGGTGAGGATCGCGAAAACCTCGCCTATGTTTTTAGGGAACTAAAAGAGTGGTCTAGCCTTGATTTCTTACTTCACCAAAATCAAGAAGTAAGTTCAGATGACTGCCTGATTTTGGAAAAGATTTTCATGGATCTAAGCCAGCATTTATCTCCTCAATATCTAACAGGACGGGCTTATTTTAGAGATCTTCAGCTTTCCGTGGACCAAAGAGTTTTAATTCCAAGGCCCGAAACGGAAGAACTAGTAGACTTGATTTTAGCTGAAAATCCCGATACACCGTTGAGTGCTTTGGATATTGGAACAGGTAGTGGAGCGATTGCTATTTCTCTCAAGAAAGAAAGACCTGCTTGGCAGTTAACAGCATCTGACATTTCAAGTGACGCCCTGAGCTTAGCCCAAGATAATGCTAGCCATTATCAGCTTGATATAACTTTTATCGTTTCGGATGTTTTTAGTCAACTTTCAGGAACCTTTGATATGATTGTGTCAAATCCCCCCTATATTGCCTACGAGGATAAGGATGAGGTAGGTTTAAATGTCTACCAGTCAGAACCCCATTTAGCTCTTTTTGCAGCAGAAGACGGTTATGCCATCTACCGAAGGATTATTGAAGAGGCTTCGAATTACCTAAGTGAAAAAGGGAAGCTTTACTTTGAAATTGGTTATAAGCAGGGAGAGGGCATTAAAGCACTTGTTAACACTCATTTTCCTCAAAAACGGGTTCGGGTCTTAAAGGATGTATTTGGTAAAGAAAGGATGGTCGTCGTCGATCATGGAACGATTAGCTAGTATCATTGAATCAGGTGGCGCTCTTGTGTTACCGACAGAAACGGTTTATGGTCTTTTTGCCAAGGCTTTGGATGAAAAAGCGGTGAACGCGGTTTATGACTTAAAACAGAGACCTCGCGATAAGGCAATGAATCTGAATGTTGCTGATTTTGATAGCATTTTAGCTTTTTCAAAAGAACAGCCAACATACCTTGAAAAACTTTATCAAGCATTTTTACCTGGACCTTTGACAGTTATTTTAAAGGCGAATGATCGTGTGCCTCACTGGATAAATTCTGGACTAGCAACCGTTGGTTTTCGACTGCCCAGTCATCCGATTACTGCAGCGCTAATTCAAAAAACTGGCCCTTTAATCGGTCCTTCTGCCAACTTATCTGGTAAACCCAGTGGTAAGGTTTTTGATCAGATTATACAAGATTTTGATTTTCAAGTGATTGGTTATGCGGATGATCCTTTTCTAACAGGTAAGGATTCAACGATTTTAGATTTGTCAGGCGAAAGCCCTGTGATTTTACGCCAAGGTGCTATTACGAAGGAAGAGTTAGTAGGCAAGATACCTGAGCTTCATTTTTAGGAAAGGGGTTATGCGGATGTTGAGACCATTAAGTAAAGCAGATTGTCCATCACTAAAGGAGATTAATGATAAAGCCTTAGGGTATTGTGTCTCAATCGATTTGGTGGAAAGTCAATTCGAACGATTGATAGATGATGGCCATCATTATTTTCTAGCCTATGATGATGAGGATACTCATCAATTAGTAGGGTATGCTCATGCAGAATGCTACGAGACACTTTACACAGATAAGGGCCTTAATGTCTTGGCTTTAGCCGTTTTACCAGATTACCAAGGAAAAGGCATTGGAAGTTCTTTGGTAGCAGGGTTAGAAGCACTTGCCAAAGAAGAAGAATTTGCTTTTATTCGCCTGAATTCTGCTAGTCACCGCACAGAAGCGCATGGTTTTTATCGAAAACTGAATTATGTGGATGATAAAACACAATTGCGTTTCATTAAGAAATTATAAGGAGATGACGATGATTTTTGATCAAGATAATTTTGAAGCTTTTGATGAAGACCTTTGGGATGCTATTCATGCTGAAGAAGAAAGACAAGAACACAATATTGAATTAATTGCCTCTGAAAATATGGTCTCAAAAGCTGTCATGGCAGCTCAAGGATCTGTTTTGACGAATAAGTATGCAGAAGGCTACCCTGGTAATCGCTATTATGGCGGAACAGAATGTGTGGATATTGTCGAAACGCTTGCTATTGAACGCGCTAAACAGCTTTTTGGTGCTTCATTTGCTAATGTTCAAGCTCATTCTGGCAGTCAAGCTAATGCAGCAGCATATATGGCTTTGATTGAAGCTGGCGATACTGTCTTAGGGATGGATTTGGCAGCAGGTGGACACCTTACTCATGGATCACCGGTCAATTTTTCAGGGAAAACCTACCATTTTGTAGGTTATTCAGTAAATGCTGATACGGAAATGTTAGATTATGATGCCATTTTGGAGCAGGTTAAAGCTGTCCAACCTAAATTGATTGTTGCAGGGGCTTCGGCTTATTCTAGAAGCATTGATTTTGCAAAGTTTCGTGATATTGCTGATCAAGTTGGTGCTTATTTAATGGTAGATATGGCTCACATCGCTGGTCTTGTGGCAGCAGGTTTACATCCTAATCCTGTTTCTTACGCGCACATTGTTACTTCAACAACTCACAAAACCTTACGTGGTCCTCGTGGTGGATTGATATTAACCAATGATGAAGCTCTTGCTAAAAAGATTAACTCAGCCATTTTCCCAGGTCTACAAGGAGGACCTCTTGAGCATGTGATTGCTGCCAAAGCGGTTGCTTTTAAAGAAGCCTTGGATCCATCCTTTAAAGACTACGCACAGGCTATTATTGATAACACTGCGGCTATGGCAGCAGTGTTTGAGCAAGATGAGCGCTTCCGCCTTATTTCTGGTGGGACAGATAATCATGTTTTCTTGGTAGATGTTACCAAAGTGATTGCAAATGGTAAGTTAGCTCAAAATCTTCTCGATGAGGTTAATATTACTCTAAATAAAAATGCCATTCCTTTTGAAACCTTATCTCCTTTTAAAACATCAGGCATTCGTATTGGTTGTGCAGCTATAACCAGTCGTGGCATGGGAGTTAAAGAAAGTCAGACTATCGCTCACCTCATTATCAAAGCCTTGGTTAATCATAATCAAGAAACTATTCTTGAAGAGGTTCGTCAGGAAGTGCGTCAATTAACAGATGCTTTTCCACTCTATAAAAAATAAGGAACCATGTTAGACAGTTATATCAAACGTATCGTTATTCATCAGTTTTCCCCTAATGACACAGAATTATTACTATCTGATCGCTTGGTGAGCATTACACCACGCATTGATGAGTATTTTCGGAAAAAATTAGCTAAAGTATTTTCAGATGAGGCTAAGAGAGGTCAATTTGAGCCTGATAATGCCTTTTTTGCAACTATCAGTGATGATCTTTTAGAAACCTCCGTCACCCTTGCTCAATTATGGAAAGAAGCATTTGTCATTGCAGAGGATCAAAAAACCAATGATTTGGTGTTTATTCAGTTCGATAAAGATGGAGAACCCTTCTTTGCCTTCCTACGAATTGCCTTAAAAGAGCAGTTCGCTCACCTTTCTGATAATTATGAACACCCTTTTACGGTAACACAGAATAATTTGCCGAGTCCTACCCAAACACCGGACGAAGCACTGGTCATTAATCTTAAATCTGGTCAGTATTATTTGATTGAGAAACGTGTGAAACATAATGGTAGTTTTGAACATTATTTTTCGGAGACTCTTTTAAAGGTTAAACCTGAACAGTCAGTTAAAAAATCAATCAAAATGATTGAACAAACGGCTCAGAAAATTGCAGAGAACTTTAATCAAGATGATTTTGCTTTCCAATCCAAGATGAAGTCAACGCTTTTTAACCAATTAGAAGCTGATGATACCTTATCACCAGAAAAATTAGCTGATCAGCTCTTTGATGATAATTTAACGGCCCGTTTAACCTTTGTGGACCAAGTCAAAGAAGCGATTCCAGAACCCATAAAAATCAGTGATATTGATCATTCCAGACAAATCAAAAAACTAGAAAGCCAAAAATTATCGTTGTCAAATGGCATAGAGTTGACCGTGCCAAATGCTATTTATCAGGATGCCGAATCAGTCGAATTCCTGTTAAATGATGATGGGACTTATTCCATCTTAATTAAGAACATAGAGGATATTAAAACAAAATAAATGTTTAAATTCATTAAGCGTGTCTGCGCTCTGCTCATTTTTTTGCTTATTTTCTATCAAGTGCTTGTTATTCGACACAATGTCCATCGTGTCTTGGCTTACAAGCCGATGGTTGAAAAGACCTTAGCAGAAAATGATACGAAGGCAAATGTAGACTTAGTCTTAGCCATGATATACACAGAGACAAAAGGTGGCGAAGCAGATGTCATGCAGTCCAGTGAAAGTAGCTCTGGAAAGAAAGACTCCATTACAGACAGTCAATCTAGCATTGAGCATGGGGTGAGTTTGCTTTCTCATAATTTGTCTCTAGCTGAAGAAGCAGGGGTTGATTCTTGGACAGCAGTTCAAGCCTATAACTTTGGAACAGCTTATATTGACTATGTTGCTGATCATGGTGGGCAAAATACTATTCCTTTAGCCACAACTTATTCTAAGACAGTAGTTGCTCCGAGTCTAGGAAACACTAGCGGCCAAACTTATTTTTACTACCACCCTCTAGCTTTGATTTCTGGAGGCAAGCTTTATAAAAATGGTGGTAATATCTATTATTCACGAGAAGTTCATTTCAATCTCTATTTAATTGAATTAATGAGCCTTTTCTAGAAAGTCATTATGAAACGATTACGTCCATATGTGAAAGGGTACCTAAAAGAAACTATCTTAGGTCCCATTTTCAAATTATTAGAAGCTTTATTTGAATTATTAGTGCCTTTGCTGATTGCTAACTTGATCGATGTACAGATTGGTCAGCGAAACAGTCAAGGGATTTTTGGGGTTGTCTTAACCTTATTTGCCTTAGCAGCTGTTGGTCTGGCATTCTCTATGACAGCTCAATACTATTCGTCCAAGGCTGCAGTAGGCTTTACAAAACAGATGACCGATGACCTTTTTGAGACAATCATGGGACTCCCTAAAGAAGAACAGGACCGCTTAGGTTATGCCAGCCTTTTATCTCGTTTGACCAGTGATAGTTTTCAGGTTCAAACAGGTATTAACCAATCGTTACGTCTTTTTTTAAGAGCTCCTATTATTGTCTTTGGTGCGATAATCATGGCGTATTGGATTAGTCCCAGTCTTACGTTGTGGTTTGTGATAATGGTGGTCATCTTATTGGGGCTTGTTTTTGGCATTTCTCGTTTTTTAAACCCGCTCTATCGTGTGATTCGTCAGGAAACGGACCACTTAGTTCGTCTAACCAGTCAGCAATTGCAAGGGATTCGGGTAATTAAGGCATTTAATCAAACTCAAAATGAACTTCAAACGTTTAAAGAACAAAACGATAGCTTAAGTCATAACCAATATCAAGCTGCTACCCTAGCTAATCTCTTAAATCCAATGACGTTTCTAGTGGTTAACGTTACCTTGCTGATTCTGATTTGGCAGGGAAGTTGGCAAGTGTCTTCTGGCACACTCAGCCAAGGCATGCTAGTGGCTTTAATCAATTACCTCTTACAGATTTTATCAGAACTGTTAAAAATGACCATGCTAATGGGAACAATCAGTCAGAGTGTAACAGCTGCAAACCGCATTAGTGAGGTTTTAACTTTATCTGAGCAAAAACCAATACCACTTGGCGAATCTCAATGGAAGTCTTCAATGCTTTTAACCATTAATCATCTGACTTTTACCTACCCAAGAGCATCAGAACCTAGTCTTTATAACATTCAATTTAGTGCTAATCAGGGAGAATGGATTGGCATTATCGGAGGAACAGGAGCGGGGAAAACAACATTAGTTGAGTTGATTTGCCGCACTTACTCACATAATCATGGCGAAATTAGCCTTAAGTGGCAAGGGCAGACACCAAAAACAGTAGAGGACTGGCGCCGTTTCATTGCTCTTGTTCCTCAAAAAGTCCAACTGTTTAAAGGAACAATCAGAAGTAATCTGATGTTAGGGCAATCCACTCCTGTTGAGGATCAGAAGCTTTGGCAGGCACTGGAAATAGCCCAAGCAAAAGACTTCGTCGCTGCTTTACCAGATCAATTAGAGTCTCCGGTTGAAGCTTTTGGGCGTAATTTCTCAGGAGGTCAACGTCAACGCTTAGCCATTGCCAGGGCTCTTGTTAATCCAAAACCGCTGTTGATTTTAGATGATGCCAGTTCTGCCTTGGACAATGTGACTCGTGTCCAACTTTTTAAAGCATTGAAAGAGGAATTATCAGATGTCTTAGTGATTTTGGTGACACAATCTATTAAGAATTTAGCTTTTGTTGATAAGATTTTACTTTTGGATCAAGGACACCAGCTTGGTTTTGCCAGTCATGAGGAACTAAAGACAACTCATTCAGTCTATCAAGACATGCTAGCACTTCAACGGAAGGGGGAGGCAAAATGACAAAAATCAATCACCACCTCCTGGATCGCTTGTTCAAAGACTTGTTGAAGAAACGTCTGTATGTTTTTATACTTGTAGCAGCTAGCCTTGTTCAAGTAGGATTGAGTGTCTACCTGCCAGTTCTTATCGGTAAAGCTGTTGACGTCATCTTACTAGCCAATCATTGGCAAACCCTGAAGTGGCTCCTAGTGCAAATGGCAATAGTGGTTTCAATCAACGCTTTTATTCAGTGGATAATACCTCTTTTCTATTATCGTCTGCTTTATCGCTATAGTCAGCAATTAAAAAATGATCTTTTAGGAAAAATTCATCAACTACCCTTTGCCTATCTCGATCAGCAAACCATTGGAGATTTGGTCAGTCGAGTGACAACTGACACAGAACAACTTTCTAATGGCCTACAGATGGTATTTAGTCAATTTGTAACGGGCTTGCTGACGATTCTATTTACTATTTTTGCTATGGCGCAAATTGATTGGATGATGTTAGCCGTAGTGCTAATCCTAACACCCATTTCTCTTTTTCTTGCCCGCTATATCGCCCAAAAGAGCTTTCACTATGCCCGAGAGCAAACACAAAGTAGAGGAAATCTAGCTCAATTTACAGAAGAGATGATACGACAAGAAAGCTTGGTTCAAGTCTTTAATGCTCAAAATCAGGCTATTGAGAATTACAAGTATTTTAATGAAATCTATAGCGAAGC